>JAZKGO010000032.1:0-41485 GCA_040385875.1 Bacteroidota bacterium
ACCTGATACATTAGACGTCCTTTTCCACCGATTGATTCCGCAAAACCTCTGGAGTCCATATTGCTTTCATTTACTGGAAAGTATAAGCTGCTATTCAACCCCAATGATTCGTGATAGCTATACAATTTCATGGCAATAGCCTTTGACAAACCTTTTCCTCTAAATTGTTTGCTCACCCCGATTCCCAATATTCCTGCTCTATTAAACTTATTGGCTCTGGTCAACAATTTAAATATAGCTATTAGGCCAACCCTACCATTGAATGATCGGAAAAGAGGGGTTAAATCGGGCATTGCAATGCAAAAGCCGACTGGCTTACCGTTAACTTCAGCGATCAGTATTTGTTGTGGAGCCAGTATGGTTTTCATCGGTCCGAAAAACTCAATTGTTTCAGCATGGCTCATTTGGGTAAATTCCCACTCATCCACAAATATTTCATTGAGTAAGTCTGCAATTATTTCCAAGTCTTTATTCCAATTCTTTTTTGAAATCGTTCTAATCAATGCTAGCTCATTATTTGCATATTTTTTCTTTGCTTCAAGGTATTTCGCAGATCTAAAATCAACCTCGTAATACCAAAGTGGATAAGTAGGCTTATAGCTTAAACTTTCAATATAGCTAGGGTAGTACTCAGGCGACCATGGGAAAGGAAACATTGGGTCTTCATCAAAACCTGTTGCCAAAAAGCCCATGCTGTTTGGAGCGCCTCCATTAGCGGGAGCTATTACTTTGGTCACCCCTCTTTCTTTTAGCCAATTTTCAGCATGTTTTATCATTTCTGCCACTTCCTGCTCACAATCTTTCGCAGCAGCAAAAAATCCAATAAATCCGGCATTGGCTTGCTTTTGGGCTTGAAATTTCTTGTTGATAATGGCGGCACAACGGCCTATATCTTCACCCTCTTTTGAAACAACGAACAATCCAATTCCCCATTCTTTAGTCGCCAACGTCTTTTTGGTCAGTATCTTTGCCACATCATCGTCAATTTCAGAAATGTAATAGGGATGCTCTTTCATTAATTTCCGTTCCAATGAAATAAATCGTTTTAGGGCTGATTTGTCGGAGGGGTCAATAGTGGTAACAATACTTGTCTTCATTATATTTAGGGTTTATGTGACGAATCTAGTCGGGTTTCAGCGTTCCCCACATGCCATTGATATTTTCACTGCCACCCATGCATGAAATATAAGACTTAAATATACAAAAGTTTAGAGTTGTTTAAAAATTTATTGTGTTTTGCTAATTTTTCATTGCACTATTGAGGTAGTGTTTTTATTTTGTTTGTTATAACTTGGCAAAAGAAAAGCTTCACCTCGACCTATCACTTGGCAGGCCGAAATTAAGATCCGTTATTGTCGTGGCCTGTTGGGGGACGGCTACGGAATTACGACGAAATTAAGTTGAGTTAAATAGGTGGCCTGTTGTGGATAGGTCACCTAATTAGCAATATTTATAATCAGTACCTTCTTAAATCATTATTTCATTTTCATTTCCAATACTTTCATAAAATAACCGGCCACTACACTTCTAGCCTGAAATCCACTCATCAATCCGGTTTTGGTTTCATGCCAATCACTGATAGGTACTCTTGATTTTGTTTCGAGGGCGTATCGATACACAGGGTTGATAAAAGCCTCAAAATCTTGTTTGTTATTGGCCAAAACCGAGGTCCAAACGATCCAGTCAGACTTGGTATAATCTCTTCGGCTATCGAGTGGCAGACCGTATTTATTTTGTTTGGTGAGGTAGTACTTTACTTCACTATCCAATACTTCTTTTGGGAAATAATTCATCTTTAAAACCTTGTCCCATACCAAGTTATACTTTTGGCTCCAGGTTCCTTTTTTGTCAAAAGTGAGGGCATAATGGTCGTGGTCTTTGGCCATTGCCATCCAGTTTTTTACAAAATTTTTGGTAAGGCTTTCGTATTGTGTGGCAACAGCTATTTCGCCAATTTTACGAGCCATTTCAGCATAAGTAGCCAATGCTACAATCGCTTTTACCGAAAGATTAGTATTGCGTGCCAAATGCCCAGCAAAGTCATCGGTGCAAAGTTGATTAGTCGGATCAAATCCATTTTTACTCAAATAATCGGCCCAAATGGTTAGGGTATTCCAGTGTTTTTTGGCATAATCCATGTTATTTTCTGCTTTACAAATCGCACCTGCTAGGATAATCATATTGCCACATTCTTCCACAGGCATATCTTCTCCATAGGTTTGGCCATTTGCAAGTGGGTAAGTCCCCAAGTCGTGTGCAGCAAAAGGTTTAGTCCATTTCCCGCTTTCGCTATAGTAAAAAATGCCGTTGAGCATGCCTTTCAATAAGGCTGGGTTGTAACATAAAAATAACGGTGCGGAAGGATAGGTAACATCTACCGTGTTGATAGAGCCATTGCTAAAGTTCTCTTTTGATAAAAACAGAATCTCACCTTCTGGACTTTTGACCAATTTATGTGCCGCAATACTCTGACGATAAGCCAGTTCGCAAAGTTTAGCGTAAGTTTCACCTCCAGCTTTTAGCGCCTCATTGTAAATGGTTTGATTTATTTTTTTGCATTGAGCTATAATTGATTGATAATCTTTTGCAGCTAAGCTCAACTCATTTTCAATGCTTGAACCCTTTTCTTTCCACCAGGGTAGCAAGTTTTTACCAAAATATTGCACCGAATACAGGTCGTCATAGCCCAACATAAATACTTGCTCCTTTGCTGTGGAGCCTATTTTGCCTAAGTTTACGTCAGTTTTCAGACTCAAACTTTTGCCTGTGATTTCATTTGAATTATTTTCTGAACCATTGTCGATAAGGCCTTGCCTCACATTATCGGAGGCTATGGTTGCTAAGTACATATAGCCCCAATCAATTCGTAAATCATCACCTTTTTTCTTTAAAATAGCCTGTTCAGTGGTGCCAGCTTTTAATATTTTCAATCCACTCTGCTCATATCTATTGGCCTTCATTTCTTGTGAAGGGGTATTTGAAGCGATGTCAGTAGATGCTGTCAAACTGATTTTCACTTGATGAATTTTGCCATCAGTAGACTTTACTTTGGCGGCAATATAAGAAACAGGGCGAGCCATAATCTCCAAATTATTGATAAGTAAAGGAGAAGTGAAGGTTAGTTCAAGGTTTATTTTACCGCAACTGAAATCATAAATAGTTTGCGTAGCATTCAGTTTTACTGATTTTTGGGTGGCCACTAATTGGTTAGTATTCACCACTGGAATAATTTTTTTAACGATACCCACATCTAACAATGCTCCACCTCCAGTATTGACCACATGGATTGCCAACAGGTTTTTGCCTTTTTTTAATTTCGACTTCATTTCTGAGGTGAGAGGAAGCAGTTTATATTTGCCAGCACAACAATTGGCTGTATATACCAAATCACCGTTCAAGAAAACCTCTACGTCATCATCATATTGTAATTTCAATAAGGCTCCATCTAAATTAGTATCTTCTAAAGTGAATGCCCGACGCATCCAGATATCACGACTTTTCCACAGCGTTTTGGAGACTCCCTCAATATTTCCGAAAGGAGCTGAGCCAGTTTTCCAATTTGAGTCATCAAAAGAGGAGGAATTCCAGCTTTTATCTGGCTGGCTTTCAGTATATTGAGCTAAATAATTTTCTGTATCACCCGCTGGAAGAATGTTATAATATTCATCAGATTTGCTGCCCAAAAACCTATAATTTTTACCATCCACTTCCAAATACCCCATGAGTGAATGTTCCGATCCTGTCCAATGTTTGGTGGGTGAATCAGTGAGCTGGTCCGAGTTTGACCATATACTGAAATAGGGGTCATGTGTAATAAGTGGATAGGAGGGGGCTTTGGTGCTTTGGGCAATGGTGATTATTGCATGAAGGCAGATAAGAAAAAAGCTAAGTAAATATTTCATTCTAATTGTTATTTTGATTTTTCATTTGGGATTAAATACCAAATTTATGCAAAATAAGCCCATTAAAATGCCAGTTCAAATTTTATTAGATGGATGTTGGTTCTGTCAGGCTTTATTTGGTGGTTGCAATATTTGATAATACCTTGCTTTTGCTATTTATTTTACTTTACAATTACAATGCCTTTTCATGGTGTTGCGTATGATAAGCGGTGAACATTAGCATTTCTCGAACGGTTAACTTACCTAATAATGGATGAGGAATCAAATATTTTTCCAATTGTTCTTCTGTCCAGCCTTTCTCAATTTTCTGAGCTAACTTTTCATAATTACTTGAAAATAAACTTATTAATTGTTCTTTAGTATAGTTTTTATCTTTTTTGGGGCCAAATGGGTTGTTGCCTTGGAAGGGTCTTACGGCAAGTTTTTCTAAATATCTTTTTACTAAATCGTCATAAGTTCTGCTACCACGATTGGGTTTACCCCATTTCCATGTCATTAATATTTTTGGGAGTGAAAATAACAAATTGAGCGGCTTTATGGAATTAATCAAATGTTCAATATGTTCCGCTTGACTCCATTTTTCGCCTTTGGGTTGATAAAATTTTGTTTCATCAGAATTTTGAAGAATTTCCAATACTCTTTCTTTTTGGATTTTTAATTGGTCTAATATTTCTTGCTTATTCATATTGCATTTTTTATAAAACGTTCGTTTTGTAAAACTAATAAACTATAAGTTTCTAAACAAATACTTTACAAATTCATTTGTTTAATATGATGATCCATATGTCGCAGATAGTCTTTGGCGGCAAATTCTAAACTAACATATTCGGAGGTATCATGCCCCCAATCCGTTAGAGTGGTATAGCTACTATTAGGTAAATTTTCCAATAGTATGCAAAAATGTTCATTGATCATAGCCCAAAATTGAATTAGATTTTTACTGTTATAATGTTGATATTCAGCCGCTTGAACCCATTTATTTTGGTCGTATACAATTCTTTCTTTTTCTCTATATTGGCCAACTACTATTCGTCTGATGTTGTTTTGAGCGGAGTCAATAAGATGGCCTAGTATTTCCTTTTTGCTCCATTTTTCAGGGCTTGATTTGTATTGAAGTTCAACTTCAGAATATTTCAAAAAGGAATTAGGTAAAGTATTAATTCTGATCCTTAGCTCACTAATGAGGTTATTCATTTTGGTTAAATTGAATTTGAAATTATTTTGCTACTTAGTTAAAAATAAAATGCTATCTTTTGATTGATAATAATTCGTTGAAAAAGCTCTTAGGCCTTTGTTCATTTTTTTGCTCGTCCAAAAAAACGAACCAAAAAAAGGACGCCCCAAATAAAGATAATTAATTTTTTCTTCACACAAGCCACACGCTTTAAGCTTAAAAATTAATTATCCGCTCTATTTGGGGTCTTTCCTTGCACACATTTATTAATTGCAAATTGATATGATATCTTAAACTGCCATAAATAAAAAAAAGGTGTTGAAAATCAACACCTTTCAATGAAAATCTGATTTTCTTACGAATAAACTATAGGAACTACTTTTCCTGTTTTAGAGGCTTTTACGATGGCATCCATGATTATCATATCCTTTAAGCCTTCTTCACCGGGAGTTCGCAAAGGCTTGTTATTTAAAATAGAGTCGGCAATTCCGTCCATTTGTAAAGTTTGATGGTGAGTATGCGGAAACTCCATCGGACCTTTATGGGTTTTGCCTTTGATAGGGCCGTAGTCATAGGCTGGCTCCATTTCCAAATTTCCTTTTTCATAATGGACGGCAAGTTTATGACAATTAAAGGCATAACTACTCGTACCCCTTGCTACCGCCCCACTTGGAAAATTGAGTTGCCATTGCATGGTTTCCTCAATATCTCTGTATATTTCAGGCTCGGTTTTAATAGCTTGAGCCGTTACCGATATGGGATCTTCACCTGTGGCATACCTACTGGCATTAATGCAATAGATTCCCACATCCATAAAAGCTCCACCGCCAGAGTATTGATTGTTCATTCTCCAAGCTTTTGGATCACGGTTTTTCCAGGCAAATTTACCATCCACAAATTTTATTTTGCCGTAATCTTGATCTTTGGCTAGCCGCATTATTTCTTTTGTATGTGGCTCATAATGAAGTCGATAGCCGATTGAAAGAGTAACTCCAGCGGCTTTGCAAGCGGCTATCATTTCTCTAGCTTCCTTAGCATTCAGAGCCATTGGTTTCTCGCAGATTACATGTTTGCCTGCCTTGGCGGCCCTGATTGCGTATTCCTTATGCATCGAATTGGGTAAAACAACATAAACCGCATCGATGTCAGGATTATTCTTTATTTCATCAAAATTTTGGTAATTATAACAATTTTTTTCTGCTAAATTATGCTTAGCCATCCAACTTTCTTTTTTAGCTGGTGTGCCCGTAACAATTCCTCCCAACTCACACATGGTTGATTTTTGGATGCCAGGCAATACCTGATTGGTGGCATAACTGCCCAAACCAATGAGGGCTACTCTCAATTTTTTCCCCTCATAGTTTCCCTTGCTTTCCATATTTGCAAAGGGGATAATTGTAGAAGCAAGCGTTATTTTTTGTAAAAATTCTCTTCTTGATTTTTCCATTTTCTGTTTTAAAAATAAGTTTAGTAATATTAATTTGTTTTGGATGAATTTTTATCCAGTTCTATCTTTTGACTAAAGTTAACGCAAATAATTTTTTTGATAAATCTCAATCCATTCATTTACAGTTATTTTTTTAGACAACTCACCTAATACCTCATAGGGGATTTTATCCATTTTTTTGAAACGAACACAGCATTTTCCCATATCAAGCTTATAGCCAGTTTTGGAATATTCTGAAGTAAACCAATCGAGTAAATTTGATTCTGCATATAATCCCATGTGATAAAATGAAATATAGTTTTTTTGAGAAGCCAAACTAAGGAAAGGTAACGGGAGTTTGGGGTCACAGTGGTAGCCCGCTGGAAATATTGAATGAGGCACTACATATCCCAGCATCCCATAGCCCATCTCTTCTTTAAATCCCTGCGGAATATTCTCTAAAATAGTAGATCGGATTTTGCTCATAACCGCCATTCTATCTGCTGTTAAGTTAGCAATATATTCATCCGGA
Source organism: Bacteroidota bacterium (assembly GCA_040385875.1). Taxonomy (GTDB): domain Bacteria; phylum Bacteroidota; class Bacteroidia; order Cytophagales; family Spirosomataceae; genus JANMZR01. The sequence goes on from JAZKGO010000032.1 coordinate 7,035, forward strand.
GTTTTAGCGTCTGACTGCATATTCTTATTTCAGATTTAGAATTGACATTATGTAAAAACCAATTTAATACATGCGATAAGGAGACCTATCGATAATAAGTACCTCAAAGTTGGGACATTAAACTTTTGACTTCCGTAATAAGAGCCCAAAAGGCCTCCCACTATGGTGGCTATAAGCGCATATTGTAGGTTATCTGTGAGGTGAATGCCTCCTTTCTGGACTTGGCCATAAAGACCCGATAATGAGTTTACAAAAATAAAAAGTGCCGAAACCGCTGCCGTTTCTTTTAGACTTGCCCAGCGCATCAAAAGCATCAATGGACTTAAAATAATACCCCCGCCAATACCTATCATTCCAGAAAGTAAGCCAATAAGACCACCAGAAAGCAAGCCTGCCCAAATTGGAATGGGTCGTACGGTTTCATCTGTTTTGTTGAATTGATACACTAACCTGATGATTGAAGTGAGTATGCAAGCGGCCAATATTTTTTTATAAATAGAATCGGAAAGAGTGATTGTACCACCCAAAAATGCAAATGGGATGCTGGCTATCGCAAATGGTAAAAATAATTTGAGTCGGAAATAGCCCGCTTTATAAAAGCCAATAAATGAAAATAATGAAACGGCGAGGTTCATTACTAAAGCTGATGGCTTCATTAAGATGGGTGCAATGCCCATCATAGCCATTACCGCCAAATAGCCGCTAGCACCTCCATGACCCACCGAGGAATATAGGAATGCAATTAACATTAATAATAAAAGCAATAAATAAATGGAATCCATTCTGGAAATTGATTTTACATTTTTAGAATCTACTCATCACTCGTGAATAGCAATCCCGGAAAAACCTGTCTCCACCATAAATTTTTGTGAGCATTACTGCTCCTTCGAATTCCATAACGGTTTGTTCAGCCATTCGTTGAGAAGTTTCTTCTGAAAACTTGCCCAAATATATTTTCTTTAAACTGGCAATCCAGCCGTCAAATATTGCCTGCAATGTTGGCTTAAATTCAGGAATAGAATAGGCAGTTTCCATGGTGGTATTGCCCAAAATACAGCCGCCTTCATTCATTAACATCATTTTTGAAAACGTTTTTAGAAGTTGCTCCATACGGTCACGAGCAGGCTCAGCACTATCAGCAATTGGGAAAATGTTGGTTTTCAAATTATCTAGGGTATTTTGAAGCACAGCATGCATTAGCAATTCTTTACTATCAAAATAGTGGTAAAAGCTACCTTTTTGAAGATTACAAGCACGAGCCAAGTCAGACATGGCTGTATGATGATAGCCGTTTTTCCTAAAAACATCTAAAGATATTCTAAGGATTTCGTCTTTAGTGATTTTTTTTAAGGGCATTTTATAAAACGATAGTTTTATCCAAATATAAACATAAAATTAAATTTTGAATCGCTTTTGTTCTATAAATTTTTTAGAGTTCAATAGTTTGGGTTTTAATAAGATTCAAATCAACTTGGATTGTAATAAAAAAACTCGGACAAAGCCTCCCTTCGACAGGAAGACTTTGTCCGATATGTTGTTTCACTCAATTACACATTTTCAAAAATAATTTCTCCTTCTTTGTTGATATCCATCAATATTACTTGCCCTTTATTGAGGTTATTGGCTAAAATTTCTCTTGATAAAGTGTTTAATACTCTTTTCTGAATAACCCTTTTCAATGGTCTTGCGCCATATTGTGGATCATAACCTTCTGATGCTAAGGTTTGTAAGGCTTCGTCAGTTGCCTCAATGGTGATGCCTTGTTCCATCAATCTCTCCTTTACATGGTTGAATTGAATCTCCACAATTTTTCTAAGATTGCTTTTGTTCAAGGGTTCAAACATTATTATTTCATCTACTCGATTCAAAAATTCAGGTCGCACAACTTTTTTCAGTTGTTCCATTACCTCTTCTTTGGTTTGTTCCATTACCAAATGACTATTCCAGTCTTCCATTTCGGCCATTCTTTCCTGAATGATATGACTACCGATATTCGAGGTCATTACAATGATAGTATTCTTAAAATTGGCAATTCGGCCTTTATTATCTGTTAAGCGCCCATCATCCAGCACTTGAAGTAGAATATTCCATACGTCAGAATGGGCTTTTTCAATTTCGTCAAATAATATGACTGAATAAGGCTTTCTACGAACTGCTTCCGTTAATTGACCACCTTCATCATAACCCACATAGCCTGGAGGCGAGCCTACCAGCCTACTTACGGCATGTCTTTCCTGGTATTCACTCATGTCAATTCTGATGAGAGCATTTTCATCATTAAATAAATATTCAGCTAAAGCTTTTGCAATTTCTGTTTTACCCACTCCCGTTGTTCCCAAAAAAATGAATGAACCTATCGGTCGTTTCGGGTCTTGAAGCCCGGCTCTTGAGCGCCTTACCGCATCGGCAATGGCACCAATGGCCTCTTCTTGGCCTGCTACTCTTTTGCCTAATTCAACTTCTAAGTGCAACAGTTTTTCTTGCTCTCCACGAAGCATTTTGGTTACCGGAATCCCAGTCCATTTTGCTACTACTTCTGCAATGTTTTCAGGCTTTACTTCTTCTTGTAACATCCTGTTTTCTTGCACATTAGCTTCTTTTTTCTGTTGATTTTCTTTTAATTTGTTTTCAGCTTCCAACAACCTGCCGTATCTGATTTCTGCCACCTTGCCATAGTCGCCTTGTCGCTCCGCTACTATGGCTTCCTCTCTCAATTTTTCAATTTCCTCTTTTGCTTTTCTAATATCCTCTAATTCAGACTTTTCTGTTTTCCATTTGGCCATCAGTTCATTTTTTGATTCATTAAGTTCGGCCAGATTTTTACTGATAATATTTTCTCTTTCCTTATTATTTTCCCGACGAATTGCTTCTCTTTCGATCTCTAGCTGCATAATTCTGCGCTGTACATCATCTATTTCCTCGGGAACAGAATCAATTTCCAATCTCATTTTTGCAGCTGCTTCATCCATAAGGTCAATTGCTTTATCAGGTAGGTAACGCTCTGATATATAACGACTTGATAATTCAACAGCAGCAATCACTGCATCATCGCTAATTCTTACTCCATGATGCAATTCATATTTTTGTTTGATGCCTCTGAGAATCGAAATGGCATCACTTACGGCTGGTTCGTCCACTATTACCTGTTGAAACCGCCTTTCCAGTGCTTTATCTTTCTCAATGTATTTTTGATATTCTTTCAATGTGGTGGCTCCAATGGCATGCAGTTCACCTCTCGCTAGAGCTGGTTTCAAAAGATTGGCGGCATCCATTGCACTTTCACCACCACTTCCTGCACCTATCAAAGTATGAATTTCATCAATGAATAAGATGATTTGTCCATCTGAATCAGTCACCTCCTTGATTACAGCTTTTAGCCTTTCTTCAAATTCGCCTTTGTATTTCGCCCCCGCCACAAGAAGACCCATGTCTAACGAAATTAGTATTTTTTCTTTAAGATTTTCAGGCACATCCCCTTGCACAATTCTTTGTGCCAGGCCTTCCACAATTGCCGTTTTCCCTACACCAGGCTCACCGATAAGCATTGGATTATTTTTGGTTCTTCTTGACAAAATTTGCAAAACTCGCCTGATTTCATCGTCTCTGCCTATTACTGGGTCAATTTTTCCAGATTTTGCCAATAAATTTAAATTTCTTGAATATTTCTCTAGCGACTTATAAGTTGCTTCTGCATTTTGGTTTTCCACTTTTTTGTTTCCTCTTAGCTCTTGAATATTTTTTCTTAAATCTTTTTCTGTAATTTTTGATTTTAACAAATTCGCAATTGTATCATGGTTATGCAATAAGGCTGATAGCAACATTTCCACACTTACAAACTCATCGCCGAATTCCTTTGCCAATTTATTGGCCCCAGTAAGTGTTTTTTGTAAATCATTGCCGATATAAGGTTGATTATTACCTCCAGATACTTTTGGATATTTGTTTACAATTTCTTTAACGCTGTTTTTAAAAGCAAAACTAGCTTCCTCATTAATTTTCAACAAGTATTTTGCTGTATTGTCGTCGTCTTCTAAAATAGCCAATAATAAATGACCATTTTCTATCATTTGTTGGCCATTTTCAGTGGCAATTTCAGCCGCTTTTTGTATGACTTCCTGAGCCTTGGTTGTTAAATTATTTAAATCCATATGAATAGTGTTATATATCAAGTGTTTCTTCAAAACTACATCCAAAGCCTAAAAAGCTGAAATATTGTCCTGATTTTCAATTTTTTAAAGCAATTTTTCTGTCATAATGTCTGAATGTTCGTTGTTTTAGCTGTTTTTGCAAGCAAGCAATACTTCGCTGAGCGCTTTATGAATATTGTTCAAGTCAATTGAAGCTTTTGAAGATAGATAATTCGTATTTTAATTTCATAGCGATTACAATTCAGTTTCATTGAGTTATTTTTGTGATCAAAATAAGATTAATCTTAAAAATAAAACTTTAGACTTATATTTATTAAATGGACTATTTACACATAAAAGCTACTCATATTATTTTCATCACCAGTTGGTTTGCTGGATTATTTTATCTGCCAAGGTTGTTGGTTTACCATAGAGAAGCGCATGATAAACCTGAGCCTGATTCTACAATTATTAAGAAAGAATTGAATAGATATCAGAATCTTTTATACAAAGCAATTATGACACCTGCAATGGTACTTACTTTACTATCAGGTAGTTATATGATTTATTTGAACCAAGGTTTTTTATCGGAGAGCTGGATGTTGCTGAAACTTGCTTTTGTCCTGATGGTGATTATTTACCATTTTTTTTGCAAAAAATTAATGTCCGAATTCCAGATGAATAGATTTAGATTTACTTCTTTTCAATTAAGACTTTGGAATGAAGTAGCCACCATTTTATTATTTGCAATTGTGTTTCTCGTAGTTTTAAAAAACTCAATCGACTGGCTTTGGGCATTATCGATTTTACTGGTTTTTTCAATAATAATTATGAATGCAGTTAAATTTGCTAAACGGCGTAGAGATAAATTAAAATAGCCACCGGGGCTATAAAAGATGTTTTTAAAACAATAAGAATAGTGGAAATTTAATTGTTATTCAATATTCTTTCTTGCAAATCAATGATTTGCTGTTGTAATTGAATCAATTTTTCGGTCTTAATATTTACGTGACCGTTAGGAAGTTCGGCTGATGGAATCTCTGGGTCTTCATGCTCGCCGACTAAAAAAGAAGGGGATACAGATAAAACTTGAGCCATTCTTCTTAGTTGAGAATATTTGGCATCGTTTCTATTCAAAATAGCGTGGAGAGTTGATTCAGTAATTTTAGATTTGTGAGCAAGTTGTAACAGGGTTATACCTCTCTCTGCAACCAGAACTCTTATTCTGTCTTCAATTCGTTTCATACGGCATAAAATTTAATAGGTGAGTTTTAGCAATCTAACATAACAAAAAAAAGTACTTAATTTTAATAATAAAATTAGTACTTTTTTAGATAAAAAAAATAAAAACTCTAGTTTTTTTTATATCAACTGGGTTTTTCTGTAGATTAAGCAATATTTTTACCAGCCATCGTCAGATTTAGGTTTAGCCTTTACTCCTTTTTTTGCTGTAGTTGATAAGGCTGCTCCGCCTCCAACATTTGTTGCAACAGCATTTAAATCTGCTTTTGAAAATACCCGACAAACTATTTTCCAGTCATTTCCAAATTTCAAAAGGCTCAGATAATCTACATATTTAAAGTCAGCAAATGCTAGCTCGATTGATGCAAATGCTGCTTGCCCTATTAAGCTGTATGAAATGATTTTTGTTTTCGCTTGAATACCGCCTTGAGGGGTTCTTGAGACAAATGTTTTGACAGGAAACTCTAACATTTTGCCAGTGGAGGCGTTAATGGTCCGCAACATGGCTTGGTAATGAAAAGCTCTATTTAGCATTGAAGTATCACCTTTGGTAATCCCATCTAAATAATTATTAATACAATCTCTCACCAATATTTCATCCTGAGCCTTTAAGTAAGAAATACTTAAAAATGTTAAAGAAAGTACAATTAGTATTTTTTTCATTTATTGAAAACTTTAAAGTGTAAAATTGTAATTAAATTTAGGATTTAATTTAGCTAAAACGAAAGAAATTGCTATTTTATTTTTTCATAATAGTCAACTCAACTTCTTTAGCTCTTAAGGCATCGGTTATGTTTGTTCTGTTGAGCCTACCCACTGCATCCACTCTGATGGGTTGAATGCTTTTGTTCAACAACACTTTTTTAATAGCAAATGCCTTCTTGTTAGTTCTGGTAACTTCATAAGTGCTATCACTTCCAATATAATCATTCACCGTAATTTTAAGCCTTGATTGTGGAAAAGCTTTCATAATTGTGCCAATATTATCATAAATTTCTGAGGACTCAGTTATCAATTCAATATCTGTATCTTGGAAAGATGGGCTATTGCTAACAATTTTTTTGCTATTGCTTTCTACGGTGGTATCGCTTAAAAAGTTAAAAACTTTATAGTCCAAGTTCCCTTTTTCCAAAGTCAGCTTCTGGCCATTTGGCAAAGTTTGTTCCTCTAATTCTACTAAAAGAGTATCTTTACTACTTTTATTTGTATCAGAATTGGCACTCGCATTTCTTGCTGAATCTGCTGATGTTGTGGAATTTATATTGACAAGACTATCTGTTGTGGCTACTTCTTCACCGCTATCTGTATCGGTAAATTGATTATAGGCATAAAATCCAATTAGACCTATTATCAATGCGCCAAACGCTAATGGAATAATCCAGTTTTTAATATTAAATCCGCCATTACTATTTTGAGTTTCATTATTGGGGTACCTGGTGCTCGCTTCAGTAATTTTATTTTTCTCCCTTTCATTTTTGGTATTTAAAGAAGCACTGGTAGTGATAATAGAACTTCCCAAGCTTATCAAATTGCCTAAACCAATATGCTGCGAGAGCTTTTCAATAAGATTTTTCGGGGCAGTTTCTACTAAAAAATCCTTTTGGTCTGCAAATAATTCTGCTAGTCCACCAAGATCTAGCGATTTTGCGGCAGATACTTGCTTCAGTTTATTCAGTACCATCAAGGTAATAATACCATTTGTACGGTTTGCAGAGGCATTTCTTACACCAGAATAGGAAGAAACGAAAGTGATGAGGGGACTTTTTTTGTCTGGAATTATTTTGCTGATTAAGGCATTGCCTTCGTCAGCCAGTTTATTTATTTTATCTTGCGAAAATGTTATATCAGCTGGGTTTAGTAAAGTGAAATTGCCAGCGTTGGTAAGGCTATGTAATAAGTGCAAGCCAGTTTCTGTAGAAGCCCTTTTCATAAATGCCAAAAGCAAGGAAGTAATGGAAGTTTCAACAGTAATCTTTGTTTTTTCAACTGTTTCGGTATTGGCTGTTGCCAAAGCACTCATTAATTCGTTATTTATATCTTCTTTGATTGATTCTATGATATTCATTTTATTTTGATTTATGCAATTATTAGCCCCAACTATTATGTGGCTGAAAATGCTAATTTTATTTGGTTTTAATAATTATAAAATTGGGTTGGAGGGAATATACGATAATATTTTGATTATAACCCTTGAAATTGTCTTAAAAATCTAATATCGTTTTCAGTAAACAAACGCAAATCATTCACTTGATATTTCAGCATTGTAATTCTTTCGATACCCATACCAAAAGCAAAACCCGAATATTGGCTTGAGTCAATGCCTACATTTTCCAATACGGCTGGGTCAACCATACCAGAACCGGCTATTTCGACCCAGCCTGTATGCTTGCAAACATTGCATCCTTTTCCTTTGCAGATTAGGCAAGAAATATCAATCTCGGCACTTGGCTCAGTGAATGGGAAAAAAGAAGGGCGATACCGCACTTTTGTGTGCGCTCCAAACATTTCTTTTGAAAAATGATAGAGCGTATCTTTCAAATCCTTGAAGCTCACATTTTTATCCACATAAAGTGCTTCCACTTGGTGAAAGTAACAATGGGCTCTCGCTGAAATGGCTTCGTTCCTAAACACTCTACCGGGCATTATGCTCCTAATGGGAGGTTTTGAGTTTTCCATCAAGCGGATTTGCACATTTGAAGTATGGGTTCGCAATAATATATCTTCTTGAGTATTGTCCTTATTTTTTTCGATGAAAAAAGTATCCTGCATTTCTCTGGCAGGGTGATTATCAGGAAAATTTAGTGCTGAAAAATTGTACCAATCCGTTTCTATTTCTGGGCCTTCAGAAACATTAAACCCCATTCTTTCAAATATTTCGATTATTCTTCTTTTTACGATACTAATCGGATGGGCAGTACCTAAAATATTAGGTGTAGTGGGTAAAGTAAGATCAAAATTTGGTTTAATTTCATCAGAGATTTTCCCTTCTAATTGTTCTAATGCGCTATCAAATTTGTTTTGAGATAAATTTTTAAGATCATTTAAATCTTTACCTGCGAATTTTCTGTTTTCAGGAGCTAGGGTTTTGAGTTGGTCAAAAAGTTCGGTAACCAAACCTTTTTTTGAAATGAATTTGAGTCTAAATGCTTCAAGATCATCCCTGTTTTCAATTCCAAATGATTGTATTTGAAGTTTTACTTCTTCTATTTGCTCCGTCATTGCTTAATACATGAATTTCAGATAATTCATAAAACAAATTGCCATCTTTTCAGCAAGCCTTTTTATAAATGCCCTTACACCACAAAGTTAGCCAATTCTCATGTAATTATTAAAATTTGATGGTTTTTAAATAAAAAAATATCCCATAAACGATAAGGGGAAATACAATTTTTATAAGAATATTTGAAATGGCCCGTAAAAATACCTGAATTAAAATTTTAGGAAATTTTGCTCTGTTTTGCCTTTCAATTATCTATTTCCTTTGTATCAGAAAATGGCATTTGTATTCAAACTAAACCGTTTTCAAAAGTTTTTTTACCGAACGTTTTTATGATTTCAAAACGATTATTAGGAATCACTTTTTGAATTAATCAATTGAGAATTACTAAACCCAATTAAATAGTTAAAAAAATGCAAAATTTACAAGAATTGAAAAACAGCACGATAACAAAAAACTACAATCTGAAAGCCAGCGACATAGTTTTGTTTAAAGGAAATGGTAATTATACTTGGATTTATATGGCCAATGGCTCCAAAAAACTGCTTTGTAAAACAATGCATACTATATTGGATGATTTGCAGCAACTATTTTTTGTTCGAATCCATAAATCCTACTCGGTCAATATCAATCATATTAAGTTTCAAGAAATGAATGATGAACTTACTTTGGTGATGACTAATGGCCTAAAGGCTGAAGTGTCGAGAAGAAAGAAAAAGGAGTTTTTGTCTTTAATTAGCATGCATAATTATTTTCAAAATTAAAAAGATAAGTTTAAGTAAATAAATGGTTAGGTAATCAAAAAAAAGCATCGAATTTCGATGCTTTTTTGTTTTTAAATAGATTTTTTTAAACGAATATTACAATAATCTATATGATAAGGTTACTAACCAGCCTTTAGCTTTTGGTGCAAACTCAGTTCCTTCCAATTGAATAGTAGTTACTTCTGACAAACTTCCCTCATAGCGCACATCCAGACCAAATTTTAGTACATCTAAGCCAGCTCCCACTTGATAGCTATAGGAAGCTTTTTTAAAGCTATCTGAAATGTTGTTATTTGAATAAAACTTTAAAGCTTCGGCTAATTTTTGGTTTGAACCCACATTGAATGACGCAACAGGACCTGCATTTACTCTCAATATTCTGAGCATTCTGTAGCCAATCAAGAGTGGTAGGTCAATGTTTGTATAGGAAACCCGTATCGCTTCAAAGATTTTAGGACCAGACGGATCATTCGTGTTGGTTTTGGTGAGGTCAATTGTCCCACCTTTTGTAGCTACATACAATTCGGGGCCAAAGTATAACTTACGACCGAATCTAGTGTAAATGCCAAATACTGAGCCTTTGCGGGTATCATAACTCTGCGTTAGGTTGTCTTTCAAGACTTGTCCATTATAGCTCCAAGGTTGGCCATCTTTTAGTGGAGTGGTGATAAACTTGCCAGTTTTTAATTGTGCCAAATTAAGGCCACCTTTTAAACCTATTTCAAAAGCATTTTGCGAAAATAATGAGGTTGAAATAAGTAATAAACTTAAAATTAGAATTGAGTTGGTTTTCATATTTGTTTGTGAGTTTTATTGATATATGATTGTTTGCTTAAGGCTTCTGAATATTAGTTGTATTTGGGGAGTTGAAATTTTATTTGGGTTGAGATTAATTATTATTTACTTAAAAATGAATATTTGTTTTTATTTTAAATTAATTTTAGCATTTAATGTTAATATTTCTTTACAATTTCTAGTTTAAAAAAGTCAAAACTATAACGCAAAATAAATTCAAATAGCATTCAATTGATATTAAAATTTAATTAATTATTACTCCAATTGGCCAAATCTAAATCTTTATTTTTCTGTCAAAATTGTGGCCATCAGGCTGTTAAATGGTTAGGTAAATGCCCCACTTGCAACGAATGGAATACATTTGCTGAGGAAGTAATTCAGAAAGACGACACTGAAAGGGGAGGATGGAGGCAAAACTCTAATCCCAAAATAGTCGAGAAACCCAAAGTGATTTCACAAATCGAATGGTCGGTTGAAGAGAGAATCCTTTCAACAGATGCTGAACTGAACCGTGTTTTGGGTGGTGGAATTGTGATGGGCTCGTTGGTTTTAATCGGGGGCGAACCAGGCATTGGAAAGTCAACTTTGATGTTGCAAATTGCATTAGGCCTCAAAACGAATAAAATTCTATATGTTTCTGGTGAGGAGAGCGCTTCGCAAATAAAGATGCGGGCCGAAAGGTTGGAACTTACTAATGATAATTGCTATATTCTGGCCGAAACTTCTATTCAAAATATTTTCAAACAAATTGAGCTATTAGAGCCCACCATTTTGGTGATTGATTCTATTCAAACCTTATCAAGTTCATTGGTTGAAAGTGGGGCTGGGAGTGTTTCTCAAGTCAGAGAGTGTGCCACCGAACTGATGAAATATGCCAAGGAAAGTGGCGTGCCTGTCTTTTTGATTGGACATATCACTAAAGATGGTTCGTTGGCGGGCCCTAAAGTATTGGAGCATATGGTGGATACCGTTTTGCAATTTGAAGGAGATAGGCATATGGCTTATCGAATATTGCGAACAACCAAAAATAGATTTGGAAGTACCTCAGAGCTAGGTATTTATGAGATGAATGCTAGTGGTTTAAGGCAAGTAAGTAACCCGTCTGAGATACTAATATCACAAAGAGATACTGAACTGAGTGGCATAGCAATTGGTGCTATGATTGAAGGAAACCGCCCGTTATTAATTGAAATTCAGTCTCTTGTGAGTGTAGCCACTTATGGAACTGCTCAGCGAAGTAGTACAGGCTTTGATGCTAAAAGATTGAATATGTTGCTAGCAGTTTTGGAAAAAAGAGGCGGATTCCGAATAGGTATGCAAGATGTTTTCTTGAACGTGGCAGGTGGGTTGATAGTCCAAGATCCAGCGATTGACTTGGCGGTGGTTGCCTCAATTGTGTCGTCTTATGAAGATAAACCGATAAGAAACGATATTTGCTTTGCTGCTGAGGTTGGTCTTGGAGGTGAAGTAAGAGCCATTAATAAAATTGAACAACGAATATTAGAAGCCGATAAACTAGGATTTAAAAAAATATTTATTTCAAAATACAATCTCAAAGGACTTGAAATCAATCAATTCGATATAAAAATTGAGGCAATCTCTAAACTAGATGAAATGTTTATGATACTTTTCGGTTCATAAAGTCAGAGGGTGCTGATCCAAATTCTTTTCTAAAACATCTAGCGAAATAGGCTGGATCATTAAAGCCAACTAGATAGGCAATTTCTGATACATTTAATGAGGTATTTTGCATGATTAAGGCGGCCTTTTTCAATCTGATGTTTCTGATAAACTCATTCGGTGCCAAATTTGAAACACCTTTTAATTTACGATAGAGCTGCATTTTGCTCATATTCAGTTCAATCTCTAATTGGGTGACGTCAAAATCCGGATCCTCGATATTGTTTTCTATGATATTGATTGCTTTCTTGAAAAAATTTTCCTCTGTTTGGTTTTGTAATATGTTTTCAGGAATTAAATCGATTGCTTTCCCAAATTTTAGTTTTAAAATATTTTGTGCTCTAATGATGCTTTCAATTTTTTTGGTCAAAATAGCTACATTAAAAGGTTTAATAATGTAGTCATCCGCACCAATTTCATAACTATTGTGAATTGAAGAATTGTTTTGCTTGGAGGTTAAAATCACAAACGGTATATGACTGGTTTTTTCGTCGGTTTTAATTGCTTTGCAAAATTCGCCCCCATCCATAATAGGCATGATATAATCACTTAAAATTACATCCGGCATATTTTCAATGGCCAGCTTCAATCCCATTTGCCCATTCCCAGCCTCAATTATTTTATATTTATTTTCAAAAATACCTACTAAATATTCTCGTAATTCGTCATTGTCTTCCACAATCAGTAGCATTGGGGCATCGTTTTCCAATACAATTTCCTGATTAGGTATTTTTGATGGTTTCATAAAATTCACATCCGGCTCAAAATGGAAATCGAAATTTTCTTTGATTTGAGTGATGTCAAATTTGTTAGCTGTGACCGGAATCTCAACAGTGAAGCGGCTACCTAAATGAGGGGCACTTTCTACTTCAATTGTTCCTAAATGAAGTTCTGTAAGCTCTTTTGTAAGCGCTAAACCAATACCAGTACCAATACTTTTTCTCTCTTTTTTTCCGTCAGCCTGAAAATATCTTTCAAAAATATGTTTGGTAGTTTCAGCATCCATCCCAATACCATTGTCTATCACTTCGAGTTTTAAATTTTGGTGCCTGATTTCAATTTTGAAATCAATCTGACCATTTTCTGGTGTGAATTTGAATGCATTTGAAAGTAAGTTATAGGTGATTTTTTCAACTATATCTTTGTCAAAAAAGCAATATCTTATCGTGTTTTTGATATCAATATTATAGGTGATATTGTTCTTTTCAGATAAAACTTTAAATGAAAGCGCAATGGAACTCAGAAATTCAACAAGATCATTTTTGGATACTTCCAGCTTCATATTGCCTGCTTCCAGCTTTGAAATGTCCAATATTTGATTAATCAACCTTAAAAGTCTTTGTGCATTTTTAAGAATCAAATTATGTTGTTTGTCCAGTTCTTCACTACCTATTTCAAAAGAGCTCAAAAGCTGCTGTATTGGACTGATAATCAGCGTGAGTGGTGTTCGAAACTCGTGGGAAATATTAGTAAAAAAATTAGTTTTGGCAATATCCAACTCTCTTATTTTTTGTGATTCTATCCGCTGAATTCGAATATCTGACTGCAGCCTTTCTCTCATTCTAATAATTCTTCTCCAAATATAAAGTGATAGAACAAGCAATATGATATAAGCTAAATAGGCCCAGACTGTTCGATACCAAGGAGGTAGAATGGTGATTTTTAAAGTGGATATATTTTCGGTCCAATTCCCCTCATTATTTGTAGCTTTTACCTTGAAATAATAAGTACCCTCAGGCATATTGGTATAGCTTGCATTTCTTTGATTATCAATATAGTTCCAATCTTTGTCAAAGCCTTCTAATTTGTAAGCATACTGATAATTTTTCAATTGTTGAAAATCCAGTGCTAAAAAATCTAACGTAAATACCGATTGACTGTTCTTTAAAATAATTTCTTTGGCTAAGCTAATATCTGTTTTTAAAGGAGAATTTTTTTTGCCAATTTCAACAGATTTATTGAAAAGCTTGAGGTCTGTAAATATGATTTTGAGTGATTGGGTTGGTTTTGCTAGAAGATCATTGGGGTTGAAATAAGTGAGGCCGTTACTCCCTCCAAAAAAAAGTTCACCTTCTTCATTTTTAGTTCCAACTCCCCGGCCAAATTCTTTTCCTTGTAGTCCATCAGCCTCATTGTAGGATTTATAAGTGTTTTCATCATAATTAAAATTGCAAATACCTTGATTGGTGGATAGCCAAAGATTACGATTATCGTCTTCTACAATTGATTTGATGGTATTATTAGGAAGCCCATTTTGCTCTGAAAATGTGGTGAAAGTCTCCTCTTTGTCATTAAAAAGATTCAGGCCCCCTCCGTTTGTTCCTATCCAAATTCGGCTTTTTTTATCCTGCAAGATCGCTAAAATATGTTCATCACTCAAATGTTTACCATCGATGCCATTTTTATAAGTTTTAAAAGTATTATTATTCAGGTTTACAACATATAATCCACTAGCAGTTGTGCCTATCCATAATCTATTTCTATTATCTTGTAATAGAGTTGAAATACTTGCATTTAGATTTAATGTGGGAACTTTCTTGCTCAGGGGCTCAAACTCGCCAGTGGTTTTATCAAATAAAAACACACCACTATTTGTGGTTCCGACCCACATTTTGCCATTCCTTTCAATTGTAAAAGCACTAATACTAGTGGTGTATTTCAGGTTTTTTATTTTGAACTGGCTAAATGAATTTGATTTTTGGTTGAAGATTGTAAGATTTTTTTGATAAGCACTAATGAATAAATCGCCCTCTAAATCATATTTTAACACATTGATATCGGCTCCACTCATTTGCTCTTGATTGAAATGTCGCCAGTTTTGTGTTTTTTTATTGAATTCAGATAACCCAATGTTAGTGCCCATCCATATTAACTCATTTGAAGCTGCAACCGAGGTTATTTTTCTATCCAAAGGGCTGTTAAAAGCGCCAATTTCTTTTCTTAAAAGCGAAAAAGTTGGTTGCTTTTTATAGTTTACATTGATACCGCCTTCCCATGAACCAATCCAAAGGTTTTGATTTTTATCAATCATCAATGACATGAGTGCATGGGTACTCAGTGCAAATCGTTTGGATGAATTGGCTTTTTGTTGAATTACATTTTCGAAATTCTCATTATTGACTACGAGTAAGCCATCATTGGTGGTAATAAAGAGGGTATTATCTTCATTACAAACAATCGATTTCATATTATTGAGACCATCAATTATTTCTGGTTTGTAATAAATATTTTCAAATTTTTCACTTTTTTCATCAAAAGAAAACAGGCCATTTGAATTGGTAGTGGCATAAATTGTACCAGAAGCTGCTTCTGCTATGGCACTTATGTAGGAATTTTGTTGATTTTTAGCCTTTAAGATTGAAAATAGCTTTGCTTTATTTTCACTTTCAAATTTTATCAATTGCATTGTCGAATTTCCATACCACAGATTCCCCTCTTTATCAATAAAACCTGAGCTTACATTTTCGGTACCGGTAGCCTTTAGTTTAATAATTCTTTTAGTTATAAAGTTTTGTTTGAATACGCCAACACCAATGGCAGAGAACCAAATATTGTTTTTTCTGTCCTTTATAATTGAACTGATAGTTGAATTACTGGTATTGATACCTTTTTGTATATTAATAGAATTGTCGAATTTTAGTGTTCTAATATTCAAAATAGAAAGACCTCTGGTGCGTGTTCCTACCCAAATATTTCCATCAGCATCTTCATTGATAGAAAGAATATCGTTGCTTGATAGTGAATTCTTATCATTTAATACATGTCTGAATATCTTAAATCCGTAACCGTCATATCTGTTCAGGCCTTCGGCAGTTCCAAACCAAATGAATCCTCTTGAATCTTGAAATGAGCAAAAAACAGTACTTTGTGAAAGCCCTTGGGCTGTACCTATTCTGAAAAAAGGTATGGAAGGTTGTGCACCAACACTTATCTGCCAAAACAGAATACAGGTTGTTATGTATCGGATTAAATGATTGGCTTTTAAAAACTTCATAAGCTTATGAAATACTCGAAATTTTTATTTTAAGTACAAATATAAAAAAATCCCAACTAAAAGTAGGGATTTTTCAAGATTAATGATGAATCAATTATTTCACAAAACCAATATAATGATAGTGGGAAATGTATTTTTTTGCTAAAAGTAAGCTGTAGTAGCTTTCTTGTATAGACAAGTCAAATTTATAATTTTTTTATCGAAATTCAAGTTTTTTCTTAAAAAAATATATTTAAATCTATCAATTTTACTGTTTTTGAAAGATTTGTCGGCTTTTTTGTAAGATTAGTCCAAGTCAGGACGGTATAGATACGAGTAACTTTGTTATATCAAAAAATCATATCAATCGGTTGGTTAAGTATACTTGATTAGTACATTTTGATTTTTTTGTTTTCTGACATTTGATTTTATTAAATCTTTAAATGTTAAACTTAAATTGAAAACTTCTTTAAAAAATATTGAACAAAAACTGGATTCAAGATTATCTAATTTGACCTCAAAACAAATTGGGTATACTGAGACAATAATTTTGTTCTTCTTAACATTTTTATTATCTATTTTAATTTTTACTTAAACTTTTATTAATAAAAACGGGATGTTTACTGTACAAGATTTTACTAAAATTGAAAATAATTCTAAAATTCCAAAATATCAGCAATTGGTGAATTCGCTAATAATGGATATAGATATGGGAAAGTTAAAAGCGGGTGAAAGGCTTCCTTCTATTAATGAAACGAGTGAAGAGTGTTTACTTTCAAGAGATACAGTTGAGCGTGCCTACACAGAACTACACAGAATTGGTGTAATTACTTCAGTTTTCAGAAAAGGGTATTTTATTTCGGAGCGGGACCCAAGTAAATCAAAAACTAAAGTGTTCTTTTTGGTAGGCGAAGTAACCGATAGTGCCAAATTATTTTACAATTCGTTTGTAAATAATACGGGTAAAAATGTGGTTTCAGATCTTTGTACTTACAACTATAAAGCTGAAAATTTCAAAGATGCCATTAATTCAAATTTGGGTAATTACCATTACTATGTAATTATGCCGCATCAAATTGAAGAAAATGAAGAAACCATTAAGCATCTCAAAAAGATATCTGGGGAGAAACTATTGTTAATTGACAAACAATATGAAAGTTTGAGCAATAGCTATTCATCAATCAGCTATAACCCTGAGGAGGAAATGGAAAGGGTGATGAGTAATTGCATCAAAAATTTCCAGAAGTATCAATCAATCGATTTAGTGCTTTCCAGTCGTGAGTATTTTCATAGCGAAATGATTACTGGTTTTAGAAATTTTTGTGAGAAAAATGATTTTGATTACCAGATTTTGGATGATATGCAGGATGAAAATTTAGAGCAAGGGCATGCCTATTTGTGTATGGACGATTATGATTTAGTGGATATTATCAAAAAAGTAAAAATGGAGAAGGCTGACCTAGGTAATGAAATTGGACTGGTATCATTCAACGATACTTGTTACAATGAGGTTTTGGCAAATGGCATTACAGTAATGACTTGTAATCCTATCAAAATTGGCAAAATGGCCGCTGATAATGTGGTCTATAATAAAAGAGGGCATTTTTATATGCCTATGGAACTGATTTTACGTAAGTCATTGTAGATATAATAGTTAAAAGTTGAGGATGGTTACCTTAGTGCAATTCATTATCTGATGAATTGCACTTTTTTTTGTAAAATATGAAGGCTTAGCTCAAAGTTAAGCCTTCCTTAAATAGTCAACCTAGCGCTACACATTAACAAATTACAATGAATTTTTAGCCTCAATTTCTGTTTGAATTTGTTTAAGAATTTGTTTTTGCTTTTGTGAATTCTTATAATTAAAATAGATCAAAATCAATGGCAGGAAAACATAAATAAACCCAAAACCGTTCTTCACAACGCCGTACACTATTACGCCAACAGCAATTCCTGTTATTATTGCAGCAATTGTTTCATTTTTTTTAATCTTTTTTTCTTCTATCATCAATTCTTCAACTGTCAATTTTGAGTAATCCTTATTATCTGACATACTTATGTTTTTATTTTAATATTATACTTTGTTTGATTGATTTCCGTAGCAGAGTCTCTGCTACGGATTAAATTAATAAGCAAACAATATTGATTGTTACTTGAGTGATTTTAATGCGCTTCCAACCAATTCAAACCTACCCCAATTCCAGTTTCCATTTTTACAGAAAGAGGCATTGCATTTACCATCAACTCATTTACTATTGTTTTTAGTTCAGAGATTTCAGCTTCATAAGCATCAAACACAAGTTCGTCATGTACTGTCAGAATCATCTTTGACTTCATTTTTTCATTTTTGAGATGGTGATGAATTTTAATCATCGCCAATTTAATCATATCGGCGGCTGAGCCTTGTATCGGGGCATTGATGGCGTTTCGTTCAGCGAAGCCTCTTTCCACTTGGTTTTGTGCATTGATGTCCCTTAAGTAACGCCTACGCCCCATGATGGTTTCCACATAAGTGTTTTTTCTGGCTTCTTCCACCACATTGTTCATATATTGGCTTATCGAAGGGAATTCTTTAAAATAATTATCAATAATTTCTGCTGCCTCTTTTCTCGGAATATCCAATCGTTGTGAAAGCCCAAATGCCGAAATACCGTAAATAATCCCAAAATTGACCATTTTGGCTCTTCGTCGCATTTCGGAAGTAACCTCATTTAATTCTACACCAAATACTTTACTAGCAGTAGTGGAGTGGATATCAATACCTTTGTTGAAGGCCTCCGTCATACTCGCATCGCCTGAAACCGCCGCCATAATTCTCAATTCAATCTGGGAATAGTCAGCCGACATTATCTTAAATTCCTCATTTCTTGGTATAAAAGCCTTTCTAATTTCACGCCCACGAATGGTGCGAATTGGTATATTTTGCAAATTTGGATTGGTGGAACTCAATCGACCCGTAGCCGCAACAGCCTGATTAAAAGAAGTGTGAATCCTTCCATCTTTTTTGGAAATTAGCAATGGCAAGGCATCCACATAAGTTGACTTCAGTTTTTGCAATTCTCTGAAATCTAGTATGTTTTGAATAATTGGATTGTCTTTCTCGAGTTTTGAAAGGATGTCCTCGCCTGTTGCATATTGACCAGTTTTGGTTTTTTTGGCTTTTGGATCCAATTTCAAATGGTCAAATAATATTTCACCCAATTGCTTTGGTGAAGCAATATTGAATTTTAATCCAGCTAAATCATAGATTTTACCCTCGATTCCAATAATATCTGTTGCAAGCACATCCGACATTTGTTTAAGTGCCTCGGTATCAATGCGTACTCCTTCACTCTCCACATTCGCAAGTACTTGAGTAAGAGGCATTTCCAGCTCCTCCATCAAGGCTACACCTCTTGGGTTTTTTGCTAAAATTGGGTGCAAAACCTTTTTTAATTGAAGAGTAATATCAGCATCTTCAGCAGCATATTCTTTGATTTGATTGAGGTCTACATCACGCATACTGCCTTGCTTTCCACCTTTTTTCCCAATTAATTCATCAATGGAAACAGGTGAATAATTCAGATAATTTTCGGCCATTATGTCCATCCCATGCCGTTTCTCCGGCTCAATAAGATAGTGCGCAAGCATGGTGTCATACAATTTCCCCTTTACTTCCACACCATAATTTTGCAAAACCATCAAATCATACTTGATATTTTGGGCAATCTTTTCAATGTTTTCATTTTCAAAAACAGGCCTGAATAATTCTACAATTTTCTGAGCTTCCATTCTATTTTCTGGCACATTTACATAAAATGCTTCACCAGAATAATAAGAAAATGACAATCCAACTAATTCGGCCTCAAATGCATCCACAGAAGTGGTTTCAGTATCAAAGCAAATCGATTCTTGAACACTTAAATGTTTAACTAATGATTTTATAAGTTCCTCACTGTCAATTAAATGGTAATTGTGTACGGTGGAGTGGATCGTTCTTTTTTCTAGTCTTACGGGAGCTTCTTCGTTATCACTTTCTGCTTGTTCACTGAATTCTCCATCCAATTTTACTGGAGTTGAAACTGCATTATTTGCACCAAATAAGTCCATTTGACCTGTATTGACTGGTGCTGCTTTTGGCTTTTGAATTACTTGAGAAGCTGATTCTGAATTTGTTGCGTTCGATTCTTCGCCCAACAATCGCTTTCTGATGGTTCTAAATTCTAATTCATCAACCAAATCAGTTAGTTTTTCCTTATTTACTTCAGATACTTTCAGGTCTTCTTCGTCCCAAGTGATGGGTACTTCGCAATGAATTGTGGCTAACTGCTTTGAAAGCAAGCCTTGTTCTGCAAAATTCACAATGTTTTCTTGTAGTTTACCCTTTAGTTTATCGGCATTGGCAATGATGTTTTCTATAGTACCATATTCTGCAATCAGTTTTTGAGCAGTTTTCTCTCCCACATTTGGCACTCCAGGAATATTATCTGCGGAGTCGCCCATTAGGCCCAACATATCAATTACCTGATCTACACTTTTAATATCCCATTTTTCACAAATTTCTTTTACACCCAATATTTCAGTCGGCTTACCGAATGAGCCAGGCTTATACATTTTTATTCTTTCTTCCACTAATTGACCATAATCTTTGTCGGGTGTCATCATGAATACCTCAATATCATCATGTTGCCTCACCACTTGCTTGGCAACAGTACCAATAATGTCGTCGGCTTCATAACCTTCCAAAATTATTAGCGGAATATTCATTGCTTCCACTAGTTTTTTAACATAAGGAATCGCTACTGTAATATCTTCAGGCTGGACATCACGATGAGCCTTGTATTGTTCAAATTGTACATGTCGAAAAGTTGGGCCTGGTGAGTCAAATGCAACTGCAATATGAGTGGGTTTTTCTTTGGTAAGAATTTCTAACAATGTATTGGTGAAACCAAATACCGCACTGGTATTCAGCCCTTTAGAGGTAATTCGTGGCGTTTTGCTAAAAGCAAAATGAGCTCTGTAAATGAGAGCCATTGCATCTAATAAAAATAGTTTTTTCATCAAGTAGAAATTATTTAATAGGTATTCAGATTTTGAGCTGTTGATTTTTGGTACTGTGGCACAGAATAATATTTGGTCAAATAATTAATAATTTGGTTTAAATTTCAAAATTATCGAGGTAAAATTAACTAATATTTTCAGCTTTTTTGGAAGGAAACTGGGAAATTAAAAGGGATAATAAAAATATAGCCAGACCCGTAAAGAAAAAGTCCCCAAATTCAATTCGTATAGGGTAGGCATCCACTAAAGCGGAGACCATTCCCATTTTCAATAGGCCATATTTTAGTTGCAGAGCACATAGGACAAAACCTAAAATCAATCCGAAACCTGTGCCAATCAAAGCAATAAAAAGGCCTTCTATTTTAAAAATGTTACCAATTAATCTTTTGCTAGCCCCAAGCGCTTTCAGCGTTTTTATGTCTTCTTTTTTCTCAATCACTAACATCGAAAGTGAAAAAAATATGTTCAAAGCTGCTATGCCAATGATAAAAATTAAGGACAAAAACACAAATAGTTTTTCTATTTTGATGGCTCTAAGCAGGCCGACATGTTGCTCATCCCTACTTAAAATTTTAAGATTTTTACTAATAGAAGTGGCTATTTTCGGCCTTATTTTTTCAATATCCACTCCATTTTTAAGATTAATTTCAAAAGCAGAAATTTCGGTTTTTCTATCAAATAGTGCCATAGTAAGCTCAATCGGCACAATTACATAATTGTCATACGATTGTTCTATTGAAAATACGCCTGAAGGATAGGCCATGAGTTTATTAAACGAATTTTCTGTGGCCAAATTCAGATTGGCGGATTTGGTTGGATACCAAAACTCGATTGGGGTATAAAAATTGTCAATTGAGATGGATAAATTATCCTGAATGCCGATACCTATAATTGCCAGATTCGATTTTTCATCCTTAAGTTTGAATGTTCCGTCAATGATACTTTTTTTAAACGATTCATTTTGCAAAAAGCTGTTTTCTACACCTTTGATTATGGCTACACTTTGTTGATCGCCGTATTTTACGAGTGCATTTTCTTGGATAATTTTAGAATAGGATTTTATCTCTAGTAATTTGCCAAATTCAGCTATATTGATCAATTTCGGATTAAACTTTTTGCCTTCTTTTGGGAGAATAATGAGGTCGGAATCGAATGTATTAAACAGCGAACGGTTGAGGTCTTCAAGTCCATTGAATACCGAAAGCACAATTACTAAAGCGGTAGTACCAAAGGCTATTCCTAAAAGAGCTAACCAAGAAATTAAATTAATAAAACTAGCTTTTTTTTTGGAAATGAGATATCGAAAGGCAATTCTAGACGATAGGTTCATCAGAGTGCGGTTGGCTTGTATAATAATTGTTTTAGTAATCAAGAAGAATCAAAATAGGTTGAAAATTCTTATTGACTATTCGGGTTAATTCTCAATTACTTCTCCTTCTTTTAAAGGTGGAATATCCAAGTTTGAGATTAATGCATCCATTTTAGCTGCATATTCAGCGGTATCGTCCAGAAAAAACAATAACTCTGGAATAATACGTACCTGGTGTCTTATTTTTCCTGCTAAAATATTCCTGATTTGTTTGGTTTTATCACGGATCTCCTCGAGGAGCCCTTCTTTATCTGCCACTAACATAAGGCTTAAGTATGACTTGGCTTGGCTCATGTCAGGTGATACTTTTACTTCTGTAATCGTAATGAATGCATTTCCAAAGGCTCCTTTTAACTCTTTTTGAAAAATTTCACTTAAATCCTTCTGTATTTGTCTAGAAAACTTTTGTTGTCTTTTAGTTTCCATATTTTTATTTTTATTCTCAGGGTTATTCTCGATAACTGACTTTGAAGGGTATTTCTTTTTTCACAAAGTTCGTCATATTTATTGGTTTGGTTGTAATTTTGTCAGTAATTATAAAGCATATATTTTGTTAAGATTTTTTAAGACCAACGCATATTACCAAATATTTAGCTTGATTTTCTTGCTAATCTTAGTAAGGTTACCTGCTTTTTTTTACGGGGTTCCGTTGTTAATTCCTGAGCTTAAATGGCAATTAACTGGCGAGCAATTGGCCGCTGGCAATTTGTTGTATGTGGATGTGCTTGATAATGTGAGCCCCTTTTCAGCTATTGTCTATGCCGTTATTCATTTTTTTGTGGGAAGGTCCACCACTGCCTACCATGTTTTAGCTTTCATTCTTACTGCCATTCAGATTTTTTATTTTACTCTTTTAACACATAAAAAAGGGCTCTTCAAAGAAAGAAACTATGTGCCGGGCCTTATCTTGATTCTTTTTTATAGCCTTTCATTTGATTTTTATACACTTTCACCCGCATTAATGGCCAATCTGTTTTTATTATTGGCATTTAGTACTTTTCTAAGTCAAATTGAAAAATATGGCGCCAGTGATGAGGTTTTTGAGATTGGGGTGTATATTGGAATTGCATTTTTGTTTTATCCACCCACTTTTATTTTCTTTCTATGGATTATTCTTGCGTTGAATTTATTTACTGGTATTAAACTTCGTCAACAATTTTTAGTGATTTTTGGGCTTCTATTCCCACTAGCGGTAGTGGCTATTTGGTATTTTATTGATGGGCATTTTGCCAATTTTATTCAATATTTTTTATGGCAAGTATTCGAAAAGAGACAATTTATCTTAAATGATTTTAAGGGCTTATTGTCTTCATTTATTTTTCCGCTTATTATTGGTGTCTTGGGATTTTTTGTGGTACTGGGTTCTTCTAAATATAATAATTTTCAAACCAGAGCACAGCAAATAATCTTACTTTGGTTTGTTTCAGGAATTCTATCAGTTGCTTTAATGCCCTATTTGGCACCCATGCAATTTATGCTATTTGTAATTCCTTTGGCCTATTTTGCCATTTTATATTTTGAAAATTTTAAGAAAAAGTGGTTGGCCGAATTGATTTTTATAGTTTTATTTTTAGGGGTTTTATTAAACAATTATCAAGCATTCGTGCCAAGGCTTTCGAAAATAAATTTATCAAAACTGGATAAATTGAGGCTAGAAAACAAAAATAAAAATTTCGATATAAGAGATAAGAAGGTTTTGGTATTGGGCAACGACCTTACGCCCTATTTGTATAACAAAACAGCCACTCCTTATATCAATTGGAGCCTTTCAAGAAGCAGTTTTGTAAATATTGATAATTATGAAAATGTAATTGATATTATTCAAAATTTTGAAAAGGAGGCACCTGAGTATATTTTTGATCAAGAAAACTTATTGCCCAAAGTATTTCAGAGAATCCCCAGTTTGAATAATAGGTATACGAAAATAAGTGATGGGCTATATCGGTTAAAATAGCCTTAGCAGCCAATTTTATTGACCCTGTTGCCATGCCTACCCCCCTCAAATTCAGTATTTAAGAAAAGGTCTATACATTGAAAAGCCACCTCCATTGATATAAATCTGGCAGGCAAGCATAATACATTAACATTATTGTGCTCTCTGGATAGTTTTGCAATTTCTGGCTCCCAAGCCAATGCCGCTCTAATTCCCTGGTGTTTATTGGCAGTGATGCATACTCCCTGGCCAGATCCGCAAACCAATATTCCTCTGTCCACTTCATCGTTTTCAACCGCTAAAGCCACAGGATGCGCAAAATCAGGATAATCAACTGAGCTTTCTGAAAAAGCGCCTTTATCGATTACATGATAGCCTTTCTTAGCCAATAATTCCTTAATTGCTTCTTTATATTGAAAACCCGCATGATCGGCTCCGATGGCGATATTAGTTGGCATTTTATTATTTTTTATAAATAATTTATAAAATGTTTTGAAAAATTGCGTTATTGCATTCCTTTTTTATAAAATTACTTTTTTGTTTTGGGAATAAAAATTCTTGAGGATA
This sequence comes from Bacteroidota bacterium, assembly GCA_040385875.1. GTDB lineage: Bacteria > Bacteroidota > Bacteroidia > Cytophagales > Spirosomataceae > JANMZR01. The sequence goes on from JAZKGO010000032.1 coordinate 31,742, forward strand.
TTAAAGTGAAATTTCAATATAAAAAGTGAACAAATCATAGGAATTAATTGATTTACCGCAGAGAGAGTTTCTCATTATACTACTAAAATAAAAATGACAAAAAAAGCGTATGATTTTGACCTAATCGGTGAAGAGAAAATCAAGAAGGCATTTACCGACCGTGCTTGGAACGAGATAAAGTCGGAGGAAAGTTGGAGGGTATTTAAAGTAATGTCTGAATTTGTGGAGGGAATTGATAAAATGTCCAAAATCGGACCTTGCGTTTCTATTTTTGGGTCGGCACGTACTAAACCAGATAATGAATACTATAAAATTGCTGAAGAAATAGCCGCAAAATTGGTGAGGCATGGCTATGGTGTAATTACAGGAGGTGGACCAGGGATAATGGAAGCGGGTAATAAGGGTGCTAAATCACAGGGAGGTAGGTCTGTTGGCTTGAATATTGAACTCCCGTTTGAGCAAAAGCCCAACGACTTCATTGATCGTGACAAAAGTATTAATTTTGATTATTTCTTTGTAAGAAAAGTGATGTTTATCAAATATTCGCAAGGTTTTGTGGTGATGCCTGGAGGTTTTGGTACACTTGACGAACTCTTTGAATCAATCACTTTGATACAGACACAAAAAATTGGACAGTTTCCAATAGTGATGGTAGGTAGGGCCTATTGGGCAGGTTTATTTGATTGGGTGAAAAGCACGATGCTTTCTAATGCTTATATTTCTGAGCATGATTTGGAATTAGTATCTCTGGTAGATACTGCCACTGAGGCGGTGGCAGTAATTGATGAATTTTATTCTAAATATTTGTTAAAGCCCAATTTTTAAAAATCATTTTTTGTATTTTCAACGGAAATTATACTCAATTTAGCTTAGAATCTGATTGGCATCTTCGCCTACTACTCGAATAAATATTTCGTTAAAACTAGGGATTCGTTCACTAAACGAAAGTATTTCTGACTGATTTAAAATGCTGTTAATCAGTTGATTATTGCCAATATTGTCTTCTTTTCTTAGAACACTTTCAAAGATATTTTCTTCCACTGTGAGGTTTGAAACCAGTTTGAAAATTTCAGGGATTTCCTCCAAATTTCCACGGTGTATTATCTGATAGGTATTGTCTTTGAAGCTATTTTTAATAGCCTTTTTCTCACCTTCTAAAACTACTTTTGCTTTATTGATTAACGCAATATTGTCACACAATTCTTCTACAGATTCCATTCGGTGGGTGGAGAAAATAATGGTGCTGCCTTTTTCCTTAAGCTCAAGAATTTCATCTTTCAATAGATTGGCATTGATTGGGTCGAATCCCGAAAAGGGTTCATCCAAAATTATTAGTTTGGGCTCGTGGACTATTGTGGCAATAAATTGAGTTTTTTGCTGCATACCTTTAGAGAGGTCTTCCACATTTTTATTCCACCAATCTTTTATGTCAAATTTGATAAACCAATGTTTTAATCTTTCTGTAGCTACTGCTTTGCTCATTCCTTTCAGTTGGGCCAGATATTGCAGCTGCTCACCCACTTTCATTTTCTTATAAAGGCCTCTTTCTTCAGGTAAATAACCAATATTTTCAATATGTTTGGGTTGTAAAGGTTGCCCATCCAATAAAATTTGGCCAGAATCAGGTCCCGTAATTTGATTGATAATTCTGATTAAAGAGGTCTTTCCTGCTCCATTAGGCCCCAAAAGGCCGAAAATCGACCCTTTGGGAACTTGGATACTAACATCGTTCAAAGCAGTATGGCTCGAATAGGTCTTTACTATGTTCTTTGCTTCTAAAAGTAGGTCACTCATAATTGTTTGAAAATGTTTTTTATTTTAAAGCCAAAATATTTCTTTTTGCTTTAAGAATGCTATTAATTAAAAGCACTAATTAACGTACCTTGCTTTTACCTGGAAAGAAATCCAAAAGCCAATAAAAGCACCTACAATTGCCCCAATTATGGCACCAGAGAGTAGGTTGAGTACAAATGAAATCAAACTTAAATAATACATATAATTCCATCCTTTTTTCTCCATGTTTTTTAATGGTTTGAATGAAATTGCACAAAAGAAAGTAATAGCACCTAAGGAAATGATGCCGAGCCACATTGCCCACAATGAGCCTCCATACGCTCCTGTGCCAATATTGATGAACGAAAGAAAGGAGCCAGCACCCACAAGAGTAATAAAGCTTAGTGCTCCGAAAATGGCCCCAAGTAATGCTAGCCAAGGTATTACTTGCACCAATAAATCTTTAATATTTTCTGGAAAGGCCGGTAGTTTTTCAGTAAAAATTGGTTCTAATTCTTTTTCGAGGGGCAGACTTTGATTTTCCATTTTTTTGTTTGTTTTAAGTTTAGAAAAAATTTAGCGTAATATTTTTTATGAATTTGAAGATTTAAACTTAATTGATTGATTTAATATGCATTAAGACTATTGATTAACCTTTATAAAAAATCCACTTTCCAATTTCTTTGAAGGTAGTTTTTTTGCCATACATTAAAATTCCTACTCGATAAATTCGGGCAGCTATCCAAGTGGTACACAAAAAACCAATTATCAAAAATGATAATGACAATATTATTTGCCAAGTAGGAACTCCAAATGGAATGCGTATCATCATATTAACGGGTGAGGTAAATGGGATCATCGAGGCCCAAAATGCTAAACTGCCGTCGGGATCTTTCATAGTAGCAGGTGCAATAATAATGGCAATAATAATGGGAAGGCTCACTGGCAACATAAACTGCTGTGTATCTGCCTCACTATCTACCGCTGCACCAACCGCCGCAAATAATGCGCTATAAAGCAAATAGCCTCCTAAAAAGTATAGCAAAAAAGTAATTAATATGGTAGAAATAGGAAGTGTTTTTAAATATTCAATAATATTAGGCATTGGACTTTCAGCTTGCTTTTGAAGCATTTCTGGATTGCCTTTATCCAATTGTTTTTGTGCGAGCTCTACTTTTTGCTTAACATCTTCCACCTTTCCTTTCATAAAAACCCCCATTGTTACGGTACTAATCGCATATGAAAGAATTATCCAGAGTAAAAACTGAGTAATTCCTACCAAACCAACCCCAACGATTTTCCCAATCATTAATTGGAATGGCTTCACCGACGAAATGATTACCTCAATAATTCTACTTGTTTTTTCCTCCATTACTCCACGCATCACTTGTGCACCATAGATAAATAGGATGCCATAAAGTAAAAAAGCAAGAATATAACCTACAACTGCAGCGGCTTCTGAGCTATTCTTTTTTTCGCCTTCTTCACTCAAACTGAAAGTATTGGCCGATACCTTAATCTTATTGTCTTCAATAATTTTAATGTCAATACCTGCATTTTTTAATCGAGTATTTTTAACTTCATTTTCAACTATTTTTTCAATAGAACTTTTAAGCGACATGTTTACATTTTTTTCTGCAAAAATCTGTAGTCCGTCAGGTCTTTCAATAATATCTTTTGGGATATAGATCAAGGCATCCATACTACTTTTTGGAAAATTTGCCTTAGCTTTATCAATATTACTAGTTGATTGGGTGAAAATTATCTCCTCGTTGTTAATCAGTTTTGGAGCAATAATGCCACTTTCATCAATATATTCCACCTTTTTTTGTTCATCTTTTTGCATGGCTAAAAAAATCGGGATGATATAAATCGAAGCCATTAAAAGTGGCGTAAGGAGGGTCATAATGATAAACGATTTCTTCTTGACTCTCTTCAAATATTCGTGCTGAATAATAAGTAAAATTTTATTCATTGATAGGCTTTTTTTGTAACGAAATTGGAGCTTTCGATTATAGTAATTTCAAAGTAAATGATAAAGGGAGGAAAATTAAGGATAAAATCAATATAAAGTTGATTTCGATAAATTAATATTTGAGATACGGGTTTATTTTTGATAGAGTAGCCTCGTTTAGCAATTTGATTTTCCTTAAATCGTCGATTCCATTATAGGTGCCATGTTGGTTGCGATAAGCTAGAATTGCTTTGGCAATATATGGTTTTAAATAAGGATGCCTCAACTCATTTGTTTGGTTGATTTCAATTCTGTGATAAATCCCTGATTTGATAGAGCCATATTTCAGAATTTCTATTACAACTGTCGAATCCAATCCAAAAACTTCCCTCACTTGATTTTCAGAATGAAAGCCTCCCAAATTGTCCCTAAATTTGATAATTCTCTGTGAAAGTTTTGAACCAATCCCTTTGATAGTCATGAAAATGGTAGTGTCAGCTGTATTAAGGTCGAAACTAATAGGTTTTTTAAAGGAATTTTCTTTGGTATAAGTTTGCTTTATTGCAAGATTTGGATCTGGATTATTTTTATTTTCAGAAAAATTCTCATTAAACTTATGGTCACTATTGTTTTCAATAATAATAAAGGGTTCTAATTTTGAATAAGTGGCAGGTAAAAGGCCATAGATTTTTTGTAAATCTTCTTTGGTTTTAAATTTCCCTCCCGCATTTCTATATTTGATTATTCTTTGAGCCAAAAAATCTGGAAGTCCTAATGTTTTAAAACCCTCCATATCTAATCGGTTTGGATCAAATTTGAAAAGCTTTTTAGAGGCAAATTCTGCTTTTTCGTTGGAAAACTGATTGTAGTTGCCTGAATAAGTATCCTTTTCATACTGATTGGGCTCGCTCTTCTGCTCAATTTTAGATAGCAATTCTTTTTGTAAACTGTCTAATTTTATTTGATCTGAATAGCTGAGAGGCTCACTATCAACAGGAAATAATCGATAAATTAGGGGTAATGAAATGAATGCTATCAGCAACAAAATTAGGATTAAGAAACCGCCAGTCTCAGAATTGCTAAATCCAAAGTATCTTTTTATTTGGTTCAAAAATTGGTTTATCATTGATTTGATTTTTTGTGGTTTAGTCAAAAATCTTCAAACAAATTTAATATAAATTCAATAAAATAATAATAAAGTTGGTATGAGTGTTGAAGCAAACTATCAATAATTGGGCTTTTATATTTTATCTTTGCGGTTTATTTATAACAAATTATTAATTTTTAGACAAAATATGGCCGAGCAAAAAACGCTTGACACCGCCTCGTCACTCAAGGATATCATTTCTCACGCCAAAGAATATGGTTTTGTATTCCCTTCATCAGAAATTTATGATGGGCTTCAAGCCGTTTACGATTATGGTCAAAATGGTGTAGAGCTTAAAAATAATCTCAAATTATTGTGGTGGAAGGCCATGACAATGCTCAATGATAATGTGGTGGGTATTGATGCCTCCATTTTCATGCATCCTCTTACTTGGAAAGCTTCTGGCCATGTTGACTCATTCAACGATCCGATGATTGACAATAAAGACAGTAAAAAGCGCTACCGTGCCGATCAACTTTTGGAAGCCAAAGCCGAAGCCTATGCAGCTGATGGTCAGCCTGATAAAGGCCAGGCCTTGCTCACTGAAATGGCTCGATTATTAGATGCTTCTGATTTGGAAGGGGTTCGCCAGTTAATTATAAATGAAAATATTTCTTGCCCGATTTCGGGTACTTTAAATTGGACAGAAGTTCGCCAATTTAATTTGATGTTTTCCACCCAGGTGGGCGCTGTTTCGGAAGACGCTTCTTTGATTTATCTTCGTCCAGAAACTGCCCAAGGCATATTTGTCAATTTTTTAAATGTTCAGAAATCTGGTAGAATGAAGGTGCCATTTGGGATTGCACAAATTGGTAAAGCCTTTAGAAATGAGATAGTTGCACGAAATTTTATTTTTCGTATGCGTGAGTTTGAACAAATGGAAATGCAATTTTTTGTACGTCCTGGCACCGAAATGCATTGGTACAATACATGGAAGCAAACCCGTTTAAACTTTCACAAGGCTTTGGGCTTACCAGCTCAAAAGCTTAAATTTCATGATCACGACAAGTTGGCTCATTATGCCAATGCGGCCGTAGATATTGAATATGAGTTTCCTTTTGGCTTCAAAGAAATGGAAGGTATTCACTCTCGTACCGCTTTTGATTTGACTGCCCACCAAGAGCTTTCGAAGAAAAAGCAACAATATTTTGATGCTGAATTAGATGAAAATGGAAAGCCATTTGGCAATTATATTCCATATGTGGTGGAAACTTCGGTCGGTGCTGACCGACTATTTTTGGCTATTTTATGTAATGCTTATACCAATGAAACTACTGGCGAAGGGGAAAGTTTGAAGGAGAGAACTTATTTGAAGTTTCACCCTGCTGTGGCCCCGATTAAAGCGGCTATTTTGCCTCTGGTTAAAAAAGATGGCTTAGCAGAAAAGGCTCAAGATATTTATCATGCATTAAAGCGCTCATTTTCATGTACTTATGATGATGGAGCGGCCATTGGTAAGCGTTATACTCGCCAAGACTTGATTGGGACTCCTTTTTGTATTGTGGTTGATTATCAAACTATGGAGGACAATACTGTTACCATTCGTCATAGAGATACGATGGAACAGGAAAGGGTTTCGATAGATATTTTAAGAGATAAAATAGGAAATGAAGTTTCAATGGAACGGATTTTTGAACAATTGTAAGTAAAGTCTGACTAGAAAAAATTTAATATTAATCCTTCAAAATGAGTGTTTAATTACTCTTTTGAAGGATTTTTTTATTGTCAAACTTGTAAAAATACAATAAAGATTGCCGTAATAGCATTATATTGGTATCTTTGCAATCCGTTTATGAAAAGGCCTGAATTTTTTGGGTCAATAAAATTTATGAAAAAAGTTATTCTCCTGCTTCTATTGGCATTGCCAATGATTGCATATAATCAAGTGATTGATGATTGTGCGACTACTAATGTATCTGAAACTGAAAGCATTTCTCTTTACGAAAAGATTATTGATTATACCAAAACTAAATTAGGGCTTGGTTATGGGAGAAGAGGCTTAGACTGTTCTGGTTTAGTATCTAAAGCTTTCAATTCAGTTGGGATTACTTTGCCACATTCCAGCAAAATGCAAAGTAAATTAGGCAAAAGGGTAACTAAAAATGAGGCGCTTCCAGGGGATTTGATTTTCTTTAGCAGCCCACGATCAGGCAAGAAAAAAGTGGGTCATGTGGGTATTATTACCTCTGTGACTGAATCAGGTATTCAGTTTATTCATGCAGCGGTTAAAGGTGGGATTCAATATGATAATCTAAAGTCGACTTATTATATGAAGCATTTTATGATGATTAAGCGCCATTTTTTTCAAACTCAAGTAGCTAAAAATCAATAGTTTTTCCTAGAATTATTACAAATCCTAGCCTGTATTTCTGATTATTTTTTTAATAGCAGTATAATTTTATTCTTATTAATCTAAAGCTAGGATTTCCCAAAATCTTTAGCTTTTTTTGTTTTTTAATCACTCTATTTATTCTTCTGAAATTAAATTCTCATATGAAAACAAAAATCTTTATTTTTTGCAATATTTTCATATTAATTAATTTGAACTCAAGTTATTGCCAAATTACATTAAAAGAGGCCTACAATAATGCTTTCAAAATGGGTGCTGCTGTAAATCCCGCTATAGTTTCTGGGAAAGATAAGCAATCTCAATCCATTGTAATTAAGCAGTTTAATACAATTACAGTTGAAAATGTGATGAAAGCGGGCTTAATAAATCCTGAGCCTGGTATATTTAATTTTGGTCCAGCGGATGAATTTGTGGAGTTTGGTAAAAAGCATAATATGTTCATTATTGGTCATACTTTGGTTTGGCATAATCAAACACCCGCTTGGTTTTTTCAAAATAAAGAAGGTAAGCCCAATACGCATGATGAACAAGTGGAAAGGCTTCGTGAGCATATTAAAACCGTTGCTGGCCGTTATGTGGGCAAGGTACACGCATGGGATGTTGTGAATGAAGTGATTGATAATGATGGTTCTTATCGCCCGACAACTTGGGTAAAATCAATTGGATCTGGTGATGAATTAGTGAAACTAGCCTTCAAATTTGCAGAAGAATTTGCACCAAATACTGAACTTTATTACAACGATTTTAACGCTTGGCGACCTGAAAAGCGTGACGGCATTGTGCGTTTGGTAAAAATGCTGCAAAAAGAAGGAGTCAGAATTGACGGAGTTGGTATGCAAGGTCATTGGGGGCTAAATTACCCTAAAAATGAATATATTGAAGCTGCAATTGATGCCTACGCAGCAGCAGGAGTAAAAGTGATGATCACAGAATTGGATGTTGACGTATTGCCGCTCACAAAAGAAGGCCAAATTATTGGGCAAGGCATGGCCGATAAACAGTTTCAATTAGAAGAATTTGAGACTTTTTTAGACCCATATAAAAAAGGTTTGCCAACAGAAATTCAAAATAAATTAACCAAAAGATATGCCGAAATATTTGGAATATTTTACAAGAAAAGAGACAAAATTGACAGAGTTACTTTTTGGGGCGTGCAAGATGGAATGAATTGGAAAAACGATTATCCAATACCAGGCCGCACCAATTATCCTTTGCTTTGGAACAGGGATTTTACATCAAAACCTGCTCTTAAAACAATTCTTGCGATTCCAAAGCCTTAAAATTTTAACATTTACAACAATTCATCAATAATAATTAACTAAAATATGAAATCGCCATTAACAATAGTGTAATTAATTAGCCTATTATTAAAATTGGCGATTCCATGAGGCCTTAAAAAAACAAACACAAACTTATGAAAATAAATATTACTGCTAAAATATTCATCGGGATGATTCTGGGCATTATTGTAGGGTTCATTCTAAACAAAAATTACGCTACTGATACAGAATTTTTGGATAAAATTGGAGGCTATTTGAATCTGCTTAGCAAAGTTTTTTTGCGGATGATAAAAATGATTATAGGGCCACTAATTTTCTCCATTTTAACAGTGGGTATTGCTAAATTAGGCGATTTCAAATTAGTTGGAAGAATTGGTGTAAAAACGCTCGGCTACTTTTATTTTGCTACAATTCTCTCATTATTAACTGGTTTGATCGCTGTAAACTTGCTAAAACCTGGCAAAATGATGCAATTGGACTTGCCGGCGGCAGGTGCTGATACAGGCATTGAAGTAAAAAAAATGACATTGGAAAATTTTATTACCCATGTATTTCCTGAGAGCTTTTTTGATGCTTTAGCCAATAATGAAGTTTTGCAAATAGTGGTATTCTCCATATTTTTTGGGATTGCTACGGCTGCCATTGGCGATACTGGGAAAATCATAATCAAAGGTTTACATGCTGTTTCAGAAGTAATGTTTAAAATCGTAAATTTTGTAATGGGATTTGCACCATATGGCGTTTTTGGGGCGGTCGCAGCGGTAATTGCTCAAAAAGGAGTTGGTATTTTGGGAGGCTATTTATATCTGATTATCTGTTTTTTCGCTACCTTAGCCTTTTTCATTCTAGTCGTTTTACCCTTAATATGCTTATTTGCCAAAGTGCCTTATTGGAAGCTTTTGTCTAAAGTACAAGATGCCCTTTTCTTATCATTTGGGACAGCAAGTTCGGAGGCTTCAATGCCTTTGCAAATTGAAAAACTCAAAGAGTTTGGGGTTCCAGAAAGAATCGTGAGTTTTGTTTTGCCTCTTGGTTATTCTTTTAATTTGGATGGGTCTATGATGTACATGACCTTTGCGGTTGGCTTTATTGCTCAGTCTTACGGTATTGAATTGTCTGTAGGTCAGCAGGTTACAATGATGCTAACACTGTTGCTTACCAGTAAGGGTATAGCAGGTGTACCACGTGCCTCTTTAGTGGTAATTGCAGGTACGATGAGTATGTTTAATCTGCCAGCTCA
>JAZKGO010000032.1:41585-45218 GCA_040385875.1 Bacteroidota bacterium
TTTTTGTACAAAAAAATTAATATATTTGTACAAATAGAATAATTATGACAACGAATATCGATATTGATCAGGAGAAATTGAAAGCCATTATGGATCTTAAGAAATTTAAATCCAAAAAGGAAGCTGTGAATGAGGCAATTTCTGCTTATTTGAAACAATTAAATAGAAAAGAAGTATTAAAATGGCGTGGAGCCAATGTCTGGGAAGGTAATCTGGATGAAATGAGAAGAGATTAATGGAAAAGGCAATTTTTGATACTTCTGTTTGGATTGATTTGGATAAAAATATTTCAAGTAGGCAATCATTATTATTGGAGGAATATGCTGATTTTTACAACGATAAAATTTATTTAACTCCTACAATTATACAAGAAATATTACAAGGCCTAAAAACTGAAGGGGAGTATAACTACAAAAGGAATGTTTTGTTAGATTTTAATATTCTAAACGAAAATTGGCTAGAAACCTCAATCGCCGCCGCTAAACTCTATTTTGATCTCAGAAAAAAAGGTGTTACAATTCGCAAAAGCACAGATTGCCTTATCGCTCAAGTAGCTATTAAAAATAATATGTTATTGATACACAGTGATTCAGATTTTGAACTGATTGCTCAAAATTCGAGTTTACGCACCTTTAATGAACAATGACAATTACTTCCCCCTTCTTTTAACACTATTTAACCCACTAAAATAAAATCGCTTACTAACTTTTCACTAATTTTGGAGAATGAAAGTTCCTAATAAAAAATCTATTACCATAATTATCGCCTAATTTCTCCCATATTCTACAATGAAATGCCCACAAAAGGTGCTTTTACAAACCGCACAAAAAATATTTAGGCATTCCATGAGACCCTTAAAAACAATTATATACTCATGAATAATTTTAAAAAAATCAATAATATCACTGGCTGGATTGTTTTTGCCATTGCTTTCATTACTTATGTTATCACCATGGAAGATACCGCCAGCTTTTGGGATGCTGGTGAGTTTATTGCTGTTTCATATAAATTAATGGTTCCCCATCCGCCAGGTGCCCCACTTTTTTTGATTTTAGGAAGGCTTTTTTCATTATTGGCAGGTGATGATACCACACGAGTAGCTTATTGGATTAATATGCTATCAGTAATAGCAAGTTCCTTTACCATTCTTTTTCTTTTTTGGACTATCACTATGTTGGGTCGCAAAATCATGAATAAAGTAGGAGAGGAGCTTTCAAAAAGTGATTTGATTTTAATTATGGGAGCTGGAGCTGTTGGAGCTTTGGCTTATACCTTTTCTGATACCTTTTGGTTTTCGGCGGTGGAGGCTGAGGTTTATGGAATGTCATCATTTTTTACGGCAATTGTTTTTTGGGCTGCCTTTAAGTGGGAACTGATCGAAGAGGAAGGAGCTGCCAATCGATGGATTATATTTATTGCCTATTTAACTGGCTTATCTATTGGTGTCCATTTATTGAATTTGGTCACAATTCCTGCCCTTGCATTGATCTATTACTATAAGAAAACTGAAAAACCTACCAATAAAGGATTAATTTTATCGCTTTTCATCGGTTTGGTAATCATCGGAATTATCAATGCAGGGGTAATTCCAGGGCTGCCCTCTTTAGGTTTTCAATTTGAATTATTGTTTGTAAATGGTTTTGGGGCTTCTTATGGAACAGGTATTGCTGTTTTCTGTATTCTGTTATTAGGAGGTCTTATTTTTGGTTTAAGGTATTCTGAGAAAAAAGGAAAACTAGCCCTTAATATGGCATTGCTTTCTTTGACCTTTATATTAATTGGTTATTTGAGTTATATGATGGTATTGGTAAGATCTAATTTTAACCCACCTATTAATGAGAACGACCCGAATGATGCTTTAAATTATGTAATGTATTTAAAGAGAGAGCAGTATGGCGATCGATCGCTAATGTTTGGACCACATTTTGATGCCCAGGTTGCGGCTGTTGAACATGGTAAGGAGGTATATAGAAAGCAAAATGGCAAATATGTAATATATGATTATAAACCAAAAATCTCTTATGAGCCGGGCTCTGAGATGTTGTTTCCAAGAATAGGTTCACCTCAATCGGGTCATCCAGCATTGTATAGAGAGGAGCTCAATTTGGCAGAAGGTGAAAAACCAACCTTTGGAGATAATCTGGTTTTCTTTGCTAAGTATCAAATTAGCAAAATGTATTTGCGCTATTTTGGATGGAATTTTGTTGGAAGGGAATCTGATGTACAGGGAGCAGGTTTAGCTCCCTTTCCAAATAAAAATTTGCCTCAAACACTCCAAAAAAATAAGGCAAATAATAATTTCTATTTTTTACCATTGATTTTAGGCTTACTAGGTTTCTTTTTCCATCTCAATAAAAAGGATAAGGACTGGCTCAGTATTTTTGTGGTATTTATTATGACTGGACTGGCCTTGGTTGTATTTATGAATTCGCCACCAACTGAGCCCCGTGAGCGTGATTATATCTATGTAGGCTCATTTTATGCCTTCGCTATTTGGATTGGTATTGGAGTAATAGCCTTGGCCGATTTGATGAAGAAATTTCTTAAAAATAGCCAATCAAGAGCCATTGCTGCTACAGGTTTAACCCTAACTATTCCTGTATTAATGGGCTTTCAAGGTTGGGATGATCATGACCGATCGAACCGTTTTCATTCGGTTGATTTTGCCAAAAATCTACTGAATGGTTGTGCACCTAACGCTATACTTTTTACGGGAGGCGATAATGATACCTTTCCACTTTGGTATGCTCAGGAGGTGGAAGGCTTCCGTACCGATGTGCGAGTATGTAACCTCTCACTGTTGGGAACCGATTGGTATATTCAACAAATGAAACGCAAAACTTACCAATCTGATGCATTACCTGTTTCATTGGAGTATGATCAATTTATTTCTGGAATCAATGACAATATTCCATTTTATGAAAATGCCAACGTAAAAAATGGGATTAATCTGAAAGACTATTTAGAGTATATTCATCAAGATAAGGAAGCTATTAAGGTACAATCAATGAATGGTGATTTGATCAATACTTTACCTTCCTCGATTTTCTTTTTACCAGTAAATAAAGCCGAAGTTATTAAATCGGGAATTGTTACGAAGGAATTGGAGAGTCAAATTGCGGATACAATGTCGTGGACTTTTGGTAAAAAAGATATTTTTAAACCTGAGCTCATCCAGTTGGATATCATTGCGCAAAACAATTGGAAGCGGCCTATTTATTTTTCTTCTTCTATTTCATCAGAAAGCTATCTAGGCTTGAAGGAATACATGCAAGTAGAAGGAATGGTTTACAGACTCCTGCCAGTGCGAGTAGCGGATGCCAAAGATGGTTATGTGAATACGGAAATTGCCATGAAAAATATGCTTACTAAAACTTTTTGGCGTAATATGGACAATGAAAAAGTATATTATAACGAGTTTTATACAGGCTCACCAGTTATTTCGTCAAGAATTGCATTTGCTAAATTGGCTGGACAATTAATTCAGGAAAATAAAAAAGATAAGGCAAAGCAAGTTTTAGACTATGCGATGAAAGTACTGCCCAATAAATCAATACCTTATGACCAAGTAAGTACCAACTTCATTAGCTTGTTTTTGGAAATTGGGGATAAGAAATCAGCCTTAGATATTGC
>JAZKGO010000033.1:0-9694 GCA_040385875.1 Bacteroidota bacterium
GATTGTCTAAAAATTGTGCTAAAAATATAGCTGGACCTTTGATTGTTTTCATAGTCAATTGTGGGTTTTGAGTGATGAGTTGTGAGTTTTGCTCATTCTCTAACATCTCTTTTAATTATTTAAAGTTTTTCTTGATTTTGAAAGTATTTTTAATAATTCTTGTGCTTCAATGATTAGATTTCTAACTTGAATTTCTGAAACATATCCTGCGTCAAGTGAAAATTCTAACCAAAATTCAGTTTCATCCAGTTCTTCAATAACGATACTCAATTTTGAGTAAAATTCGTTTTTACTTCTTGCTCGCCTTGCAGCCCTGTAATTTGCTGCTGATGAGGAAGAAGATTTTGCAAGTTGTCTTGAAATATTTCTTGCAGATGGAGTAAGATTGAATAATTTATCACAAATTGGAATACATTTCAAGGCTAATTCCTTTAACCTTTTAAATACCATTTCTGCAAATTCATCATTACTTAACCTTTCCATATTCTAGTTTTAAGTTGTGAGTTTTGATTTGTGAGTAAAAAATTAATAATTATTTTTTAGACAATTATTGGTGAGTTGGATAACCCACAACTCACTAATTTACCACTCACAACTTATACCTGAACCCACCCTTGTTTTCTATTACTTTCCAAAATTCTCTCACAAATCAAAAGCTCACGATATCCATCAGCAAAAGTTGGAAAGGGTGCTTTTTCTGGCATTTTACCTGCTTCTATAGCTGCATAAACTTCTTTGAAAAGTTGCTTAGAAGTATCTGGAAAGCCTTCGCTATGTCCGCCTGGGAAGGTCATGATCGCACTTGCTTCAGGATAGGTATTGCTTGGGTCACGTAAAACGGTTTGATTATAGCCATCTCTGTTGCCCACCCACATTTCGTTAGGTGACTCTGAGTTGAATGCAAAAGTTTTATTTGAACCAGAAATTTCCAATTTCAACTGATTTTTACGGCCTGCTGATACTTGCGAAACGGTGATGGTACCCAAATTGCCATTATCAAACTTCAAAAGCACATTGGCATGATCTTCCGTCGTAATGGGTACATCGGCATAATCTTCTGGCTTTAACGTTTGACCCGAATAAGTGGCAATTGGCTTCAAAGGTTTTTTACGATTTTTATGAATGGTGTTAAAATCGGCCATAACAGCTACCGTTTTTAGGCCTGTGATGTACTCGATTACATCCATCAAATGTGACCCGATATCGGCAATAGCACGGCTGTCACCTGATTGAGCGGGTTCCAAACGCCAATTGTAATCAGTGGCGTAAAAAAGCCAATCCTGTAAATAAGAGCCAATAATGGAGTAAACATCCCCCAAATCTCCTTTTTCACGCATGGTTTTCATCTGACGAACCAAAGGATAATAGCGAAGGTTGAAATGAACTGCATTGACTAAACCTGTTTCTTTTGCAATTTGTACCAATTCTTCTGCTTCATGCAAGTCTTTAGCTAATGGTTTTTCACAAACCACATGCTTGCCTGCCAAAAGAGCAGCTTTTGATTGGGAATAATGCAAGAAATTAGGTGTACAAATATGAACAGAGGTGATATCTTCCATCGCCAGCAATTGCTCAAAAGTACAGGGACGTTCAATACCTAATTGGGCTGCTTTGGCGGTTGCCAATTCAATATTTACTTCGCAAAGTGCTGTTACTTCTACATTTGGCAACCTTCTAAGTGCCTCAATATGAGCAGGTCCGATAAATCCTGTACCTACTACTCCGATTTTAATTTTTTGCATGATTTTGGGCTATTGGCTTTCGGCATTAAACTTTTGGCCATTTTTTGAGATTTGATATTTAAACGAATTCCAAAAATAGTGAAAAATAGAATTAATATTATCCTAAAGTAAGAGAATGTTTTGTTTATTAATAAAAAAGAAGGGTTGACAAACTTTAAGGATTTGTTTTCTATTTCAAATAAAATTAATACTGATTATTGGTTCATTGGGTTTTGAAATACAAAACCATTTTTTTTATTGAAAAAGACTCAATTCAATTTATTTCATTAAATCATGTAACTTGACTTATAAAAACTACTGAACGATAATTCGAGATTAAAAATCAATTTTGTTGGCTTCGACTTCTCTTAGCCAACAAAATTCTCAATACTCGACAAATTTAGTCCATTTCAAATCTGAAGCATTTGACTTCACCACTGTGTCAATAAATGCCATACCACGGACACCTTCCTCAATACCTGGGAAATCGTACAGTTCAGCATCATAGCCTGAGATGGAATCGTAAACTCCCTCCTGCCCTAAGCCGCCTTTGGCTCGATGGTCATCGGCTTGCCCCCAGCGTGCTTTTACAGCCATGGCAAAATTGCGATAAATATTAGCAAAGGTCTCAATATAGCCTTCAGGATGCCCAGCTGGCTGTCGGGTATGTGCGGCTGCAGCTGCAGAAAGATTGCCAACACCAGTCCGGAAAATACTCGCTCCTTTGTCTTGATCGGTGAGTATGAGCGTATTAGGTTCCATTTGTTTCCATTTTAGACCACCTTTTGAGCCATACACTCGGATATTCAAATCGTTTTCTTCGCCATGACAAATTTGACTATTATGAAGCACACCTTTGGCTCCATTGTTGAATCGAAGTAAAATATTGGCATCATCATCCAATTTTCTGCCTTCCACAAAAATCGTCAAATCTGCAGAGAGTTCAGTAATATGCAAGCCTGTAATGTATTCAGCCAAGTTTTCGGCATGAGTACCTATATCCCCAATACCGCCTGCTGCTCCACATCTGGCTGGGTCTGTGCGCCAATCAGCCTGTTTTTGGCCAGTAGCTTCCAAAAGAGCATACAACCACCCTTGAGGATACTCCACAATCACTTTTCTGATTTCGCCAATCACACCGTCCTTAATCATTTGACGGGCTTGCTTTACCATTGGATACCCGCAATAGTTATGAGTGAGGCAATAAATTAAACCTGATTGATCTACTATTTTTTTCAATGCAATGGCTTCTTCCAAATTCAAAGTGGCAGGCTTGTCACTTACCACATGAAAGCCGTTTTCCAAAGCCATTTTGGCGGGTGCAAAATGCATATGATTGGGCGTAACAATGGTCACAAAATCCATTCTTTCTCCCTCTGGTAATGTTTTTTCGGTTAAAATCATTTCCTCAAATGAGCCATAGACCCTATTAGCAGGTAAATAAAGTGCTTCGCCAGCAGCTTTAGACTTCTCTGGATTCGAGCTAAATGCACCACAAACTAGCTCAATTTCTCCATCTAAATTTGCACCACGTCGATGTACTGCTCCAATAAAAGCATCGAGGCCACCGCCTACCATTCCCATTCTTATTTTTCTTGACATTTTATATTTCAGTTTTGGAGCAACTAAGCCCGATTTATTATAGATGTTAATTTTTAAAACTTATCACAGATTCTGCGAAAATATAAATAAAAAGCCAACCAAGCTCATTAATTATTTTTGGAAATTTGATGTTATCCGTCCCCAATCCTCGATGGGGGAGTTTGTTTAGAGGTTGTATTTTCTAAATTGCTCAAATCGAGGTTTTGCACAATATTTTTTTTAATATTTAATGATAGTAAAGAACAGTTTTAATTCTCAATCGCTCTATTTTCGTTGAAATTTTCTTAAAATTAAGAAATCGAAAATAAAAGCCCATTCAATTAGCATAAAAAATTTTAAGAAATGATTTTTTGAAAATTACCCAATTTAAAATTTGCCGAAATAGAAAAAATTTAAGACTTTTATGGATAATTTTAATTTTTTGTAAAAACAATTCTAACAGTTTAACCAGTAAACAATCTAATAATCTTATTTTTAACCATTTATAATTAATCCTTTAACCTTAAAAAAAACTCTTATGGAGCAACCAATTAACAACAACAGATTATTCTTAGGCAGTTGTTTGGCTTTAATCACCACTGCTTTTTCATTCAGTATTCGTGCAGGTATTTTACCTCAATTGGCAACAGCTTTTAATCTTACAGCCGAGCAATTGGGCTTTATCAATTCAATGTGGTTTTTGGGCTTCCCAATAGCGATGATAGTTGGAGGCTTAGTTTACCATACTTTTGGACCAAAAAACATCATGATGATTGCATTCCTTTGCCATGCATTGGGTATCATTCTAACTTTATATCCACAAATATTAGGAGGCTATACCGGCCTTTTGGTTTCGACTTTTTTAATTGGTATTGGTAACGGCTGTACTGAAGCGGCATGTAATCCAATGATTGCAGATACCTATCAAGGTAGTGAAATGAGTAAAATGTTGAATCGATTCCACATGTGGTTTCCAGGTGGTATTGTATTAGGTAGCTTACTTTCTAAATTTATGACAGATGCTGATTTGGGCTGGCAAGCACAAATCTGGTTGATATTAATCCCTACTATTGCTTACGCTTATTTGTTTTGGGGTCAAACATTCCCGAAACCTAAAACTGAAGGTGTAACTTCCATCAGCGAAAATTTGAAAGCCATGATTACTCCATTATACTTATTTATGTTCTGCTGCATGGCTTTGACTGCCATCACAGAGTTTGGTCCACAACAATGGACTGGTTTGATTATGAGTAAATCTGGCGCAAGCCCAATGTTGATATTGGCATTAGTAACAGGATTAATGGCTGTAATCAGATGGTTTGCTGGGCCAATTGTGGCTAAATTTGATCAAACTGGAGTGCTACTAGGCTCAGCTGTTTTAGCTGCAATTGGTATTTATCTATTTAGTACTCAAACTGGTTCAATGGCTTATGTAGCGGCCATTTTCTTTGCTGGCGGAGTAGCGTTATTCTGGCCAAACATGATTGGTTTTATTGCAGAAAAAGTACCGCTTTCGGGTGCACTCGGCATGTCGATATTGGGCGGTGTAGGGATGTTTTCAACTTCTATTTTTCAACCAATTATTGGTCGCTGGATCGATACCGCCAAAGTGGAGCAAACTGCCGCTGGGCTTACTGGTGATGCCATGGAATTGGCAGCAGGTCAAGCCACCTTATCCACAATGGTGATATTTCCTGCTATTTTAGTGGTTGCCTTTTTAGTGCTTTTCTTCTGGCAGAAAAAAAGTACTGCTGCCTAATAATTAATAAAATTTCATAAAACTGAAAGCCCCACGACATAGTTGATGGGGCTTTTGTTTTTATATTGGGTTTCATTTCGTAGGTTAAGTAGAAAAATTAAGTGTATATATGAAAAAAATCTCAATTGGCGTATTAATTCTCTATTTTGGAATTATTCTTTTCTTTCAAATATTTTCAGGCTGCATGAGTTTTAGGTTGAGTCAAATGGAAATTGATGAGCATTTTGCAAACCAAAAATACAAGCCAACTCAACACCAAATTGTTGTAAACGGCAGAACGATAAATTATGCAGAAATAGGTAGCGATAGCCTGCCTGTTGCTTTTTTTGTTCATGGATCACCGGGTTCGTGGAGTGCTTGGGAGGATTTTTTCAAAGATTCGCTTTTACTCACAAAAGTAAAAATGGTAGCGGTCGATCGACCAGGTTTTGGCTATTCAGGTTTGGGAAATGGAGAAAAAAAGTTGACTGAGCAATCGAAATATTTGCGACCAATACTGGAGAAGTATAAACACGATTTAGTGGATTTTCAGGAAAACAGGACTATTGTAAATGATAGTTTAGGGAAAATAAAAGAGGACACAAGCTTAGTAAAAAAACATCGTAAAATAATTTTGATTGGTCATTCTTTAGGAGGGCCCATTATTGCTAGAATGGCCATAGATTATTCAGAATTGGTTGATAATCTGATATTTGTTGCAGCCTCAAATGACCCAGAGTTGGAACCAGCTAATTGGTACCGCCATATTGGTGATTTTATTTTATTTAGATATCTCATTCCTAAATCGTTCAGGGCCTCCAATCGGGAGATATTATATATAAAACCTGAATTAGAGAAAATGATTCCGTTATGGAAAAACATACGCCAAAAATCGATAATCATCCAAGGTGAAAAAGATGTTTTGGTGCCCTTTCAAAATGCCTATTTTACTAAGAATGTTTTAGTAAATGCTGAGGTTGAAATGGTTATTAAAAAAGATATGAACCATTTTGTGCCCTGGAGCAATCCTGAATTGATAAAAGAGGCGATTTTGAGGCTTGTGGAATAATATAACTTCTTTATGCACAAAGCAATTTATGGCTTTTTAGATTAAGCTATATTATTTAATACCTTATGAAAATATTTTTTTCATTTTGCTCTTTGTATTAAGCATAATAAATATTAAATTGCTTTTTATATAAAGCAAATATTTGTATATTTGCTTTTTGAATAAAGCAAAATTAAATGAAAAATATATATCAGGAGCATCAACGGCTACTTGCGGATTATAAAATTGAGTTTAGAAGAGACCTTATCGATATCATAGATTGGGATGAAAAAATGATTGCCATTAAAGGTGCGAGAGGCGTAGGGAAAAGCACTTTGATGATTCAGCATATTATCGAAACCTTCAAAAAATCAGCTACTGTATTGTATATCAGCATGGATAATTTGATGCTGATTGACAAAACCATTTGGGAAATTGCTGAATATCACTCCAATAATGGCGGAACACATTTATTCATTGACGAAATTCATAAATATGCCAATTGGAGTGTCGATCTAAAAAACATTTATGATCGCCTGCCACAAATTCATGTGGTGTTTAGTTCGTCGTCCATATTGCAAATTTATAAAGGCCATGCCGACCTCAGTCGTAGAGTAGTTGACTATAAGTTGCATGGGCTTTCATTTCGTGAATATGTACAAATTGAAACAAAAAAATCATTCCAGAAATATACTTTAAATGAAATTTTGACTAACCATTTGGAGATTAGCCAAAATATTTTAGACGAAATAAAGCCCATCCCTTTATTTAATTCTTATCTCAAATACGGCTATTATCCCTATTATTTGCAAGGCACAAAAAGCTATTATCACAAGCTTAACACCATTACAAACACTATTTTGGAAGTAGATATGCCTTATATTTTGGGAATAAACCTTCAAAATATAAGCAAAATAAAGCGTCTATTGAAAATAATTGCTGGAGCAGTTCCTTTTCAACCAAACATTTCAAAACTGGCTGAGGCTCTAGATATTACAAGAAATACTTTAACGCAGTATTTATATTACTTGCAGCAAGCAAGCTTGGTCGGTCTTCTGACAATCCATGAAAAATCGTATTCACAATTGACGAAGCCTGAGAAAATTTTCTTACAAAACACCAATTTGCCATTTGCCTTGGATAGTGATTCTGTGAATATTGGAACCTTGAGAGAAATATTTTTTCATAACCAAATTAGTGCCTTTGGTCAGGTGAATTTTGCTTTGAAAGGTGATTTTTTAGTGAATGAAAAGTATATATTTGAAATTGGGGGTGCCAAAAAGGATTTCTCCCAGATTTCCGAAATAGAAAATTCCTATTTGGCCTTGGATGAAATTGAAATCGGATTTGGTCATAAAATACCGCTTTGGTTATTTGGTTTTTTGTATTAAATGTCGCAGCGAAACAAGAAGAAAAGATAATTTGTTAAAAAAAGTCCCTGGTTCTTAGTGCCGCCGTGCAAACTAAGAACCTTCTTCCCGAAATCGATTGCGTTCATTTTTTGGATAAAATTAAGTAAAAAAGGATAAATTTTGCCCCAAATATTGATAACTTTAACCTTGAAAATTTCGCAATATTTTGATATTTAAAAATAAAATATTTCTATTTGCTTTTATTGGTGGGTTGGCTTCTTTACTGTATTTTTTCAATCCTTTCGCAGCGTCAAAGATTGATTATAGTTCTGAAATTAAGCCTATCATTAATAAAAACTGCATAAAATGCCATGGAGGTGTAAAGCAAGCTGGTGGTTTTAGTTTATTGTTTCGGGACGAGGCACTGGCAAAAACTAAATCAGGCAAGCCTGCTATTGTTCCGTTCCATCCTGAAAAGTCTGAATTTATTAAACGACTGAACCACAAGGATATAGAGGAAAGGATGCCCTTCAAGGCGGAACCTCTTTCCAAAAAAGAAATTGCCACACTTACCAAATGGGTAAAAGAAGGAGCAGAATGGGGCGACCATTGGGCCTATGTAATACCAAAATTCAAGTCAGAAAAATCTTCATTTTTAGCAGCCTTTTCAATTTTTGACTTTCTGAAAAAGGAAAACAAAATCGATGAAATAGTGAATGAAAAAATCGAAGAAGCTGGTATTACCCCCAACACAGCGGCAGATAAAGCCACCCAACTGAGAAGACTTAGTTTAGATATTATTGGAATGCCTGCAAAAAATGCACTTGCAGAAGAGTACCTTAAGAACAAAAGTGATGATGCCTATGAGCTATTAGTTGACTCGCTTTTGGCTTCCAAATCATTTGGCGAAAAATGGGCCAGTATGTGGCTCGATTTGGCAAGATATTCGGATTCAAGGGGGTATCAAAAAGATAACGGCCGGACCATTTGGAAGTATCGTGATTGGGTAATTAAAGCATTGAATAACGATATGCCCTTTGACCAGTTTTCAAAAGAACAGTTAGCTGGAGATTTACTTCCAAAACCAACTGAAAGCCAATTAATAGCCACCGCATTTCATAGAAATACCATGAACAATGATGAAACAGGTACGGTGGACGAAGAGTTTCGGGTGGCGGCAGTTTTAGATCGGGTAAGTACCACCTATGAAGTTTGGCAAAGTACCACCATGGCTTGTGTACAATGTCATAGCCACCCGTACGACCCTTTCAAAAATCAGGAATTTTACAAGTCAATGGCTTTTTTTAACAATACCCGTGATGAAGACACCCAAGATGAGGCAGCTTTTTTACGTGACTTCAAGCCTGAAGACCAAACTAAATTGAATATACTGACCAACTGGTTGAAGCAAAATTGTACGCCTGCTAAACAAAATGAGTATTATCAATTTATCAAAACTTTAGAGCCAAGGCTGCATGCCCATTATGCTGATCAATATCAAAAAGGTGCATTATTAGGTGACCGTCAAATCGGGCTCTTCAATGGAGGCACCTGCCGCATTCCCAATATTAATCTGGATAATAAAACAGAACTATTGATGAACTACGCCAACAAATATCCCGGAGGCTCATTTACGATGCATTTGGACAAAATAGACGGGCCAATCATTGGGAAATATTTTTGTGATACCAGTGCTAAATATGTGTTAAGAAGTGTAAAAATAGCCCAGCAAAAAGGGGTTCATAGTATTTATCTCAAAGCATCTAACCCAAAACTTGAGCCAGAAAAAGAGGTATTCAGAATTCAGTGGTTTAAGTTTATAGAGAATTTTCCAGGCAATCCGCTGAAAGATAAAATCGAGAATGAAAAATTATTCAAAGAATTGTTGGCTACCAGAACTGACAATACCCCAATTATGGTGGAAAATCAACCAGATTATCGGAGAAAAACATTTGAATTTGTAAGAGGCAACTGGCTTGTGCATGGCAAAGAAGTACAACCTGAAACTCCAAAATCATTGAACTCATTCAAATTTTCACAAGACAGAATGGGGCTTGCCAATTGGCTTTTTGATGACACTAATCCATTGACTGGCAGAGTGATTGCCAATAGAATCTGGGAGCAATTATTTGGAATCGGAATAGTGGAAACTTTGGAAGATTTTGGCACTCAAGGTGCTAAGCCAAGCCACCCAGAATTGTTAGATTATATGGCTCTAAAATTGAGCAAAGACTATCATTGGAGCCTCAAAAAG
>JAZKGO010000034.1:0-1817 GCA_040385875.1 Bacteroidota bacterium
GTTCCATGATAAAATAACTTCTATCTGTTGGTTTTAGGATAAATTTCATCACCATCGCAGAAAGTACGGCCGCTACAAAACCTAACATATAAAGACCAAACAATGCCAAACCTTGTAAATTAACAATTCCAAAAAGAGCTTTCTTGTCGGGGACGACTAATGCTATAAGAATCGTGTAGATGGGTAACCGAGCTGAGCAGCTCATCAATGGAGTAACCATAATGGTAATGAGACGGTCTTTCCATGAGGATATACTTCTTGTAGCCATAATAGCAGGAACTGCACAAGCGACACTGGAGATTAAAGGCACCACAGATCGGCCGCTTAAACCAAACTTACGCATCAATTTGTCCATGATAAACATTACCCTTGACATATACCCTGACTCTTCCAAAATAGAAATAAATGCAAACAAAAAAGTAATTTGGGGAATAAAAACTACTACCCCACCGATACCTGCAATGAGTCCATCTGTCAGTAAATCAACCAGTTGACTATCTGGCAGGTTGGCCTTAAGATAACTATTAAGATTGGCCACCCCAGTATCAATCGCATCCATGGGTATTTGAGCCCAAGTAAATACAGCCTGAAAAACCACAAACAGGATGGCTAGAAAAATAAAATAACCCCAAAATCTATGCAGGAAAATATTGTCTAATCGAGTGGTCCAGGTGACTTTGTTTAGCTCTATTTTAGTATCAAAAGTACATCCAGCCACTATATCATTTAAGGTCTCGTACCTTTTTATGGTGTCTTCCGACTCATAAATAATCTTATTCCAATTATACTTATCTTCGATTAGTTTTAGATTATACGCTTGTTCGTTTGAGAAAAATGACATTTTGGCAAATTCTGACAGCCACAATAAAGCCATATAATCATCTGCTTTACCAACGCTTTGATTAATATCCTCCACAATTTGAGGATCATAGGAAACTGCTAGCAAATCGTTGGAGGAATATTTTTTTTCTAAAGCCTTAATTACTTCAAGCTTCAGACCATTCATTCCAATGCCTTTTTTCGAATTAATTTCAGCTACGGGTACGTTGAGCTCACGAGCCAATTTGATTGAATTGATTATGACACCCTGATTTTCAGCAACATCTAGCATATTCAATGCTAAAACTGCAGGAATACCCAAATCCCGAATTTGCGAAAATAATAATAAATTACGCTTCAAATTGGAGGCGTCAGCCACTACAATTGCCAAATCAGGATAATGTTCACTATGTGGATTGGCCAGCACTTCCAAAACTACTTGTTCGTCCAAAGTTTTGGGATAAATACTGTAAATACCAGGCAAGTCAAGTATCTGAGCGAAGATTTCTTGATTTAATTTCCAAATACCTGAAATTTTATCAACGGTTACACCCGGGAAATTTCCAGTTTTTTGTCGTAAACCGGTCATTTGATTAAACAATGATGTTTTCCCTGAATTTGGGTTTCCTAATAAAGCTATTTTGGGAGTTTTATTCAAAATTAACTGTGAAGGCTAAATGGTGTATTTTAATTTATTTGTGCGTTTATTTGAAATTGTGGCTTTCAAATAATTAACACTGTTTCGGCTTCATCTTTTCTGAGTGCCAATAGATAATCAGACAATTTTATGGCAATTGGGTCACCAAAGGGTGCCAATTGACTAATGGTAAATTCTAACCCTGGCAAAACTCCCATTTCCAAGAGTTTTAGCGAAAGTAACTCATCAGTAAAGCCTACCACAACGCCTTTTTCGCCAATTTTCAGGCTTGCCAATGTCTTTTGCTGCATAGCTTTATTTAGAATTATTCAAAACAACACAAAGGTAACCAACCTTTTTA
>JAZKGO010000035.1:0-3744 GCA_040385875.1 Bacteroidota bacterium
TAAAGAATAAATATCACCTTTCAAATGAAGTTTTGAAATCAGCACTTTAAGCTCTCTTTCTTTATAGCCAAATATCACACAGTCAATAGCAAGGTGCGGAATGTAGGTTTGGTT
Source organism: Bacteroidota bacterium (assembly GCA_040385875.1). Classification (GTDB taxonomy): domain Bacteria; phylum Bacteroidota; class Bacteroidia; order Cytophagales; family Spirosomataceae; genus JANMZR01. Next base: position 115 of record JAZKGO010000035.1, read on the forward strand.
GTTGAAAATACTCATCAATTCTTTTTTTTCTTGAATGTAAATGTTTGGCAAAGTTAATTCTCATCCTTAATAAAAGCCAATCATAATGTATTCATATTCAAAGGTATAATAATTCTTAATATTATTGTCTTTTTATATAGACAATATAAAAATTATTTATATATTTGTCTCATCATTTAAAATCGTGGCGACGAAACGCAACCAAAACAATGAAAAAAGCAAGCATTATTCTCATCGCATTATTCTTCGGAATGGTGTTAAATAGTTTTTCACAAGCATCAGTACCAGCAGAATTTTATGTTGGCAAATGGGAAATTACCATTTTGGGAACACCCAGTGGTGATTCAAAAATGATTGCCAGCATAAGTCGTAAAGATGGCAAGCTTATAGGTGAAATGACAAACCCAGCCGAACCAACTGCGGCAGCAAACCCAATTACAAATATTGAAGAAGCCGACGGAAAAATGACCATTTTTTTTACAGCAGGTGGCTATGATTTGTCTATCCCTTTTGAAAAAGTGGATGATGATAACCTAAAAGCCAAATTGATGGATATGTTTGATGTAAAAGCAAAGCGAGTAAAATAATTTAAGCAATTACCATGAAAAAGAGAAGATTCCTTTGAGTGTATTCTCTTTTACTTAATGTTTTTTGAAAAATATAACTCTTGACTATAAGTTCAAAACGTTTATGCAAAACAAATTACAAACCATCGGACTCGTTTTTCTGCTATTTTTATTTAAATCAAATAGCTTTTCACAAGATATTCCAGCAGAATATACTCAAAAAATTTGGACTGCTAAGTGGATTTCGGTACCAAAAACAAACCCGACTTCTTATGGTGTGTATTTGTTTCGCAAGCAATTTGAACTTAAAGAAGCTCCGAAAAATTTTAGGGTGTTTATTTCTGCCGATAATAAGTTTAAATTATTTATAAACAATAAATTGGTAGGCGTAGGCCCGGCCAAAGGCGATATTGGTCATTGGAACTATGAAATTATTGATTTAGCTCCGTTTTTAACCCAAGGAAAAAACACCATTGCGGTTAAAGTTTGGAACGAAGCCGACGCAAGACCAGAATTTCAGTTTTCGGTAAAAACAGCTTTGGTTATTCAAGGAAGCACACCAGAAACACAAATAATCAACACCAATAATTCTTGGAAATGTGTGCAAGACAATAGCTACGAACCGCTATTGGTGAGTGAATTTATGCCCGATCCCGCAAAAGTAAATGTGAGGGGTTATTATGTGGCTGGGCCTGGTGAAAAAATCGACATGAATCAGCACATCAAAGGTTGGGAAAATGTCAATTTTAATGATTGGAAAAATGCTCAAATTGTCGCCCCAGCCATGCCACAAAATACGATTGGATTAGATGCTGGGAATTCGTGGCGATTGATACCTTCCATTCTTCCCCAAATGGAACTGACCCAACAAAGATTTGAAAAAATAAGAAAAGCCGAAGGAATTACTATTTCAAACAATTTCCCGAAAGAAAAAAACACAATTTCGATTACTGCAAATACAGTTGCGACCTTAATACTCGACCAAAATTTCTTGACAAATGCTTATCCAACTGTACTTTTTAGTGGTGGAAAAGATGCTAAATTAAGCCTGACCTATGCCGAAGCATTTTACACAAAAGACAAAGCAGGCTCGGAAGAAAAAGGTAATAGAAATGAAATAGAAGGCAAATTTATGGTTGGCAGAAAAGACATTATTTTATCTGATGGTTCTCAAAATCAGCAATTTACGCCTTTGTCTTATCGCACGTTCCGTTATGTAGAATTAAAAATCGAAACAAAAGATACGCCACTCAACCTCGAAGATATTTACAGCACTTTCACGGGTTATCCTTTTCAACAAAAAGCCAAACTCAACACAGATAAAACGGAAATCAACCAAATCCTAAACCTTGGTTGGCGAACTGCCCGCCTTTGTGCGATGGATACCTATATGGATTGCCCGTATTACGAACAATTGCAATACATCGGCGACACCCGAATTCAGGCAATGGTAACACTTTATAATACTGGCGACGACCGATTAGTGAAAAATGCCTTGAATTTAATGGATAATTCGAGAAAGCCAGAAGGAATCACGGCAAGTCGCTATCCATCTGTCAATCAGCAGATTATACCCACGTTTTCGCTATGGTATATCGGTATGTTGCATGATTATATGATGTACGGGTCTGACAGTACCTTTGTTCAAAATAAACTACACGGTACTCGCCAAATCATCAATTATTTTGAAGGATTTAGAGATAAAGATGGTTCGCTGAAAAATCTACCAAATTGGTTTTTTGTGGATTGGGTAAAAAAATGGAACAGAGGAATGCCGCCTATCGGCAAAGATGGTAGCTCGGCTTTGCTGGATTTACAGCTTCTGTTGGCATATAAATATGCCGCCGATTTAGAAAAGCACAAAGGCATGATGACCTTCTCAAATTTGTACGAAAAGCAAGCCAAAGAACTTTCAGCCATTATCAAAAAAAAATATTGGGATGAATCAAAAAAACTATTTGCCGATACGCCTGAGAAAACTATTTTCTCGCAACATGCAAATGCCCTGGCAATATTAGCAGGTGTAGTCTCGGGAGCAGAAACGCCAGCTCTCGGAAAACAACTCCTTAATGACAAAACCCTTACCGAAGGCTCAATATATTTCAAATATTACATTCATCAAGCTCTCACAAAAGCTGGCTTGGGCAACGATTATACAAATTGGTTGAGCATTTGGCACAAAAACATAGAATTGGGCATGACCACTTTGGGCGAAGACTCAGAGGTAGAAGAAACCCGCTCCGACTGCCACGCTTGGGGGGCAAGTCCAAATATTGAGTTTTTTAGAATCGTTTTGGGCATCGAAAGTGCTTCACCAAACTTTAAAACCGTAAAAATTGAGCCACATTTGAGCGAAAACAAAAGTATCAGTGGCGAAATGCCGCATCCGCAAGGCATGATTTCGGTGGCGTATGATTTAGCGAAAAAGCAAGCAATTATCAATTTGCCAAAAAATGTAAGTGGCTCGTTTGTTTGGAAAAGCAAAGGCTACAAACTCAAAAGCGGTATGAATACGATTAGACTAAACTAACAAAATCATGAAGAATATCATCGCCATTTTTCTTGCGATTTGTACTTTATCTGCCTTTGCTCAGAAGCAAAAGTATATCCAACCTAAAGAAATTTGGGCTGATACCGATGGTAATCATATACAAGCACACGGCGGGGGAATTATCAAAATTGGGAAAACTTATTATTGGTATGGCGAACAACGCCGCCAAGGTTTAGATACAAATTACAGGTTCGTAAGTTGCTATGCCTCAAAGGATTTAATCAACTGGAAGTTTAAAGGCGATGCCATAAAATTGGCAAAACCTGACACTGTTCTTATCAATAATAAATGGGTATTAGAAAGACCAAAAGTTTTTTATAATTCCAAAACCAAAAAATATGTGATGTATATGCACCTCGATGGTGCTTTGAAAACCTCAAAATACAACTTTGCATACGACTACGCACGAGTTGGCGTAGCAATCAGTGATAAAGCGACAGGACCTTTTGAATATGTAACCTCATTCAGACCCTTAGGAAAAGAAAGTAGAGACATCGGGCAGTTCATTGACGA
>JAZKGO010000035.1:3844-6882 GCA_040385875.1 Bacteroidota bacterium
GGGAATCAACCTATCTGTGGATGCCTGTTGAGATAGGCGACGGAAAACTCTGGCTTCCAGAACCCAAACCGTGGACTATCGACGTAAAAAGTGGTAAATGGAAGTATGTAGAAACCAACTCAAACTAAATATCAATTTCATGTCAAGACTTTCATATATTTTACTCTTTTTGATATTTTTCAGTTTTGAAAAATCATTTAGCCAAGCACAAAACTGGTTTCCAAGATACGATTTTGAAGTTCAAAAATTCAAAAATCCTGCCCAAAACTTTGGACCAATGGCTCGTTGGTGGTGGCCTGGAAATGACGTAAACAAAACAGAATTACAAAGAGAAATCAACGTTTTTGCCGATAATGCTTTCGCTGGTGTTGAGTTGCAAACACTTTATTTGGGAATACCAATAAACGCTGAAAATCGCCCAAAAATAATGAGTTGGGATACGCCCGAATATTACGAAAATGTAAAAGCCGTCATGGAAGAAGCTCGTAAAAGAGGACTAATTATAGACATGACCAATGGAAGCGGTTGGCCTGCAGGGAGTTCTATTTTGGAGGCAAATGATGGTTTTCGTAACCTTAAATTTGATGCGATAACGGTGGAAGGTGGAGAAAATATAATTGTTGCTTTGCCCAAAGTAGTTGCAAAAAATGGCACTTCAATTTTACAAGCCGTAGTAGCATCAAAAGTGGTTGGAGATAAAGAAAATGCCAAATTAAAAACTGTTCCGCTCGACATCAATTCAACTATTATTCTTTCTGATAAAGTTATCGGAGATTCCATAAAATGCTCATTACCAGCAGGAAACTGGAAAATAATTGCCTATTACAGCCTCCCAAGTGGCGAAAAACCAATGGCATCAGAGCCAACCCAAGGCTACGTAGTTGACCATTTTGATTCTACCAAAGTATTGAAATTATACAATCATTTATTCGGTGAACGAACAGGGCTAAAACCTTATTTCGGAAACCCAATACGAGCCATTTTTAATGATAGCTACGAGTTTAAAGCCGACCGACATTATTCTGCTGATTTTATCCCTTGGTTCAAAAAACACCGTGGCTATGACCCAACGCCTTATTTGGCGGCCAACATGCAGCGTGGCTACAATGTGGTAGAATTTATGAATCCACACGCTCCAAAAGACTTTACTTTTAATGAAAATATTGATGCTAAAATTCGCTACGATTATGACCTCACTTTGAGTGAGTTAATAGGTGAACATTTCCTGAAAACGAGTAAAAATTTCATGGAAAAACAAGGTTTATTGCACCGAACACAGGCTTATGGTTTATCAATGGATATGATGGCAATAGCTGGACAAGCCTCAATTCCCGAAATGGAAAGTATGTTGGCATCAGAGGGCAATATGAAAATCGTATCTTCGGGAGCTCATTTGTATAACCGCCCAATTGTTTCGGCAGAATCGGTGGTTTTTGTAGGCCGTGCGTACATGACTGCGCCACAAAAAACTAAAATTACGGTTGATAAACTATTTGCCGCTGGGGCAAACCAAATCATTTTTCATGGTATTCCGTACAATTATTTTCCGAAAGATTTTGCCAAAGAAGGTTGGTATCCGTTTTCGAGTGCGGCATTGGGAATGGTGAATTTCGCCTCACATTTTGGCGAGCAAGATATTTTTTGGAAATACCAAAAAGACATCAATCAGTACATTCAACGCACACAATACGCTTTGCGTGCAGGCAAACCCAAAACCGATGTGCTGATTTATTTCCCCTACATGAAAGTGGAGGATATGCCTGAAAATCCCGAAGAAATTATGACAATGGGCGAAATGGTTGGCATTGAACCTGCTCTGCCAAAACCCAAAGAACACCACAACGAAAAAAGCATTTGGGCAGAAAAAACGTGGAAATTGATAAATCAACTCGAAGCCAAAGGCATCACTTGGGAATGGGTAAATGATGTTTCGATTCAAGAAGCAACTTTGACAAAAGAGAAACAAATCAACATTAGAGGGAATATTTTTCAAGCCTTTATTTTATCTGATAATACTACTATTGCTTTAAAAACAGCTCAAAAAATCAATAATTTGACTTCAAAAGGAATGAAGTTTTTGAATTCGGGAGTTTTGCCAAATAGACAACCTTCATTTTTGAATTGGGAAGAAAATGATAAACAGGTTGAAAGTTTACTAAAAGAGGCTATCAAACAAAAAAGTGCTTTACAAGCAACTGATAAAGAACAACTTACGACTTGGATTGCTAACTTGAAACAATCTGTAAAATTTGATGATACCTATTCTTTTACAAGACAAACCATTCGAGAGTTATCTGATGGCAGTCGGGTACAATTCTTATGGAACAAAAGCGATAAATGGCAAACGATTTCTCTTTCACTCGATAAAAAATATAAATCAAGCCAATGGTTTAATGCCGAAGATGTTTCGATGATTAATAATGCCAATGCTTCTAAAATTAGCTATCAATTACCGCCTTACGGGACTGTAATTTTAAATGCTTCTACTCAAAAAAGTGTTGAAAATACCATTTCAAAAGTCCAGAATTTAAATCCTAATAATGCTGAAACGCTGGTAAATATAGAAAATTGGAATATTTCGGCAGATACTTTACACATCGCAAACACAAAACTTTTCGATTTTAAAACCAATGAAATTTTTAAGAATGTAGGTTCTGAAATTTCTTACAAAAGCAATTTTGAACTAAATAATCTTCTTTCAAACGCTTTGTATTTGCTCGATTTAGGCAAGGTTTACCACACAGCCGAAGTTTTTATCAATGGCAAATTGGCAGGTAAAAGAATCTTCGCACCTTATACTTTGGATATAAGCTCATTTCTCCAAAAAGGCAAAAATGATATTGAAATCAGAGTTTTACCTACCAAACTCAACTATTTTATAGGTCAATCTTTGTCAGAAAATAAACATTATAGGCAATTCAAAAAAGGTCAATTGATGTCAAATGGTTTGGTGGGCGATGTGAAAATATTAGAAATTAAATAACAAAAACATGAAAAACCGTATCGTATTCACATTCATTATTTTATTCTCATTTCAA
>JAZKGO010000035.1:6982-14767 GCA_040385875.1 Bacteroidota bacterium
TTATGGTTATACGGCTTTCGTGCATGATTTGTCGGAGCATCTAAATCCCGCAGGCACACTAAATGTAATTGCAGTTGAGGTAAAAAATGAAGGATACAATTCTCGTTGGTATTCGGGTTCGGGCATTTATCGTTCTATTTGGTTGAGTGTAGTCAATCCAACTAATATCGTCAATTGGGGCGTGCAATTTGTTTCTAAAAATGTTTCAGAGCAAAGTGCAGATGTTCATATTTCTACAAAAATTGAAAATAGTAGCGAAAATATTTCGCTGACGACAGCGATTTATTCTGCTGATAATAAATTAGTTAGCTCACAAACGACCGAGGTTTCGGGCAAAGAGAAAGTCTTGCAAATAATCAATCTCAAAAACCCTAAATTATGGAATATTGAAAGCCCTAATCTGTATAAAGCCAAGCTGATTTTGAAGCAAAATGGAAAAATTATTGACGAAAATACACAAACCTTTGGGGTGCGAAGTATACATTTTGATGCTAAAACAGGCTTTACTTTAAATGGAAAAAGTATCAAACTCAAAGGCGGCTGTATTCACCACGACAATGGCCCATTGGGAGCAGTCGCTATTGACAGAGCCGAAGAAAGAAAAATAGAAATACTCAAAAAGAATGGCTACAACGCTGTCAGATTTGCCCATAATCCATTTTCAGCAGCACTTTTAGACGCTTGCGACCGTCTCGGTATATTGGTAATGAATGAAGCTTTTGATATGTGGAACACCAACAAAACGCCCGACGATTACGCCGATTATTTTAAAGAATGGTGGCAAAAAGATTTGACTTCTATCATTAAAAAAGACTTCAATCACCCATCGGTAATTATGTGGAGCATTGGCAACGAAATCCCAGAAATTATAGATAGCACCGGGCATAAAACGTCAAAAATACTAGCCGATTATGTCAGAAATTTGGATGATTCAAGGCCAATAATAAATGCCATACCATTTCATCTTCCTTTAATCGCAAGAAAAAAATGGGATGTAACCGACCCAGCTTTTGCCAGTTTAGATATTGGCGGCTATAATTATGCTAGCCAATATTACGAGGCCGACCATAAAAAATTCCCTGAAAGAATTATGGTTGCTACAGAGTATTTTCCACCAAAAGCCCTTGAAAACTGGAATTATGTTGAGAAAAATCCCTACATCATTGGTATGTTCAGTTGGTCGGCCATTGATTATTTGGGCGAAGCCGGACTGGGTTTGTCAAGATTGAAAAACAAAACCGACAAAAATGGCGGATTTCAAGAAACTTTCATGGCACCCGAATGGCCGATTTTCAATGCCTACACGGGCGAATTGGATTTGATTGGTAATAAAAAAGCCGCTTCCTATTATTTGGATGTCGTTTGGCGAAACAGTCCGCTCGAAATGGTGGTTCATCGCCCAATTCCCGCAGGGAAAAGAGAAATTACTGGATTTTATGATTTCCCTGATGAGTTAAAATCTTGGACTTGGCCAGGTCATGAAAAAGATACTTTACAAGTGAGAGTTTTTACGAGAAGTTCTGTTGTAAAATTGGAATTGAATGGTAAAATCATTGCCGAACAAAATCTTGAAAAAGGCTCGATAACTGCCACTTTTAAAATACCTTATGTTGCCGGAAAATTAGTGGCTCGTTGTTATGAGGGGGATAAGGAAATTGCCTCTCAAATGCTTACCACAGCGGGAAAACCTTTTGCAATTCGTTTAAAATCAGATAGAAAAACCATTAGAGCCAATAAAAATGACTTGGCCTTTATTGATGTAGACATTGTGGATGGTGCGGGAAATGTTGTACCTAATATTGATGATAAATTGATAAAATATCAAATCTCTGGAAACGGAAATATTGTTGGTGTAGGCAACGGAAATCCAAGAGATATGTCAAGTTTTCAGAAGGCTGAAAAGAAAGTATTTCAAGGAAAAGGATTGGTAATAGTACAACCAGATAGAAAAGCTGGCATAATCACAATAAAAGCAGTAGCAGATGGCTTAAAGGGTGGGATTTTAACATTAAAAACCATCTTATAGAATATGAAAAAACATTGACTTGGTATTCGTTAAAGAATACAATGGCTTTTGAAATTTTTCACTTCTAATCCAATTTAAAGAGAATTTTACCCCTTGTTTTTGACATTACTTTTAGTGTCTTGTATGTATTTTACTATTGAATCCTTGAAAAACAAAGTGTTAGGAATTCGATGGCAAATTGAAACGACAAAAAGATTCAATCAGAATTGGCGGCAACAATGTAATTTTAGAATAAAAACAAAGAATTATTGCATTTGAGGCTTTTTGTCCAATAGCTCTGTCGAATATCAGAATCATTCCATAGGTAAAAATTGCCTAATTAGCGATTGTCGAATTTTATTATCAATATTGATTATATGTTTGTTATGTATTTTTATAATTTGACTAAGAATAGTCATAAAAAAATTAACATTTTAAAATCTACAAACATGAAAAAAATACCTCTTTTGATTGTAACTGGCATTTTAGGAATGCTTTTTCTGGCGGGTACTGATAGGAAGGCTGAAAATAAGTATAATTTTATCACAGGCTCTCCTGAAGTAAAATCAATTACTGCATTAGCCTTTGGACCGAGTGGAATATTGTTTATTGGAGATGCACAAAATTCGACTGTAATTGCTTTTGATACAAAAGATGCCAAAAAAGCAACAGGCTCTTTGAATTACGATGTGAAAAACATAGATGCAAAAATTGCAGAGGCATTAGGTACTGTGAAAGAGAATATTTCTATTATCGATATGGTAGTTAACCCAGTTTCTAAAAAGTTGTACTTAGCTGTGAAAAGCGCCGATGGTTCACCTGTTTTACTTACAATGTCAGCTAAAAATGAAATTCAGGCGGTTTCATTGAAGAATATAAATTTCTCTTCGGTACTCTTGAATAATTACCCAAGTGACGACAAAAAAGACAGACAGGGGAAGCCTTTACGTAACTTATCAATTTCTGATATGGGGTATGACAACGGGAAATTAATGATAAGCGGCTTATCCAACAAAGAATTTAGCTCTTCTTTTCGAAGCATCAGCTTTCCATTTACTGGCAAGCAAGACGAAGAATCAACCCTTGAAATGTACCACGCACAACATGGTAGGTATGAGACTACCTCACCTATTCGTACTTTTACTACTACTGCCATAAATGGTAAAAACTATATTGTGGCAAGTTATACCTGCACACCTTTGGTGCTATTCCCACTGGATGAATTAAAGCCGGGGGCGCATGTAATGGGAAGAACTATCGCAGAAATGGGGAATAGAAATACACCTTCAGACATGATTTGGTTAAAAGAAGGTAGTCAAACCTTTCTGGTGATGGCCAATGACAATCGACCTGCAGTAAAAGTATCTTATGACGACATCACAAAATTTCAAGGTACGCTCACAGAGAAAATTTCTGAAACAGGTGGTACCAATTTCACCAAACTACCCTATGAAAAAATAATGCAGTTGGCTAAATTGGATGAAAACAAGGCAGTGATGATTCAAAAAAAATCAAATGGCGATATTGACCTTTGGACTTCTAGTGGTAAAAATATTTAAGCTTAATCATTTAATAAAAGTCAGGCTATATTCAATTTATAGTCTGACTTTTCTATTAATGGTAATTATAAACGCTTGTGAAAACCGAAACAATAAGATTGATTTAATCTGGAAAAATAAGCGAGCAACAGGAATACAAATACCCAAGCATCTATTAAAAGAATTTACAACCACTACACCTGATCAGGCTTTAAAAATAGTATTGCAATCAGGTAGTAATCAAAGTATTTTAGGCGATTTTATATCGGACAATACATCTATAATATTTGAGCCATTAATTCCCCTAACTTCTGGCCTAAACTATAATATTTTGGAGGATGATAAACTAATTGGTAAAATAACTGTGCCTTTTGATGATCAAGAGCCTGCACCAGAATTAATTTCAGTGTTTCCTCAAAAAGATACTTTACCTGAAAACACCCTGAAATTTTATTTGCAATTTTCAAAACCAATGCGCACGGGCCAGTCGCTCCAATATATCAGTTTATTGGGCAAAAAGAATGACACCTTACACAATGTATTCCTAAATTTGCAACCTGAATTATGGGATACTACCAATACTGTGCTCACTTTATGGCTTGATCCAGGACGGATAAAACGGGATTTAGTGCTCAATAAACAAATGGGCAATCCACTTAAAATAAATGAGAAATATCAGTTGGTGGTCTCAGAAAAGTGGAAAGACAGCAGAGGACTAAAACTTTCAAAAGGCTATTCTAAAATGTTTTTTGTCGAAAAAAGAGACGATGAAGTTCCAGATATTAGTCAGTGGCAATTGCATCTCCCGATGGTAGGCACTTTTAAACCTTTGACAATTGATACTCGTCAAGCTTTAGATCACTATTTATTACAAGAATCAATCGCTATCGTTGATAAAAGTGGGAAACCTGTTAAAGGAAAAATAATTGTAAGTGCCCATGATCAACAATGGAGTTTCACCCCTTCAGAAGTATGGAAGTCTCAGAATTATAAACTTCAAGTGAATGCAAGGTTAGAGGATTTATCGGGGAATAATTTAAACCGTGTTTTTGACAGAGATATAACCAAAGAAAAGAAAACTGACAATGCTTTTTATGAGCGAAGTTTTGAAATAAAGCCATAAGTATCATTCGGTTTCTGGTTTCTTATTACAAAAAGCAAGAATAACAAGCTGTTAGTGAAGTGCTAACTGGGCAAAATCTTTTAAACTGAGCTTTTTAGCTTTTACTTTTTTAGCCCTGGTTTAACCTTTTTATCAAATTCAATTTTAAAAATTGTACCATTCAAATCATCACTTACATATAATGCCCCTTCGGAATCTTGTGCCAAACCACATGGGCGATGTTGAATTGGCCCTGTTGGAGCAACTAAATCTACTCCAGCGAAATTATCGGCAAAAATCTCCCATTTACCAGAAGGCTTGTTATTTACAAACGGAACAAAGGCTACAAAATAACCTTTCTTCAACTCTGGCGATTGGCCATGAAAGGCAATAAAAGCTCCGTTTTTGTACTTTGCAGGAAACATTTTTCCAGTATAAAACATTAAAGCATTTGGGCCTAAATGGGCGGGGAAGGCCACTAAAGGATTAATAGCCTTTTCGCCTGCAGTCTTTTTGCCATCACCACCATACTCTGGCGACAATATTTTTTTCTTTTGAAATTGATCGTAATAAATATAAGGCCAACCTGCATCATCATTTTGGTGTAGTTCGTAAAGTGTTTCAGCAGGTAATATTCCACTTTGGGTTGGTGTATAATATTGGGGATAAAAATCGTGGAATTGTCCTCGGCCATGTTGCGTTACAAAAAGAGAATTGGTGTGGGCATTCCAGGCAATACCAACGGAATTTTTAAGTCCTGTGGCAAATCGAGTCCCCTCCGCAAAAGTTTGATTAATTTTATCAGCCTTAAATCGCCAAATTCCTCCTGCCGAATCAAGAATTGAACACGGATTAATGCCTTTACCAGTGCCAGTTTCTCTGCATGGATCATTATAAGAGCCAACAGACACATAAATATTATTTTGTTTATCAACCACCAACGGTTTAGCATTATCCCGCTTCCTATCCACTAAACCACTAATAATTAACTCAGGTTTTTCGTAATCAATCACTTCCTCTTTTTCATTCATTTTATAACGATAAACACCCGAATTTGATGAAGTGTATAAGTATCCTTGGTTAATAACAACTCCAGTGCCAGGATAATCGCCAAATAATTTCGTTTCGTCAATAATTCCGTCTTTATTGGTATCTCTCAAAAGATAAATCCCTTTTCCATCTTTTAGTTTTGAAAGCTTGGCATAAATATCTCCATTTTTTGCAACAGCAATATGACGAGTAGCACCTAAATTAGAGGCAAGCACTTTAACCGAAAAACCATTCGGAACTTTAATCTCTGCACTGGTATTTGCCTCCTTCTTAGTCTTATTTGATGGATTGTTAAAAGAGTAAACTTTAGCCAATACGATTAGAGAAAGGATTAAAGAAATTTGTATTTTTTTCATGCGTCTATAATTGTTTTTAAATGTCGCATGGAATCGCCAATTTATACAATATGCAGTTTGCTTACACGTTTGTTTGTGGCAATTTCATGAATAGGTTAATGTTAATCAAAAGTTGAATTCAAAAAATCGAAATTTGGTTAAATATCTGAATAGTTTATTTGAAAAAGAAAATTATGTTAATATTCCTGTCCTTTATCCGAAAAAGTTGCGTTTTGCTGCAAATTACAATTGACGAAAAACTTATAATAAATAGGAGCAAAAGGTTTGTAACCTGTTGAGACAAAAGTAGGTTGCATTAAGTTAATATTTACCATGTTTTATACATGACCTAATATTTTTTCCTAATTGGATACAACCCACAGGCAGTTTATTTCTTAGATTTTATCATGTTAAACTGTAGAGAATTGTAAAATTTTAGAAAAAAAGCCATAATCTGTATTATCGTAAATAACCAAACCTAACCTCTTCAATTTTTAACCCTAAAATTAATATTAGCAATTTATTCTGCCAGTCTATCGATTAATAACATCAAACCGTATTTTTTTTTCGAATAATAGGATAGATAGACAATGCTTGCATGTTAATTTTATATAAGATATTCTTAAAATTAAATATCAGCCAATGTTTCAAAAAATACTACTAGTTTGGTTCATCTGCCTCTTTCCTATTTTCAATCTATCGGCTCAAGAGCCAACCTTTATTAATACCGAAGGTATAGAATTTATACTTATTAAGCCGGGCAAAATGGTAGTAGGGAAATTTCAACCTACAGTAAACAGGGGTGGTTTTGGAGCAGTACCAAACCGCACTGCAAATCCAAATCCTGTTGGGCAGACACCCCCTGCACCGACTCGACCAGCGATGGCGAAGCTGCCAGAATCCGATTACCAACTGGCTGAAAAATTGGCAAAGGAAGACGCTCTTCCCGGTTTTGAGGTTACTATCCAAAAGCCTTTTTACATTGGTAAATTTGAAATAACTCAGGAACAATGGAAAAAAGTGATGGGCACTAATCCATCTTACTTTAAAGAGGGAAAGGTAGCTGACAATGCCAACCAACACCCAGTTGAAAGTGTAACTTGGCAGGATGCTCAAACCTTTATTAAAAAATTAAATGCACTCGATAAAAGCAAAACCTATCGCCTACCCACCGAATTTGAATGGGAATATGCCGCTCGGGCGGGCGCTCAGGATGATATTCCTTGGAGCGAAATCAGAGCCGCTGCTGTAATAGCGGTAAAAACAACCAGCGTAGTGGGTACAAAAAAACCAAATGCTTGGGGGCTCTACGATACTTTGGGAAATGTTTGGGAGTGGGTGCAGGACTATTATAATGAAAAGATTTTTGCTGATCCGATCCCACCAAAATCCGGTAAAGAGCATGTTTTGAAAGGAGCTCCTTTTTATGGTGATGTAAAAAATGCCACCTATATGACCCATGCGGCTGGTCCAGGAAGTAAATATGATGTGGGCTTTCGGATTGTAATGGAAGTTAAATAATGATGAATGATAAATGGTTAATTACGGCAGGTTCAATAGAAAATTGCGGGAGAGGATATCCGCCACAGGCAGGGAAAATATCGAGCTTTTAAAAGTCCCAGGGGGATGTTTAAATATTGTAACAATGGGTTTCAACCCATTGGAAAAGGTTAAGTTAAGTTAAGTTGGCGGCTGCCGTGACCTCACCAACCTCAACCTCTTCTGTGAAGCTAAATAAATAGTCTAAAATTATGC
>JAZKGO010000035.1:14867-24076 GCA_040385875.1 Bacteroidota bacterium
GAAAGAATCAATCCCAGCAAAGGAGCCAAAGCTGTTGACCGTGAAAAAGTTTGGCGGGCTGGCGATTGGAATTCCTTTCGGGTGCGGATGGAGGGGGAGATTCCTCATCTGACTTTGTGGATTAATGACACTCAAATGTGGGACGTTCAGCAACCTAAAAACGACTTTATAGCCGAGGCTACCGAAGGAATGATTGCTTTGCAATGCCATTGGACTGCTGTTTATTCTTCGGCGGCGGGTAGCGGTATGCCCTTATCCAGCTGGAAGCCCAATGCCGCCATTAAGTTTCGCAACATTGCGATAAAAGAATTATAATCAGCCCTTTAGAGAAAAAAATCAAACCATTTATCAATTTACAAATTAGTAAAATTAAGCTTTACCCCTCAAAATGAAAAAATTAAATTTCACATTTCTGTTCATCATTTCGATTATAGGAAATGTTTTCGCCAATGTTACAATCGATAACTTAAAGGTCGATTACCAAGAAAAACCTTTAGGGATAGATATTACCAATCCGCATTTTAGCTGGCAAATGAAAGCCTTGGATGCAAAAAGAGGTTATTTTCAAAAAGCCTATCAAATTGTGGTTTCAGATGCAAAAAACCAAATCGTTTGGAACACCAAAAAAGTAAATTCTGACCTTTCACATGGGATTGAGTATATGGGCATCTCATTAAAAGCCACCACTCGATATACTTGGAAAGTAACCGTTTGGGATAATTTTAACAAAACAGCTTCGAAAAGTTCTTGGTTCGAAACGGGTTTGATGAATTCCAATCCAGATTTATCAGGTTGGTCTGGTGCCAAATGGATAGGTGGCGGAAACGAGGATTTGGTGCTTTATTCGCATTATTTGTCGGTTTATAAATTTCAATATGGCGTTCAGTTGGATAAATCCTCCAATTCAACCAAAGCGGCTTTTCTTTTTGGCGGAAATGATGCCCGTTTGATGGATAAAGACTTGAATATTCAAGGAGTAGAAAATGCGAAAAATCAGAGTTATATCTCTTTAGAGTTGGATATTTCAACCGTTTCTGAAGCAGCAGATGGATTGGCAAAATTGAATATTTATCGAGTGGGTTATGATAAAAGTGACTCAAAAGAGAAGCCAGTTAAAACATTTGAAATTCCTCAAAAATTGATTAATCAGGCCAATAAATTTGAGAAACACAAAGTTTTTGTGGAATGCAACTTTGGTCTGTTCGAATTTTTCATTGATGGAAAAGAGAAAGACAATAAACTGGCCTTAAAAGTGGAAGGACCACCCTCACAATTTGGTCCACGAGGTATCAACCTCAATCCAGTGGGCAGCGGCAATAATTTCATCAGTTTTCCCATGTTGGCTGATATCGGTTTTCAAACCAATGCCAATCAGGTTGCTCACTTTTCAGAAGTGGAAATCAAAAATTATCGTTTTCCTTCGAATACTTTATTTACAGAAAAACTTTCTGGCAACTATGAAGGAATTTTTAAAAATAATCTTTTATCCATCGAAAACAATACTTACAAAGTGAGTGGTGGAGCTTTAATTTTAGCTAACCCAAGTAAAAATGCGGCTCCAATGCTGAGAACTACGTTTGCCACACAATCCAAAACCATTAAAGCTGCCAGATTGTATGTAACGGCAAGAGGTATTTATGAAATGTATTTGAACGGCAGTCGGGTAAGTAACGATTACTTTAATCCGGGCCTGACCCAGTACAATAAAAACCATATGTACCAAACTTATGATGTAACCAACTCAATAAAACAAGGTCAAAAGAATGCGATGGGTGCCTGGTTGAGCGAAGGCTGGTGGAGCGGAAATATCACTTTCAGCGGGGAATCCTGGAATTATTTTGGCGATAGGCAATCTCTTTTAAGCAAATTAGTGATTACTTATGTCGATGGTTCTGAACAGATAATTGCCTCAAAACCAACTGATTGGAAGCTTTTCAATGATGGGCCGATTCGTTACGGCAGCTATTTTCAGGGGGAAGTATATGATGCCAATAAAGAAGCTGGAATCAAAGATTGGTCAACTGCCGCTTATAACGAAAGTGCGTGGAAACCTGCCGTTGAAGTGCCATTGGAAGGCACCGCTTATATGGGTGATTTTACAGACGCTCAGGGTCGCAAGTCATCCTTTAAATACAATGATTTGAAAATAATTGGACAAATGGGCGACAATGCCAGTATTGTGAAAACGATGATTGCCCAAAAAGTGGAGGAGGTTCGTCCGAAAGTTTTTGTATACGACATGGCTCAAAATATGGTAGGCGTTCCGCAAATTCAGATTAAAAATGGCAAAAAAGGACAACAAATAGTGTTGCGCTATGCCGAAGTAAAATACCCTAATTTGAAAGAATACGGAGAAAACGTAGGCATGGTCATGATGGAAAACATCAGAGCAGCCCTCACGCAAGACACTTATATTTTAAAAGGAGGCAACGAAATCATTCAACCTAGATTTACTTTTCATGGGTATCGTTATCTTGAAATTACAGGAATTGACCAAGCCCTTCCAATTACCGATGTAAAAGGTTTAGTGATCAGTTCGGTAAAAGACCTGAGCTCGTCTTATGAAACCTCCAACGAATTGGTGAATAAACTTTGGAAAAATATTACCTGGTCGTTGAGAAGTAATTTCCTATCCATTCCGACAGATACACCTGCCCGAAATGAACGCATGGGCTGGAGTGGCGACATTTCAGTGTTTTCAAAATCGGCTACCTATCTTACCAATTCTGATTTATTTTTGAGGAGGCACCTTTTAGCCATGAGGGATGTGCAAGCCGAATCTGGCCGATTTACTGATGTGGCCCCAATGGGAGGAGGATTTGGCGGGACACTCTGGGGAAGTGCGGGCTTAACAGTGGCCTGGGAAACGTATCAGCAATATGGCGATGTACAATTGTTGAAAGAACATTACGACGCCATGAAACGTTATATGGCGTTTTTAGAAACTAAGATTGACAAAAATACGGGTATTTTGAACGAAGGGCCTTTGGGCGACTGGCTAAGTCCGGAAAACGGCAAAAATGACAATACTGAGTTTTGGATGAGCTATTTTGCCTATGATTTAGAGATTATGAATAAAGTGGCCACCGTTCTAAATAAACCGGAAGATGCTGCTGCTTTTAAAGCAAGGTATGATGAAATTAAAAAAGCTTTCAACGAGATTTATGTTGATAAAACTACTCACAAAACCGTAAAATCAGGCTTAAAAACAGGTCGAATGGGCCCGCCAAGTGCCCGACCAACTGAAGAAAAATCTGACAAAGGGATTTTGGTTGATACGCAAGCTTCTTATGCGATTCCTTTAGATTTGGGATTATTTAATGAGGAAAACAAGCCTTTCGCAATCAAATATTTGAACGAAGCACTCCTTCGTAAAAACAAAGACGATGAAGGGGTGGAAAGGCCTGAATATTCATTAATGACCGGCTTTATTGGGACAGCCTCTATTTCGGAGGCCCTTTCTGAAAACGGCAATCATGCCAATGCTTACCGACTTTTACAACAAAAAAGCTATCCGTCTTGGTTGTATTCTGTGGTAAACGGTGCTACTTCGATTTGGGAAAGACTTAATTCTTATACGGTTGAAAATGGATTTGGCGGCAATAACAGTATGAATTCATTTAACCATTATTCGTTTGGAGCGGTATCGTCTTGGATGTACAATTATTCGCTGGGTATTCAAAGAAGTCCGGAAAAAGCTGCTTTCAAACAAATCATTTTAAAACCTACACCTGATCCTGATAAAGTAATGACTTTTGCAAAAGGTTTTTATGATTCCGTTTATGGAAAAATAAATAGCGAATGGAGCTATGAAGGCAATAAATTGATTTATAAAACGACTATTCCTGCCAACACCGATGCTATTCTTTACTTGCCGGCAAAAGCAATCAGTCAAGTGAAGGAAAGCGGAAAAGCGTTGTCAGCCTTAAATGGAATCAGTAATTTAAGTGTTGAAAATGGCCAGGTTAAAATGACTTTGGCTTCTGGAAATTACGTGTTTGAGATCAAGGAATAATGTTTTTATTTCGATGAAAAAAAGGTAAAATCTACTCTTTTGTATTAATTTTAGAAATAAATTAAACCTATATCATGCTAAATAAAGTCTTATTTATTCTATTAACTCTTTCATTGTCAGGTAATTGCCAGATTATTCATGATTCACTACTAATCGAAGGGAATTATCGAAGCTTCCATTTTTTGAAAAGCAGCCAGCCCAACTCCAGCTTAGTATTTGTGTTGCATGGCTCAAATGGTGATGGACAACAAATGAGAAAGAGAACCGCAAAATTAGAGGCAATTGCCTCTGATGAAAACATCACTTTGGTGTATCCTGATGGCTATAAAAAATATTGGAATGAATGTCGTAAAATAGCAAAATCAGAAGCCAATATTTTGGATATCAATGACAATGCTTTTTTTGAAAATATGATAGAATATTTCAAGAAAAATAACCAGATAAACGCTCGACAAGTTTTTGTGGTGGGCACATCAGGAGGCGGCCATATGGCTTATAAACTAGCCCTCATGATGCCTGAGCGATTCAGAGCGATTACAGCACTTATTGCTAATTTGCCAGATACCAATAATTTAGATTGTACCGAAAAGCGAATCGCAATCCCCGTGATGATTGTAAACGGGACCTTGGATAAAATCAATCCCTACGAAGGGGGTGAGGTGATTTTGGGAGCGGGCAACAATTATGGTTATGTCCGTTCTACTGACAGAACCCTGCAATATTGGTCACAACTGGCTGGTTATAAGGCTAGTCCAACAATGGTTTCACTGCCCGACACTGATCCCAAAGATGGCAAAACGATCGAAAAATACACCTATAAAAAACGGAAAAAACCAGAAGTGACCTTACTAAAAGTAATTGGTGGAAAGCATGATTACCCCAATGATATTGATGTACATTTAGAGGCGTGGTCTTTTTTCAAAAGACAGCTATAAGCTGAAATCTTATATCAAGGCTGGTCGACATTTGCAATGTCGGCCTCAGTTAAAAAGGATTTGCAATCCGAATAAAACTTAAACCAATTTCTGCAAGGCCAACATCTCATCTCTGAGCCTTGCAGCATCCATAAAGTTGAGTTCTTTGGCGGCTTTTTCCATATCTTTTTGTACTTTCACAATCTGTTTTTGTAGCTGGTCTTTACTCATAAAAGCTACTATTGGGTCGGCAGCAAGGTTCAGTTCTTCCGGCTCTACATAATAGTTTTTCTTCGAATGCTTGCCAATCATATCAGCTACTGAAGTTTGTTCCAATATGGCTTCTCGGCTTTTGAGGATGGTTTTTGGTACGATTCCATTGGCAGCATTGTATTCAATTTGTTTGGCACGTCGTCGGTTGGTTTCATCGATAGCCACCCGCATCGATTCAGTTATTTTGTCGGCATACATTAATACTTTACCATTTTCGTTACGAGCCGCACGGCCAATGGTTTGTATCATCGATCGGGTATCACGCAAGAACCCCTCTTTATCGGCATCCATGATGGCCACCAATGAAACTTCGGGCAAGTCGAGCCCCTCTCTCAATAAATTTACCCCCACCAACACATCAAAAATACCCAGCCGGAGTTCACGAAGTATTTCTACCCTTTCCAGCGACTTTATTTCCGAATGAATATAACGACTTCGCACCCCCACTCTATCTAAATATTTGCTCATTTCTTCCGCCATTCTTTTAGTAATGGTGGTTATCAGCACTCTTTCATCTTTTTTAACTCTGCCATTAATTTCGTCTAAAAGGTCATCGATTTGATTCAAGCTTGGCCTTACCTCTATCACAGGATCCAACAATCCAGTCGGGCGAATGATTTGTTCCACTACCACACCTTCCGATTTTCGAAGCTCATAATCACTCGGAGTGGCCGAAACATAGATGGTCTGCCCAACGATGTCTTCAAATTCTTGGAAAGTTAATGGCCTGTTATCCAGCGCACTAGGTAGCCTAAAGCCGTAGTCAACCAGTGCTTCTTTTCTGGATCGGTCCCCTCCCCACATAGCTCTTACTTGGGGCAGAGTCACATGACTTTCATCTACAATCAGCAAAAAATCTTCTGGAAAAAAGTCTAGCAGACAGAAGGGCCGTTGGCCTGGTTGACGACGATCAAAATAGCGAGAATAGTTTTCAATGCCAGAGCAATAGCCGATTTCACGCATCATTTCCATGTCAAATTCGGTGCGCTGTTTGATACGGTCGGCCTCCAAAAGGCGCATATCTTTTTCAAAATATTTTATTTGTCCCACCAAATCATCCTGAATACTTGAAATAGCTCCCATCAACACATCACGACCCGTTACAAAAAGGTTTGCTGGGAAAATAGCCACAATTTTTTCGTCGGCGATTCGCTTTCCGGTATCTGTATCAATGCGATGAATGGCCTCTACTTCGTCACCAAAAAAGATAAATCGGTAGCCAAAATCAGCATAGGGGAGGTTAATATCTACGGTGTCTCCTTTTACTCGAAAAGTGCCTCTTGTAAAATTTGCATCCGTTCTAGAATATAATATTTCCACTAATCGATACAAAAATTGATTGCGAGAAACCACATCCCCAATTGCCACATTCATAATCCCTTTCCTAAATTCATCAGGATTACCCATACCATAAATACATGATACAGAGGCTATTACAATAATATCTCTACGTCCACTCATCAATGAGGAAGTAGTGGCCAGCCTTAGCTTTTCAATTTCTTGATTAATTGAAAGGTCCTTTTCAATATAAGTATTGGTAGAAGCAATGAAAGCTTCGGGCTGATAGTAGTCGTAATAAGAGATAAAATATTCTACTGCATTTTCAGGGAAAAAGGTTTTAAACTCGCCGTAAAGTTGGGCGGCCAAAGTTTTATTATGACTCAAAACAAGAGTGGGCTTATTCGTTTGAGCGATGATATTGGCAACCGTAAATGTTTTGCCAGAACCCGTTACCCCTAATAGAGTTTGGGACTTTTCCCCATTCTCAACTCCTTCCACCAACTTCACAATTGCTTGTGGTTGATCGCCCGTGGGTACGTATTCTGAAGTAAGTTTGAAGTCCATTTTAGATATTTTGGCAAAATGTAAATTTAAAAATTAAACATCCAAATTCCTAGAACAGCAAATTTATAGTTAGATTTTGGTTAATTTTAATGCATGAAAAAGAAACTAATCGCATCAATTGAAAAGGCTAAAAAGAAACATCTCAAAGATTCTCAAATTAAAACCAAGATGCAAGAATTAGCAAAACTTTGGGGAAGCAATATTTGGGAAGGTGATTTAGAACAAATGAGAAAAACCATTGATTGACTTTAAAATTTCTATTTCGACTCTTTTGCCAACTCTTTGAATTTACTAATTATTTTATTAGAATACAGAAGTAACCATAGTATTGTTAAAACCAAAAATGAGATTATATGAAATTTAACTCTCCAGCCATTTGAGGATGAATTTGATATGTTGGACTGATTTAATCCTGACGCCCTTCCCCATGCGATAAAAGCATCAGCTATTGGTAAAAGACCAAAGATGTATTTTTTTTCGTTTCCAAACTTATTACTAAATCCAAAAGCGTTTATTGTTTTGTATTGCATTTCTGCTAATTCTGAGTCACCTAACATTGAGTATGTGCCAATAGAGACAATTGTTCCAGAAAACCCAACACCGAATATTACAGGACCAGAATCAATATCTGTCTCCCCAAATTGTCCTTTAGGATATTCACAAATAGATGGTAGACCTAAAGTTGTAATTACAAAATTCGTTTTATAAAGTTCATATTGTTCATTGGCAAAATTAGGCTCAATTTCAGCTAATAGTCTAATTATCAAGCTAATTGAACTGCCTCTCGGTCCTTCAATAGTTCCTCCAGTTCTTGGATTCACTTTATGTGGAATCAATTTTGTTTTTGGATCTAGATTTAACTTAACACCATTAATCCATTCGGAAATTTCATTTTTATATTTTGGTTTAAAAATCTTATCATAATTACTTATTGATGCCATTGCCACAAACATATCTGCTGGCCAAGTTTGATTGTGATAGGATTGTAAAAATGGAGAATTACTTTCCTTTAAGCTATTTGAAATTAATTCACTCTGATCAATAAATATATTTTCATATTTATCGTAATCAACAAAAGAGGTGTCCAAACTTAAAATTTTAGATAAAAGATAATTATTCCAACCAATATAGAAAATTCCTTTTTCGGGAGTCAAATGACTATCAAATATTGATTTGGCTTTATCTGAATTAATTTCGTTATAAGCGAATAATGCCTCTTTGAGTGCTTTTGCTTTTATTTTTTTATCATTTGTTGAATCTGAAAAAGCTAACTCGCACCATGAAAGTCCATATAAAGCATTAATAAATACAAATCCTTCTGGAAAAAGTTCTTGCATACGCTCTCCCAAATTATTATTTTTCAGCTCATTACCCAAAAAATTTAATTGCAAAATTACATCTAATTGTTTTTCATTTTTGGTGAAGTTCTCTGAATGTAAGTTTAAGTTTATCCAAACAAGGACAATTGTAAAAGCAGAAATTAGACCCCAAAATAGTTTTCTCACCATATTTATTTATGCATTGTTGAATTTTCTTTTTTTGATTTTGTTAACACTGGTGGTCGTTTAATACCTCACCAACACCTCAATATCTACATTTCGACCTTTATCATCTACACAAGAGATTTTATTTTTACCTGCTTTT
The DNA here is from genome assembly GCA_040385875.1 of Bacteroidota bacterium. Classification (GTDB taxonomy): domain Bacteria; phylum Bacteroidota; class Bacteroidia; order Cytophagales; family Spirosomataceae; genus JANMZR01. Next base: position 23,559 of record JAZKGO010000035.1, read on the forward strand.
GGAGTGAAAAAAATCCCTTCCGATGCTTTTGCTTTTTGTAAAAACTGGTCGTTGATATACCAATTTACAAAAACAACATCGCTGTCAACCTGACAGTTGAGCAATAATTTTTGATTTTCTAGTTGATCAAAAAAGTACTCAGAACCATCCACAGGAAAGACTATTTTTGGTGGTTTATTATTGCCAAACAGTCTCGTGCACAATGGGTTATGAGCAGGGATTTTCTCATGAAAAATATGATGACTTTCGAAATAGCTCAATAATTCTGGGGCATGATTGGCATATAATTTCTCATGAGTACCCGTATTGGGTTGGCAGGTTTTACAATAGGATGTGGATTCCATGGCATTTACAATTACCGCTTTCATATGCTCGCAAGGTTTGGCATTGCTGACGCCTTGCCGATAATAATCCAGTATTTGGTGATGGCAAAATGTATTGGGTACGGCACCAGATTCTGCACATACTTTTCTCATTTCCAATGCTTTAGGTATTTGGAACCAGTTGGATTGGCCATT
>JAZKGO010000035.1:24176-27373 GCA_040385875.1 Bacteroidota bacterium
ATACTTTTCTCATTTCCAATGCTTTAGGTATTTGGAACCAGTTGGATTGGCCATTATAATCAATCGCATTGAATACCTCAAACAATAGAGGCGTGGCAATATTTGCTCCGGATAATTCAGCAACCCCCTCCCCCGAAAAATTTCCCACCCAAACCCCAACTGTATATTTGGCATTATAGCCTATGCTCCAAGCATCTTTTTTGCCAAATGAGGTACCAGTTTTCCAGGCAATCTTGGGCATTCGATAAGTATAATCGTAGTTATTGGGCAAGTCGGGGCGAGTGACCTGATTTAAGATTTTAGTGATAATATAAGCTGCTTCCTCTGAAACAATTTGTGAACCATTCTCTTTGATTTCAGCAAGTTTATAAAACGAAGGCTTTATTAAAATTCCTTTTTTTGCAAAAGCCGAAAATAAGGTTGTTAGCTCTTCTAAACTAGTGCCGCAGCCACCTAAAATTAGAGAAAGGCCTAATTTTGATGAATTTTGTTTAACAGCTAAAAAATCCGCTTTTTTCAATCGATCTATAAAAATAGGAGTGGATACTTCTTTCAATAATTTTACAGCAGGGATATTGAGGGAGTTGGCTAACGCATATTCCATGGTAACTTTTCCATGAAATTGTTGATCAAAATTTTCAGGTTCAAAACCCATAAAATTTGTGGGCACATCATTAATAATCGCTTTCGGGCTGGTTATGCCCATATCAAAAGCTGTGGCATAAAGCAAGGGCTTCAAAGTACTTCCTGGTGACCTAATGGCCTGAATACCATCTACTTGTCCTCCATCTAAACGGCTGTTAAAATCGGCAGAACCTATATAAGCCTCCACCCTATTTGTTTGGTTATTCAAAACCAATACAGCAGCATTTTTAATATTAAAACCGATGATTCGTTGCACATAATTTTTAGTGATTAGTTCAAGTTTTTGTTGTTTAGCCAAAACCAAACTGCTGTTAATTATCGAAATATTTTTATCTCTTTCAAAAAGGCGATTGCAAAAATGAGGAGCCAAATGAGGAGCTTCATTTCTTTTGGCATTCAATGGCTCAGTCATGGCATCGATAATGGCAGTTTCTTCAAAAATATTTTTACCTAAAAGACTTTTTAGCCATTTATTTCTTTGCAATTGAATATAGGAATTATTATCGCCCAAACGCAAACTTGAGGGCCTATTGGGGATAATTGTCAAGCTTGCAATTTCACCTAAACTTAAGAGCTTAGGGCTTTTTTTGAAGTATAAAAAAGAAGCTGATTTGATGCCTTCAATATTTGAGCCATAGGGAGTGATGCTTAAATAAAGTTGCAGAATTTCACTTTTTGAATAATTGAGTTCCAGCCGAATGGCCTGAATCATTTCAATTATTTTGTTGGCAAAAGTTCGGCTTTTGGGTTGTAGCAATCTTACCACTTGCATCGAAATCGTACTTGCCCCAGAGGTCCGCCTACCAGTTGTTAGGTTTCTAAATGCGGCTCTCCCAATAGCCAGTGGATTAATACCAAAATGGTAATAAAACCAACGGTCTTCTTTAAATAAAATGGCCTTTTCAAGCTTTTCTGAAATTTCATTTTGGGTGATGGGCAGCCTCCATTTATCCTCTTTATTCAAAAAACTGTGAATCAGCCTCCCCTCAGAATCATAAATAGTAGTGGAATAGTTGGGAGCAATTTTTATTGGGAAAATTGAATCCAGAGTGATAGAGATAGCTAAAACCAATAGGATAATTGGATAATATTTTTTGAAAAAAAATCCTATTTTCGCCATTCATTAATTTAGATAAAACTTGTAATCAATTATCTCTTGATTGAAGAGAAAGCTTTCAATTGTTTTTATTTCCTAGGTTTTAACTATTCAAATATACATGAATTCTATTTTCATTTGGCTTTGATTTTTCAAAAGGTAGAATTAGGTTAATTTAAAGAATCTAATCCTATTTCTTTTACAAAATTTCCTATATTTGATAAACAAACAAAACAAAATACTATGCGCAAAATTGCACTTTATATGCTTCTGTTTATGCTTATTAGCCAAGTGAATGCTCAGGTAAAAGTGCTAGTGGGGGGCACTTTGATTGATGGCTTTGGAGGAGGTCCCATCCAGAATAGCGTGATAATAATTGAAAACGATAAAATTGTAGCGGTAGGAAGCCAAGGAAGTATTACAATACCAGCTGGGGCGGAAATTATTTCAACAGAGGGTATGTCGGTAATGCCAGGCTTATGGGATATGCACGTACATCTTATGATTAATGGCCATAGTGATTATACTCATTGGGATGCCACCTATATCAATGAATTCGAATCAACCATAATGCCTTCCTCCGCATTGCAATTGCTAATGGCGGGAGTGACAAGTGCCCGTGACCTTGGAGCACCTCTTGAAGCGAGTATCAATGTGAGGGATAAGATTAATAAAGGGCTTATTCCAGGACCTACCATGTATATGTCAGGGCCTTTTTTACAACATAAGCCATACCCTGGCACAGAGGCTTTCCGATGGGGAATCAATGGCGTGGCAGATGCAAAAGCTAAAGTGGATAAATTAGCAAAGGCTGGAGTCGACTGTATCAAGTTGATTGACCAAGATGAAATGGCTTTTGAGGAAGTGCAAGCCATTGTAGATCAAGCACATAAATACAATCTTAAAGTGGTAGCCCATAGTCATAGACCCAATGAAATAAGAGTGGGTCTCAAAGCTGGTGTTGATAATTTTGAACATACTGGGCTCAGTTCAGCACCAGAATATCCTGACGACATCATCGATATGATTAAAGAAAGATCGGCAAAAATGAATGTTGGTCCACTGTTTTGGACTCCAACTGTAGAAGGATTATACAATTATGAATATGTGAGAGATAATCCTGAAAAATTGGATAGCGACTGCTGGCATTTGGGACTCCCTCAAAGAATTATCGACGACATTGAAGCCTCATTAAAGTTTCCTGGACGAATGTCTTATTTTCAGCTTACCCCCATCAGAAAACCGACTTTAGAGAAAAAAATCAATCAGCTTAAAGAAGCCGGTGCCGTATTATTAATTGGAACAGACAGCGGTATTCCAATGAAATTTCATTGCCAATCCACTTGGAATGAGTTAGATGTATGGGTCAATAAATTTAAGTTTGACCCCATGTACACCATAAAAGCAGCCACTTATTGGCCAGCAAAGATGATGGGTGTTGAAAATAAATATGGAA
>JAZKGO010000035.1:27473-36259 GCA_040385875.1 Bacteroidota bacterium
AAAGCAGCCACTTATTGGCCAGCAAAGATGATGGGTGTTGAAAATAAATATGGAACCGTCAGCGAGGGCAAATTTGCCGATATTATTGCTGTAAAAGGCGATGTGTTGCGATACATTTCTCTTTTGCAAAATGTAGATTTTGTGATGAAACACGGCAAAGTTGTGAAGGGAGCCGTGAAACCATAAAGAGACAAAAATAAAAGGCATGGCTGAAATAGATTTTAACCATGCCTTTTTTCTGCTATCAAGCAATTGACTATTCTTTCAAAAACTTTAGATTCTTGCTCTTACCATCCCGATTAATATTCAAAATATACATCCCTGAATTTAGGCTTTCAATATTCAACTCAGTAATCTTTGTTTTTGTGTTTTGCTTAAGCAAAACTTTCCCCAGAACGTTGAGAATGTTCAGTTCAGCTTCGTCTTTTAAATCTTTAATCTCGATGGTTAAGATATTTTTCGCAGGCACTGGGAAAACAGCGACCAAATCTGATTTTTCATCATCAAGTAATTGATTTTCAGGAGAGTAAACTGCCCCGACTCTTGCTGCGGTACCCGTAGCAACCCGAAGAGTATAGCAAATGGTAGCATTACTAGTATTGCCTTTTGGTAAAACTCTCGCATAATAAGTTCCAGCAGCTACTGTCGCATTAATTGTCTCATTTGCGGTTCCATTATTTTGAGAAATTCCGATTTGAGAGCCAGCTGAATTCAATAAAGTCAAATTATAATTGGCAGGCAAAGTAGTTAATGTTAGGGTAATAGTACCACCAGTTGTAATGATAAACTTGTAATAGTCATTATCATTTTTTACTGAAACAGTACCATTCACATTTGTATTTAATGGAATGGTTGCCGCTCCAGCGGTAGTACCATTCGTACTGACATCGTAAATTCCTGGGCAGGTATTGGGCGGAGTGCTGGTTGTAAAATTGGCTGAAGCATAACTACTGGTATTTAAGCTACAGTTCGTTTTCACCCTAAAATTATAGAGCGTGCTGGCTGCCAATCCGCTAAGGTTAGCCGAAAGATTGGTTGTTGCCGTCACCAAATTGATCCAAGTCGCAGAGCTAGATGCTTTATAGTCAACCGTATAGCTAACAGGACTGCCTATTGCCGCTGACCAGCTTAAAGTGGCAGAATTGGTGGTAACATTTGAAGCGGCTAAGCCTGTTGGGGCATTGCACGGGGTAATCCCCAAAAATTCTTTTCGAGAGATTACAAGGGTTGTATGATTATTAAACACAAAATTATTGCCTTCGGCATCCAGTTGAGTAGCCGTGTTGGAAGTGCTTGGATGCTGAAACGACATGAATAAATATTTAAAGTCAGGCGAGAAGGTGATGCCTGTAGGCTCCGATCCCAAAGGCGTGGTGGCAAATAACTTGACAGCGGGAGTGGCTGGGGTATGGGTGGGTCCAACCACCCAAATATGATTTCTACTGCCATCTTGCAAAACCCACAAGTTGCCATCGCCATCAAAAGCCAAATTGTCATTACCTATTCCCCAAGCTTCGGGAGCATAAGGCCCTGCACCATCCACATCATAATTAGTAGAGGCTACGAATACTTCTAAGTTATTCACTGTGAGGCCATTGTCATTGAATCTATAGATTACTCCAGGTCCTTTAGCGGCAAAATAAACTTTCCCATCCGGACCAATTTCTACATCTTCAATTCCGTTGAAATTATAAGCACCCAAAGCTGTACTTGCACTGGCTACATTGTTTCGTTCAGTAATAGTAGTATTGGGAACTTGCACCCATGATCCTGTACCAAGCGAACTATTTGTTACTAAAACATAAAGCGTACCGCTGGTATAAACGCCAGGTGTAATCGGTATAAATTTGTATAAAAAGCCAGTTGGATTAGCATCGGCCCCTGTATAAAGTAAAGATCTATCATTGAGCATGGCCACATTTTCATGTGTATGCCTACCTATCGCCCAAATTTTATCCACGCCTCCGCTCGCATCCTGATTGATTACTGTTTTGGTGGCGGGATCTATTTCAATAATCCAACCAGCATCTTGATAGCCATCGCCATTGGCATCACCAGCAGCTACTGATTCTTCTGCTACCATTATTGTGCCATTGGGGGTAACTGTTCCCGAACAAAACCGATCTACATTGCCAATATCATTGAGTGGGAAATTTACTTTCCCACTATTGGAAGTATTCCAAAGGTTCGTGGCACCATTGAAATCCATTGTTAAAATTGAAACTTGAGCTGGAGTGCTTTCGCTACTGATTGATAAATAGCCATTTGTACTACTGCCACCAATAGGCACATAACCTGTAAAATCCAATGAACTACCCAAAGTGCCTCCTGTAGTCAAAGCATTACCAGTCTGAATAATTTTTTGAAAAGTATGGGTAGAGGGCAACACAAGATTTTGTGTTTGTGCTGAGGGCTGTACCGAATTAAAAGTACCTATTGTTTGTGCGAGGATTTGGTTGCCAAACAATAAGCAAATTATAAAAAAAAGAGACTTTGAGATTTTCATTAGTAAAAATTTAATAGGTTTAAAATCAATTATTTATACAAAAGTATCAAAAAATTTTGATTGTAAACAAAACCAAAATTTGTTTCTCTATTTAATACTTAAGAGATTGGATTATTAGAATAATCTCGTTTAATCTACCCATGAAAAGTATTCACCACAAACCGTCCAAATGATTGGGAGTGGTGTTTTTTCTATATCCAATGCAGTTTTTTCATTTTTCAATAGGGGATATTAATATTTTATTTTACCGACAAGGCCACCAATTCTCCTGGATGACCAACCGCCCCAACAGCCACCACAATGTATTGTTTTCCATTAATGGAATAGGTCATGGGCACACCAGTCTGGTTTGCAGGTAGTTCTATTTCCGAAATTATCTTTCCTGTTGCTTTATTGTAAGCTCTAAATATTTTGCCGCCTCCACCATCCGAAGCATACAAACCAGAACCCTCACCAGCAAATAGCAGTGATTTGGTAACTAACATACCCACTCGCTCGGGTGAGCCAGTTCTTGGAATTTTTATGCCTTTCAAAGCTGGAATGTTTTTCACCCATTCTGGAGTGTCTGAGTTGGGTACCATCCATTTGTGTTCGCCTTTGTTCAGGTCTATGGCAGTGATTCTACCATAAGGAGGTTTCACCAAAGGCAAACCAAAAGGCCCAATACGTGAAGAACCCAAAAATGCCACATAATCCATATCGGAAGTGCCTATGGGGGAGGCCTCAATACTCATCGGCCTTAAAACTGTGCTGGAGGAAACGTATAATATTCCAGTTTCAGGATCAAAAACACCACCTTGCCAATTGGCTCCACCCACCGCATCGGGTATCATCAAAGTTCCCAATTCTTTTGGTGGATTGTACAGATTTATGGGTGTGTACAAAGAGCCTTTATGAAACTTCGCCGCAATTTTTAGTGCTTCTTTTTTTATTTCAGGTGTAAAATCTACCAAAATATCTTCTGAATATCCTTGCCTGTCAAACGGCACAGGTTTAGTTGGAAAGGGCTGGGTAGGCGAGGTGATTTCCCCGGGAACACTGCTTTTTGGAACCTTTCGCTCTTCTATGGGCCATACTGGCTGACCCGTAATTCTATCAAAAACAAAGGTAAAAGCTTGCTTGGTTACTTGTGCCACCGCTTTTATGGATTTTCCGCCCACATTAATATCAACCAAGATTGGTGGAGCGGGCAAATCATAATCCCATATGTCGTGATGCACCAATTGATAATGCCAAACTCTTTCGCCTGTTTTGGCATTTAGGCAAACCAAACTTTGCGAAAATAGATTATCTCCTGGACGATGACCACCATAAAAATCGCCAGTGGGAGCTTCTATCGGAAGATAAACATAGCCCAACTCCTGGTCGGCAGTGAGTGGTGCCCAAGCTCCAACATTACCTGTATATTTCCAACTTTCTTCTTTCCAAGTTTCGTTTCCTAGCTCACCCGATTGCGGAATGGTGTGAAAAGTCCAGATTTTTTTGCCTGTTTTTATGTCATAACCCAAAATATCGCCTCTCACCTGACTTTTTGAAGTAGGAGCCAAGCCAACAGGAAAACTCGAACCTATCACAATTACATCATTAACAATAATGGGCGGAGACGTAGAGCCGATGGTGGAGGTCATCGGATCCAACTGACTATCCATGCCTTTTTTCAAATCCACAATTCCATTTTCACCAAAATCACTCACCAAATGACCTGTTTTGGCATCCAAAGCCACCAATTGAAAACTCGGTGACACAAAAACAATCTTATCATTTCCTTTTAGTTTATCCTCCCAATAGGCCACGCCTCGGCCTGAGTTTTGCCTCGGTACATAGGCTTTCCGCTCTTTTTCGTCCAGCCTAAAAGTCCAAAGTGTTTCACCAGTTTCGGCATCAATAGCCGCTATGCTTCTGCTCAGGCCAGCTGTAGTGTACAATATACCATTGGCCATTAAAGGTGTGGATTTGAAATAAAACTCGGGGTTTGGGCCAAAATTATCGGTTTTCCATCGCCAAGCTATTTTCATTTGGTCTACATTTTCTTCATTAATTTGTTCTAGAGCAGAATAATTGGTGCTGGCAAAATCTCCTCGGTGCTGTTTCCAGTCGGCTTCTATGGTTTTTGGTTTGTTGTTTACAATTGCCGGTTTAAAACCTAAACTTACTCTAGATGGCGGTGCCATACCCATCACGATTTTCTCTGTGCTGCTTTTGAAAGATAAAGGCTTTTCACCAGCAGGAAAGCCGTTTGCATTGAGTATAAATGCAATCAAAGAGGTATAGGTTTTTTCATCAAAAGAGTTGGGCTGTGTTTTGGGCATGGTGGTTTTGGTATAAACATACAATTCCCTTAGACTTTTATTTTTCCATTTGGTTTGGAATCTTTCTCCAACCAAAGCCGTTCCGCCCTCAGTTCCTCTCAAGTCTCTTCCATGGCAAGAAGCACAATTATTGGCGTAAACTTCTGAAACAGACGCAACTTGCTCACTGGTAAATATACCATTCAGAGCTGTTGGAAGTTCAGTTTTAGGGGATGGTTTGGTTTGAGAAAATAGATTTCCCAAGAGCACAAATAGGCAAAAAAGTATCAAAAGAGTTTTCTTCATGGGGGTTTATATTTTAAATAATATCCAAAAATAGTAGGGCGGCTTTGGTATTGATAGGGATTTTTGCTTTGTTCATTTTATTTATTCTTCAATTTAGCCTCTTCATATGCCAAATGATGAAAATAAGAGCAGTAAATCAATTGCCCTTTTCTAATGCTTGAAAGCCTGAAAAACTCATTGGCACTGTGCCATTTTTCGTCTGGAAGTTCCATGCCTAAAGAATAGGTGTATAGGCCCAAAACTTCTTTGATGGAAAGTAAAGAGCCAATGCTGCCGCCTGTACCCATTTGGATGGGTTGTTTGCCATATATTTTTTCTAATACTTCAGCCACATATTTATATTCCTTAGTGTCGGCGGGGAATTTCATGGGGCTGGCACCGCCTTTTCCTCTCCCAAATTTATAGGTGGCCAAGGCACCAATAGGGAGGTTTTTGTTGATATGTTTTACAATCAAATCTTGGATTTCGGCAGGATTTTGATTGTTTACCAATCGGCAGGTGATTCTGGCCATGGCATTGCCTGGAATGATGTTGGAATGTCCTTCTGCAGCTGTATAGCCACTTTGCATACCAATAATTTCAAGCGTTGGGCGGTACCAAACTCGCTCCAATGATGAAAAAGTGGTGTCACCAGCTTCGGCAGTAGTGCCTAATATTTTCATATCATCGGCTTTATTGTAAGGCACTTTCTTCATCATTTCTTTTTCTTGGGCTGTAGCTGGCACTACTTTATCATAAAAGCCCTCAATAGCGACATTGCCTTCTTTGGTATAAAAAGAGGAAATAATTTGCGACATGATTACCGCTGAATTGGGCGTTTTTCCACCAAATTGGCCCGAATGGCCATCCGTATCAGCGGTTTTTATGCTAAACTCCATTACTGCTGTACCTCTTAGACTCATTAGTATTTCAGGTGTATTTTCATCATACTGACCACCGTCGGCATTTACAGCAAAGTCGGCCTTTAGGAGTTCTTTGTTTGCCTCTGTGAAGCTTCTAAAATTAGGGCTACCGGATTCTTCTTCGCCTTCAAATACAAACTTTACGTTTACTGGCAGCTTTCCATCAGTTTTCAGCATGGCTTCAACTGCCCAAATGCTTATCATCACGCCCGATTTATCATCGCTGGCACCACGACCAAATATTTTTCCATCCATAATTTTTGGTGAAAATGGCGGAATAACCCACTCTGATTCTTTAACGGGCTGCACATCATAATGGGCATAGATAAGCACTGTGGGCTTGCCTGGAGCTTTGTCCCAACTACCATACACAATAGGGTGCCCGCCTGTAGGCATGGTCTGGGCAATTGGTATGCCGATGGATTTTAGTTTGTTTACAATCCAGTCTGCGGCTTTGGCCACATCTTCTTTGTGAGCAGGGATTGATGAAATACTGGGGATAGAAATCAGCTCCACAAATTCTTTTAAATGGGCTTCATTGTTGTCGTCAATGTATTTATCGTAAACAGGAGTTGCGATTTTTGCTGGCTCAACTTTGTTTTTAGCTTTTTTCTTTTGTGCCAAAAGCTGAAGAGAAGACAGATTTATCACTAAGATAAAAAGGTAGATTGTTTTTTTCATTTTCGAAAATTGTTTGTTTGATTAAGCATAATTTTATTAATTTTTAGCTGCTTGACTTTCTATCCACCGATTGATTTTTGTTTCCAAAATAATCAGCGGTAAACAGCCATCTTTCAACACTTCATCGTGGAATTCTTTAATGTCAAACTTATTTCCCAGTTTCTTTTTTGCTCTTTCACGCAGTTCAATAATTTTTAACTCACCTATTTTATAGCTTACTGCCTGTCCTGCTGTAACCATATACCGTTCTATTCGTTGTTCCGCTTCTACAGACGATACGGGTTGATTCACCAACACATAAGCAATGGCTTTTTCACGGCTCCATCCTTTGTAGTGGATACCAGCATCTACCACTAATCGGACAGCCCGTTCAATTTCACCATTTAATCTGCCCAAATATTGATAGGGGTCTGTGAACATGCCTAATTCCTTGCCTAAGCTTTCGGCATACAATGCCCAACCTTCACCAAAAGCACTTGTGAAATAAGCTTTTCTAAATTCTGGAATATCGGCTTCCTGTTGAATAGCTACTTGGTAGTGATGCCCGGGAATGGCTTCGTGTATAAACAAATCTTCCATCGCAAAATAATTGTATTGAGTCGGGTCATGAATTACTTCATAAAAAATGCCGGGTCTTGTTCCATCTCTTGATGGTTGCATGTATTGGGCATTCGCACCAGCAGCCCGAAACTTTTCAGTAGCCCTTACTTCAAACTTTGCTTTGGGTGTTAAATTGAAAAGGCTTTTTAGTTGTGGCGACATTTTATCAAGAAAACTCCTGAACCTGTCCAATACTTCCTCCTCAGTTTTAAATGGAAAAAATTTAGGGTCGGTTTTCACATATTCAAAAAATGATTTTAAATCGCCTTTAAAGCCCACTTGTGTTTTTACAGAGTCCATTTCTTTGCGAATACGGGCAACCTCACTAAGACCTAAATTGAAAATTTGTTCGGCTGTAATGTTTGTGGTTGTGTAAAATTTTATCCACAACTCATATTCTTTCTTGCCCTTAGCATTATTTAAAAGACCTGATGTTGTTCTTGCTTTTGGGATATAATCTGTAACAATATAATCATAGAGTTTTTTGTACGCAGGTTTTATACTATTTTCAATGACTGCCGTATAATCTTTCTTTAATTGAATGGCAGCCGCACTATCTAAGTCACTTGGTATTTTTAGTAAAGGTTTATAGAAAACATTCGTCTCTAGAGCACCTTCAAATAATGGTTTTAATTGTGGCGGCACTTTTTGCATTGCAGCTCTTGGATTGGTATTGTTTTGCCCAACACCCTTTTTCATATTTGCAATGGCCTGGTCAACCCATACCTGGAAACCTTTCATACGGCTCATAAAATCCCGATAATCTTTTTCAGTATTGAAAGGAACAAAGCCTGCTCCGGATCCCAAGGTTGCAAACTTGGTTGAAAAACTAAATACGAATTGATCAACAGGTCTGTAAAATCCCAACGAATTATCTAATCGTTCGTTTTCTGATTTTAGCTTGTAGGTAAGTACATCAATACTTAATAACTGCGATGCTGATAAGCCTGCTTTGTTTATGACAGCTAATTGGGTAAGATATTTTTGACTGAGCGCTTTTGCTTTTTTTATATACTCTTCGCTGATGGTAATTTCAATTTGGTTGTTGTAATCGTTGATACCTGCCTGTGTGGCTTCCAGTGGATTTAGTGCATAATATTCTTTGGAGTACTGCTGAAGTAATTGCTCCAATTGAATCGGCTGATTTGTTTTTTGTGCCAAAAGCTGAAAAGAAAAGAGGTTCATCAGTACTATAAATAGGGAAATTGATTTTACTTTTTTCATTTTTAAAATTTGTTTTTTGTTTAAAAAGAGAAATATGTAATGTTGTAATATGCCTTAGGTCTTAATATTGTCTTAATTTCCACAAATTAATCATAAATCTTTATCCAAATTCAAAATAGTTTGCAACAACACATTTGCTCCATTCGCCATATCCTTTGCTGTTGAAAATTCTTTAGGTGAATGACTAATACCACCAACACTTGGAATAAAAATCATTGCAGCGGGTGCTATCGAAGCGATATGCTGAGAATCATGCCCAGCACCACTTTGCATAAATTT
>JAZKGO010000036.1:0-5955 GCA_040385875.1 Bacteroidota bacterium
CAACTCAATGTGGAGGATACTTTAAATGAAGGTCCAAAAATTTTAAAACAATATATGGAATACGCCCAGATGGTTTCAGATGGGAAATTTTCAAAGCAAATTACTGAAAATGAGGAAGATAGTTATGGTTTTCAGCTCAAAACTAGATTGCAAAAATCAAATGCGGCTTTATTCAATGAGCTCCCTTTTACCGATTTGGTAGAAAAGCAAAATAGTCAATATTCCTCACTTTATTTAACAGACGACAACCTCTTTTTTCAAAGTCTTTCAGCCAAAGAAGCTCATGCTTATTGGCCAATTAATTTTGAAAAGAAAGCCTGGAAATATAGGAAATTTTATAGTCGTGAATATTGGAAAAATCAAAGAGATTGATGATTAACTGTGAATCCGTTCGTAAAAAAAAGAGGCTGAATTTGTTTATCAAATTCAGCCTCTTTAAAATGCTTCAACTTATTATTTTATTTGAAAAGTTCCCTCTCCAATTTTAAAGCCTTCAGAAAACAGCTCAACATTGTATTTTCCAGAAGTGTATTTTTGCCCTCTTGAATAAACAATTTCGGCCAATTGATTATTATTTTTGTACAAAACTGGTTGCTTGGTAGTGTACACAACCTGCTGTCCGTTGTAATTGAATATTCCAGAGCCAGTAGCTTCATCAGAAATAATGGCACCATCGGGCCCCAAAAGACGAACATAGATGTCTTTTTCTTCCTGAGCCGTAAGGCTGTTGGTTGGTAAGTTAAAGGCCACCTTTATTTTATCAACTTTACCAGAACGATATTTGTCTTTATCTTTTTCACGACCACCTGATGTAATCCCATAAACCTTCACATTGGTTGCTTTCAAAGCGGCAGCCAAAGCAACTTTATCAGCCAAATTCTTATTTTCAGAACTTACCGCAGTTACTTTTTCATTTAAGGAAGCTTTTTCAGACTCTAAACCAGCCTTTTGGGTTTGCAATTCAGTATTGGTACTATTCAAAGTTTGTACCTGAGTACCCAATTCAGTATTTGCCGAAAGCAAAGTTTGATTTTCCTCTTTCAACTGAGCAATCAAAGCATCTTTTTGGGTTAAAATACTCTCATAGTTTCTGATTTTTGATTGCAAAGCTCCAGCAGAAATGGAATTGGCTTTTAAGCTGGCCTTATCTTTTTCTAGTTGCTCCTTTAACGCCATTAAATCGTCCACTTTACCACCTAATTGATTTACCTCGGTGATTTTTAGGTCAAGCTGTGTTGATATCGAGTCAAGTTTATTTTGGCTTGAAGCCAACTCTCTTACTTTCATGTCTATCGTTGCCTCATCAGCTGATCCTTGCTGTTTTGCATCCCAAAGGCCATACCCTAAAAGAACAGCTATAACGGCTAATACTGCAGCAGCTGCCTTCCAAGTGCCTGAACTATCCGGTTTATTTTGTTGCATTTCCATCTTTTTTGTTTTTAAAATTAAATTGTTAAGGTGTTGTTATTAATAAATTTACAAGGTTTTAACGGCTATGTCAATTTATTTAGTACTTTTTTCGAAATAATTACTGGTCTATATTGAGTAAGCGGTAATTTATTTACCCTTCAAGATCATATTTGCTACAAAAAAGTAGCAAAATTCAAGCCAAAACATTGAGGCAGTGAGGTTTGTCAAAATGAGTATTATTGAAAATCTTAAAGCATTTAAACAATCAGGGTAAATTACACTGAAAGTCAGGTGTTATAAATGAGAGTTCTAGTAATTTAGTTTTTTTACATTTACTATTAAAATAAGCACATTCCAAATTTTTTATTTACTTTGTACAGTAAATCCAAAACTTAAAAATAGTATGTCAACAGGAATAGATTCAATCACCCGCAACAATATAAATACATGGTTAAACGGTAGTTATGACCAAGATATTAAAGACAAAATTCAATCGCTTTTAGATGAAAATAAGGAAACAGACCTTATTGATTCCTTTTACAAAAATCTTGAATTTGGTACAGGTGGAATGCGTGGCGAAATGGGCGTGGGTTGCAATCGCATGAACAAATATACGGTAGGCGGAGCCACACAAGGTTTTGCTAACTATCTGAAAATGAATTTTGTAGGAGAGCAGATATCGGTGGCAATTGCACATGATTCTCGGAATAATGCACAGTTTTTTGCCAAAACAGCCGCTGATATTTTCACCGCCAATGGAATAAAAGTCTATTTATTTGAAGCGCTAAGGCCAACACCTGAGTTGTCTTTTACCATTCGTCATTTAGGTTGTAAAGCTGGTTTGGTAGTGACTGCTTCTCACAATCCTAAGGAATATAACGGTTATAAAGCCTATTGGGATGATGGCTCACAAGTAGTGGCTCCACACGACAAAAATATTGTGGCAGAGGTGAACAAAATCACGAACGTTTCGGATATAAAATTTGCTGGAGATGATAGTCTATTAACTTATATTGGCGAAGAAATTGACAAAGAATATTTGAAAACAATCGACGCCAATTGCATTGATAAAGAGGCAATTAAGGCTCAAAAAGACCTGAAAATTGTTTATTCGTCAATACATGGGACGGGTATTACTTTAGTACCCAAAGCTTTGGCTAATTTGGGTTTTGAAAATGTACATGTGGTGCAACAACAAGCCACACCTGACGGCAATTTCCCAACAGTAGTTTACCCGAATCCAGAGGAAGCAGAGGCTTTGACTTTAGCGATGAATTTGGCCAAAAACTTGGATGCTGATTTAGTAATTGCCACTGACCCCGATGCCGATAGAGTAGGGGCTGCAGTAAAAAATGCAAAAGGAGAATGGCAGCTTTTAAATGGCAATCAAATGGCGAGTTTGATAGTCTATTATTTGTTAAAAGCATGGAAAAAAGCAGGAAAATTAACTGGAAAGGAATTTGTGGCCAAAACCATTGTGACCACCGAAATTATTGATAAAATGTGTGAAAACCAGGGAGTTAAGTGCTATAATACTCTTACTGGGTTTAAATATATTGCAGCGGTGATTCGTGAATTGGAAGGGAAAGAACAATTTATTGGCGGTGGCGAAGAAAGCTACGGCTATTTAATTGGCGATGCCGTGCGTGACAAAGATGCCGTAGCCGCCTGTGCCATGATAGCTGAATTGACTGCTTATGCCAAAAACAATGGCAAAAGCCTATTCGACTTCCTAACAGAGATGTATATGGAAAACGGCTTTTATTATGAAGGCCTGATTTCACTCACCAAAAAAGGCAAAGCTGGTGCCGATGAAATTCAACAAATGATGGCGAATTTCCGTGCCAATCCACCTGCTTCGGTGGCTGGTTCTGAGCCGATTGAAGTAATTGATTATGCCAATCTCACCAAAAAAGATCTCAAAACAGGGACTGTCACAAACATACCTGAAGGAATGGGAATGGAAAAAAGCAATGTGATACAATTGGTATTGGCTGATGGTACAAAAGTATCGGCTCGTCCGTCAGGCACAGAGCCCAAAATTAAATTCTATTGCTCAGTAAATGAGCCACTTACCTCCCCATCAGATTTTGATGCTGTTTTGCAAAAATTGAAAGATAAAGTAGGTAGAATTCAGGTGGATTTGGGCTTGGTGTAAAATTGTCTGAATCAGGATTTACTGGATTAGGGATTGAAAATCCTGAAAATCAAAAAATCCATTGAATCCTGATACAAATTTTTTTAACGCAGGAAGGGTTTAAAACCTCTCCTGCGTTTTTGGTTTCATGAATTCGGTTATTAAATTAAATGATAATTATTCGAAAAATTACACGTATATTTGTAAATAAAATTTAATTATTATACGTATAAATGGGCAAAATTAAGCTAACCTTATCCATTGACGATGCACTGATAATGCAGGCGAAGGCTTTTGCTAAAAGTAAAAATCAAAGCCTTTCCAAAACCATTGAAGACTATATTTCAAGTTTTACTTCTGTAAAGGTAAATGTTGATGAAATAAACTCAGAAGCCGAAAAACTAAGAGGAATTGCAAAATCAAGACTTTCGAGTAAAACAGATAAGGAAATAAAAGAAATGATGTATTTTGATAAGCATGGGGTATGAAAATATTTTTTGATACCAATGTAATTCTAGATTGGCTACTCGATAGAACCAACAACTATGCTTTTGAAGCAACTGAATTAATTAATTTTGCCATTCAAAAACAAATTGAAATTTATATATCATCAGGTTCAATGTTTACTATTGCCTATGTGTTGGAACGGTCAGGAAAAAAAGGAGAAACTCTGAAAGCGTTATTAACAAGAATTTTAGAATTATTCAAAATTCAATCAACTGATGAAACACCATTTCAACTTGCTTGCCAATCTAAATTTAAAGATATGGAAGATGCATTTCAATATGAAATTGCAATGTTTAATAACAACCTAAATTATTTTGTAACAGGTAATTTGAAAGAATTTAGAAATAACGCCGTTGGGAATTTACCCGTGATTACACCTAAACAAATGCTCAAATTATTGGCATAAATATTTCATTTGCACTCGCTGGTCGAGATTTGTAATTTCAACCTTAGATAAATTGGATTTGTAATCCTCAAAAAAAATGCAAAAATCCCCAGCTCAAAAGCAATATCAAACTAACAAAGATTTTCTGAAAAAACTGAAAGCTAAATCTCCCAAAGATTTGGATGATCAGTTTCGGGGTTTGCATGACGAGGCTTTTCAAAAAATCGATTGTTTGGACTGCGGCAATTGCTGTAAAACTACCAGCCCCATTTTTATCGATACCGACGTTGATCGGATTGCTAAACATCTGAAAATGAGCCCATCTGCATTTACGCAAAAGTATTTACGAGTGGATGAAGATAATTTTCAAGTATTAAAAACTGCCCCATGTGCCTTTTTGGGAGAGGATAATTATTGTCACATTTATGAAGTACGCCCCCGTGCTTGCCGTGAATACCCCCATACCAATCGCAAGCGAATGAGTCAAATATTGGATTTGACATTGGAAAATACAATGATTTGTCCGGCTGTAGAACAAATAGTGGAAAAATTAAAAGCCATTTATCCTATTGATAAAAATTTGAAAGGTAGAATTCATTAGCCATTTCACACGATTTTTGTGTATTAATTCGTTGTCTTACCTTTATGCTATAATATTTTGTTCATGAATAGTAATCCGCCTAAGTCAACTAAATTAATCGAGAGCAACCACTATAACTGGCCCCTATATATTTTTGGGATTGGCCTAATTGTATACTATATTTTTTGTTGGCAATCGGGTATTAATCAAGTAATTAACTGGCAGATAATGAGTCAGTTAGAAGATACTACGGCCATAATAGACCACTTTACTATTGGCAACCAAAGCTTTGAAATACCCGCTAAAGTTTTCTATGTGATGGAGCAATATATGGCTTCGCCAATGGACATTAATCTGACTGGCAGTTGGGTTTGGCTATCGATTTTTACCGTTGGGATTAGCCTTGTCGCTGCGACAACCGCCCAACTAAAAAATTATTGGTATCTGGCCGCAAGCACCTGTATAATCGTAATCATTGTAAGTTTAAGTATTGATGAGCTTTTTGGTCAAACCAATTATTTGTATTCAGGGGTTATTCTATTTGCTTTTATATCAATCAGTTATCTTTTCAATTGGTATTTTACAAAAGCCAATTTGGCAATCCGATTTTTAACATTCTTAAGCTTTTTTGTTTTTTTAGGTTTAGGGATTCACTTTTTTGCAAGCGAACCACTCCCTTTTTTGTTATTGACAGCCAAATCAATACCAGCCGCTTTAGTGTTGGTGACACTGTTCATTTTTTTTATTGCTTACGACATTATTTTAGCAGTTTTGAATTTATCCACCAAAGGTGGAGGAAGCCATAGTTTGCTCAATTTTTCAATATTTACACTCATTTACTTAATCAACTTAGGGCTTACTTATTTGCATAATATCAATTATCTCAATTGGGAAATGTTGTATTTGAGTCCTTTTCTTATTCTATTGATTTCCAGT
>JAZKGO010000036.1:6055-10878 GCA_040385875.1 Bacteroidota bacterium
TATGAGGTGGCTAAGGTAGTATTTAAGCCACTTCAATACCCGCTTTTCTATTTCAGAGGGGCAGCTCTATTGGTAATTTTTGCTATATTAATTAATAATCAGTTTTTCCCAGTAATGCAATCATTTTCAGGTTATTACAATGCTTTGGCTGATCATTCAGTGGCAGCAGAACAGTACAAACTTGCGGAGGCTTATTATAAAACAGCACTGGGTTACGAGCGACAAAACCATAAGTCGAACTACGGGCTGGGTTCTTTGGCCGCAAATTTAGGCGATAATCCCACTGCCGGTGCTTATTATAGATTGGCAGTTCAAAAGAAACCTACTGAGTATGCTTTTGCAGCTTTGAGTAATTCATTGCAAAAAGAAGACCTGTTTTTTGAGGCAATGTTTGCGTTAAAAGATGGTCTAAAAATATTTCCTAAAAGTGGGGAATTACAAAATAATTTAGCCTTACTTTTTGACAAATCTAAAGCTCTGGACTCTACTCATTTATATTTGGAAAAGGCAAAATTAAATGCTGAAAATAAGGACATTCCCAATGCCAATCTGTTGTGGTTTTATCTAAAAAATCAAAACAAAGAAAAGCAATTAGAAGCTTTAAAAAATGACATTCAATCTAAATACAATGCGCTTAATTCCAATCAATTTGCTGCTAGTTTAGTTGCTGGAAACAACACCAAACTTAGCTCAAACTATGAGTTTGATGGCGATTCAACGTTAAATATGGCCAATTTCGCTTGGCTCTTTAACCAGACTATTTTTGATAGTAAAAAAAATATTTATAGCACTATTCCCTTTTCAAAATTGAGGGTAAAAGAAGGTAATTTTAATCTCGCAAAAGAACTGGAAATGGCTGAAATTTTGAATGAGTTTTACGCTGGTGATAAATTGAAAGCTTTAGAAATTTTAGAAAACCTGAATATAAATAGTGATACCACTGCCACTGGAAAATACAATCAAGTGCTATTCAATACCTTATTGAAAAAAGCGAAAGAGGTTCCTTCTCAAATTGATATCAATTTAATCAAAACAATCCAACAGGCTGAAAATGCGCTAAAGGCTGATCCATTCAATGAACGCATTGTAGAAAAAGCAGTTCAGGTTTTCAATAAATTTAAACAAGAAAAATCAGCTTATGATACTTTAATCAGGGTTTTGCAATGGCAAAAAAATTCACCCAAATTACAAAAACTTTACATTTTGCAATGCTTTAAAATACATATGAATGATTATGCCAAAGACGGACTGGAAAAACTCAAAACTATGAATTTGGCTGAATACGATTCTTTTCTTCCCGTTTATCAAGCCCAAATTGCACTCGTGGAAAAAGCCAATGAAGGTTTTAATTAAATATATATGTTTGCTTTTCGAATTCAAATTTCTTGTATTAGAAAAATCCTCATCAAAATTTGTGTTTAAATTGACTAAATGAAAAAAATAGTACTCTTATTTTGTTTCTTTTTGATTACAAATTATGGCTTTACGCAAGATAAATTTTTGCAAGAAGCCTCAAAAAAATGGCAATCGGCCACAATATATACTCAAAAAGTGACGGAGGCGATGCCCCAAAAACACTATGGCTTCAAACCAATGAAAGATGAAATGTCGTTTGAAGACCAGCTGCTACACATGGCGAATAATATGAATTGGTTGGGAAGTAAATTCTTGTCTGAAAAGCAAGCTCCGACACTTGAAAAATTAGAAGCTAAAGGCAAATCTCGTAAGGAAATTGTGCAAGATTTGAAACAATCAATGGCCTATATTCAAGAGATTATTAGCAATTTTGACCCTACCAAATTAGATGAAACGGTTGATTTTCCAGCAGAAAAGCTCACCAAACGACAGATAATAACCCTTTTAAATGATCACCATACACATCATAGGGCCCAATTATTGGTGTATTTAAGATTGAAAGATGAAAAACCTCCTGCCTATGTGGGTTGGTAATGGCCCCCTAACCGATTCGTCGGACCGCCCCGATGGGGGAAATGCTGTAGGGGCGTACCCTTTTGGTCGCCCATTACTCGGGATTTTATATTTTTAAGAAAAACAACAAAATGAATATAATTGAAACAAAAAATATTTCGAAAAGGTATGTGATGGGTGAAGAAGTAATCGATGCCCTAAAGGACGTAACTATTTCAGTAAAGAAAGGCGAATATGTGGCCTTCATGGGTCCTTCTGGCTCGGGAAAATCAACCCTGATGAACATTATTGGTTGCCTCGATACGCCAAGCACGGGCACTTATGTACTCAATGGGCACGATGTGAGTGAGATGAGTGAAAACGAACTGGCAGAAATCAGAAATAAAGAAATCGGTTTTGTTTTCCAAACTTTTAATCTTTTGCCAAGGCAATCCTCTTTAGAAAATGTGGCACTTCCGCTTATTTATGCAGGCTACAATAAAGCCGATCGTACAGAAATAGCAATGAATTCACTTAAAGGAGTGGGTCTTGAAAACAGAGCCTTGCATAAACCTAATGAGCTTTCGGGGGGGCAACGGCAGCGTGTTGCAGTGGCGAGAGCCTTGGTAAATTCTCCTTCAATCCTATTGGCTGATGAACCCACAGGTAATTTGGACACGAAAACCTCCTATGAAATAATGGATCTTTTTGATCAACTGCATAAAAAAGGCAATACAATTGTGGTGGTAACTCATGAAGACGATATCGCTAAATATGCACATCGAATTATACGATTGAGGGATGGGATTGTGGAGTCCGATACAATAAATGAAAATGTAAGGAAAGTGGAGATGGGAATTATTGAACATAATAGCTAAAAAATTTATCATGCAAAAAACAATTTACAAATCGTTTATTTTATTGGCAATAGCTTGCTTATCAGTCAATTACATTACATTTGGGCAGCTTACTACTACACCCAATGGAGGCAATTTTAAAGCAGCTGTTACAGAACAAATTGGTCTTACTCAAGTGACTGTGAATTATAGTCGGCCCGGTGTGAAAGGCCGTGAAGGTAAGATTTTCGGCACACAAATCGCCCATTTTGGCTTTATCAATCAAGGATTCGGACCAAGTAAATCAGCGCCATGGCGAGCTGGTGCCAACGAAAATACCACACTATCCATCAGTCAGGATGTAAAGGTTGAAGGTCAAACTGTACCTGCTGGTAAATATGGATTATTTCTGGCTTTATCGGAAAATGAGGTAACGGTTATTCTCTCAAAAAATAGCGATTCATGGGGTAGCTATTATTATGATCAGAGTGAAGATGCGCTGAGGGTAACTGTAAAGCAAATCAAAAATCAGCCGTTGGTAGAGCGTTTGAAATATGAGTTTTCAGACCAAACAGAATCATCCGCTATTTTATCGATGCTTTGGGAGCATTGGAGAGTACCCATTAAAATAGAAGTAGACCTAGAAAAACAACAATTACAATCCTTCAGAAATGAAATCAGAACAGATAAAGGCTTTTCTTCTTTGGCTTTTCAACAAGCGGCGCAGTATTGTTTGGATAAAAATATAAATATGGAAGAAGGCCTCAAGTGGGCGGATCAGGCAATTAATGAAACTTTCATCGGTCAAAAAACCTTCGGAACGCTTAGTTTGAAGTCGAGATTTTTGGATAAACTAGGCAAAAAAGAAGAAGCGGCCAATGTTATGCAGCAGGCTGTGGCGATAGGCAATGCAGCGGAATTACACGCCTATGGTCGCCAACTATTGCAAGCGCAAAAGCTATCGGAAGCTTTGGAGGTTTTCAAACTAAATGAAAGTAAAAACCCTACAGAATATGCACCTAAAGTTGGGATGGCGAGAGTTCTTTCTGCCATGGGTAAATACAAAGATGCACTTAAATATGCTAAATCGGCCCAAACGATAGTGGGTGAAAATGCACAGGAAAAGGCTAATATTGAGGGGATTATCAAAAAATTGACAGAAGGGAAAGATGTGAATTGATATTTGAAATAGATTAACTTTAAAGTTGCAATTACCAATATGCTGTTCACAAATCGCATTTCTATAAATCCTAAAATATGCCTATGGAAAACCTTGCATAAGAGGGATGCGATGGCCTGTTGAGGTAATTTTAGATATGCTTTTCGCTGAAATGTCATTTACAGAAATTTTGACAGACCACCCTGAACTCGAAAAAGAGGATATATTAGCATCCTTGGAATTTGCAAAATATTTAATGTCAGGTCGTGTCCTTCAAAATAATGATTAGACCTAATATTTTAAAAAAGGTTTCTTAATTGTAATTAATTTCCAATAAAAAAATCTCATGCAAAAACCAGAAAACCGCCGTTCATTTTTAGAAAAAATTGGAATAGGAATTGGAGGAACTGCTTTGGTTTCTAGCCTACCAACTTTTGCCAATAAAATTGCCCAAAAAGAAGAAATTTATGAAGGCAAAAAGCTGAGAATTGCTTTGGTTGGCCTTGGAAGATATGCGGGATATTTGGCGGATAGTTTTGTGGATGCTAAATATTGTGAATTGACAGGCCTAGTTACAGGCACGCCCGAAAAAGAGGAAACTTGGGGCAAAAAATACAATATCAAAAAGCAAAACATTTACAATTATAAAAACTTTGATAAAATAGCAGAGAATAAGGAAATCGATTTGATTTACATAGTTTTGCCAAATGCTATGCATAAAGAGTTTGCGATTCGTGCTGCAAAGGCGAAAAAGCATATTATTGTGGAAAAACCTATGGCCATTACCGCTGCCGATTGCCTAGAAATGATAAAAGCGGCCAAAGAAAATAATGTTCAGTTGGCAATGGGATATCGCTTGCATTATGAGCCTTATCACTTGGAAATGAAGCGATTAGGTCAAGAAAAAGTATTGGGAAAAG
>JAZKGO010000037.1:0-6311 GCA_040385875.1 Bacteroidota bacterium
ATTTGAAACCATGTTAGTATATTTGTACTAACATGGTTTTTTTGTTTGACTCAAAATCAATAGGGCTTGTACTAACCTATTTTTTTGTTTGACTCAAATGAAGGCTTTTATTAATGGAATTTTATGGTAACTCAATTTATCCAACATATTTCCTCTGAAAAAAGACTTAGCCAGCATACCATTAAGGCCTACACTAACGATTTACTTCAATTTGAATTATTCTTAAAAAACGAATCCCCTGAATCAGAAATACTAACATCCACTTTTCACGAAGTCCGAGCATGGATAGTTCAACTTTCTGATAATCAGCTCAATAGCAAATCAATCAACCGAAAAATTGCAACCTTAAAATCCTATTTTAAGTATCTTTTCAAACATAAGCTTATTGAGGTTGACCCCACATTAAGAGTGAAATCACTCAAAATCAAAAAAAGTCTACCTAGTTTTGCCAAGGAAAATGAAATGAATGCTGTGCTGGATATTCAACCTTATCAATCTGATTTTGAAGGTGTTAGGGATAAAGTTGTGATGGAACTTTTGTACGGAACTGGCATTCGATTATCTGAAATCATCAATCTTGCTGAAACGGATCTTGACCTCTATACCAAGCAGATAAAAGTAACTGGGAAAAGAAACAAGCAAAGAATAATTCCGCTCAACCATTCACTTACAGAACTATTGACGACCTATTTAAAATTAAAAAAAGATAAATTTGGAGGCAATGAATTAATAATGACTGACTTGGGCAAAAAAGCTTACCCTATGTTTATTCAAAGAATCACTGAAAAATATTTAGGATCTAATACCCATCTCAAAAAGAAAAGTCCCCATGTCTTGCGACATACATTTGCCACACACTTGCTCAACGAAGGTGCTGATTTGAACGCAATTAAAGATTTATTAGGTCATAGCAGCTTGGCAGCCACACAAGTTTACACCCACAATTCAATCAAAAAGTTAAAGGATATTCATAAACTGGCACACCCGAAAGCGTAGGTAGAGTGATGAGATATGAGTGATAAGATGTAAGATTGAAAATCAGAGGAAAATATTGTTAAACAATTGATTTAAATTGAGTTACAAAAAAAATTTTTAATAAAACTCATAGTTCATCACTTATATCTCATCACTAAAAATCTAATTTTGAGAAGCCAGCAAATACAGCACCGCCATTCTTACGGCAACGCCATTTTCAACTTGGTTGAGAATTATAGAATGATGTGAATCTGCCGCATCAGAACTTAGTTCAACTCCTCTGTTTATAGGTCCTGGATGCATTAATACTATTTCTTTGTCTAGTTGATCTAACATTTGTTTATTGATTCCAAAATATTGAGTATACTCTCTCAAGCTTGGAAAGTACTTGATTTGCTGCCTTTCCAACTGGATTCTGAGCACATTCGCCACATCACACCATTGTAAGGCTTCCTTCACATTTGTAGTGGTTTTTACACCAAATTCATGAATATATTTAGGTAATAAAGTTGCAGGCCCACATAACATCACTTCGGCACCTAGCTTTTTCAATGCAAAAATATTGGATAGTGCTACTCTCGAATGAATTATATCGCCAATAATCGCAATTTTTTTCCCTTCTATACTCCCCAGTTTTTCACGAATTGAAAAAGCATCTAATAAAGCTTGGGTGGGATGCTCATGAGTACCATCGCCAGCATTCACTATCTGAGCATCGATATTTCTTGATAAAAAATGTGCCGCACCCGCACTACTATGCCGCATCACAATCATATCCACTTTCATGGCCAAAATATTCCTGACGGTATCTACCAAAGTTTCTCCTTTTTTTACAGAGCTGCCCGAGGCCGAAAAATTAATCACATCGGCTGAAAGTCGCTTTTCGGCTAATTCAAAGGATAGTTTAGTTCGGGTGGAGTTTTCAAAAAATACATTAGCAATGGTGATGTCTCGTAGAGAAGGTACTTTTTTAATAGGTCTATTCAATACTTCTTTAAACTCAGTAGCGGTGTCTAAAATCAAATTAATATCGGCAAGGCTGAGGTCTTTTATTCCAAGAAGATGCTTAACGCTTAATGACATATTTTTTCCTACCGATTTAAATTAATAATTTTCAATAAACAACTTTCAATTTTCAAATATAAAATTCAAAAAAACTAAATTCAAAGTATTATAACCTATTCACTAATAACCATTTACCCAATAACCAATTAACCACTAACTAATCAATCAGCCATATTTGGTCCTTTTCATGACCTTGCTCCTTCCACTCCACTAACACTTTTTGTGAATCCAAGGTATTCACTTTCATTCCAATATAATTAGGAGAAATTGGTAAATCTCTATTGTAAATTCTATCAATTAGTACACAAAGCTCTACTTTGTCTGGTCTGCCAAAGCTTACCATTGCATCCATGGCTGCTCTTACCATTCTGGCAGTTGAAATTACATCATCAATCAAAATCACATTTTTTTTCTCAATCAGAAAAGGGATTTTGGTGGAATTGGGCTGAATTGTTTCCCTTTTTCTAAAATCATCCCTAAAAAAAGTAGCATCTAGCTGCCCAAAAGGAATCTCACAATTACAAATTGTTTCTAATTGAGTATGGATTCTTTTTGCAAAAAAAATACCTCTGGGCTGAAGCCCTAATATAACTGAATTGGAAAAATCTTGATGGTTTTCAATCAATTGATGACAAAGCCTATTGATTGATATTTCTAAAAGTGGACTTGAAAGAATGAGGCGACGCTCCATAATGCACAAAGTTAGCTAAAATATAGGATGAAATTAATAGCAATAAATTATTTTTAAATTATTGAGGCTAATTTTGTGAAAATAAAAACAGTAAAATGAAATACCTAATTGTTGGCCTAGGTAATATTGGCCCTGAATATGCGCTCACCCGCCATAATATTGGATTTATGGTTTTGGATAGACTACTAGCAAGCTTTGAAAAAACTTTTATTTTGGGTAGACATGCTTACTATAGTGAAATAAAATATAAGGGGAAACAAATAACTTTAATCAAACCAACCACCTATATGAATTTAAGTGGCAAGACTGTGAGTCATTGGCTGAAAGATTTGAAAATCGAACCAGATCATCTTTTAGTAATTACAGATGATATTGCGCTTCCTTTTGCCAAGCTAAGATTGAAACCAAAAGGATCAAGTGGAGGACACAATGGTCTGAAAAATATAGAAGAGACTTTGGGCAATAGCGACTATGCCAGATTAAGATTTGGAGTGGGTGATAATTTTGCAAAAGGTCGGCAGGTTGAGTACGTTTTAAAGGAGTTTTCAGAGGATGAAAAGATTCAATTACCCGAACTTTTGGATAAAGCTGGAGACATTTGCCTCAGTTTTTGTACCAATGGTATCCAAAATACAATGAATAATTTTAATCAATAATTGCACTTTTTAAAGAACTTTTGAATTTTTCTAATATTTGCAAAATAACAATTTTCTGAAAGTTTCACTATTCTAATGCAAATTATATTTTGCAATTTGCCATTTTTATTAAATAATATTCTGATTTTGACTAATTTTTAAGAAGATTTTTGGAACATACTACATAATTACGGCAATCTCAAATTTGGTTCGTATTATTTTTTTGTGCAAATTTGTATCGTCATTTAAGACAAACAAATAGTACAAAACCAAGTACGACAAATGAAAAAGAACATAATTTTTGCATCTATGGTAGCAGCTACCATGTTAGCAAACGTAACAGCAAAAGCGGAAACTGTTTCGACAACAAAAGCAGATAGTAACAAAACTAAAACAACAAACGAGTTAAGCAAGTTACTAGTAAACGGACAAGAAAAGGAGTTAGCTAATTTTATAAATACACAATCACCAGAATTAGCAACGACGAAAGAAATCGT
Source organism: Bacteroidota bacterium (assembly GCA_040385875.1). GTDB lineage: Bacteria > Bacteroidota > Bacteroidia > Cytophagales > Spirosomataceae > JANMZR01. The sequence goes on from JAZKGO010000037.1 coordinate 3,864, forward strand.
ATTAATTAACAAAGTTTTAAATTTATATAACAATAATTCATCAGCATTTTTCAACTTAAACACACAAGAAAAAACAGATTTTAACAATGCGGTAGTAATTTTTGTTAAAAATTTAGAAGAAAACAAAACAAAAGAGGCAACAAATTGGTTAATAAAAGTAAAGTATACTTATAATACCATCAATTTCCTTTGGAGTATTAATCAAGTTGAAATATTAGACAACAATCAAGAAACAAATTCAGACGCAGAAGTAACTGCGATTTAAGATAAAGAGTGTTTTTTCATAGTAAAAATAGGTTTAGAGGTTAAGTAAATTGCCTCTCGTCAATGACGAGGGGCAATTTTGTTTTTAGCTATTTTACTTTTTAGATAATTGTAGGTTTTAAAAGGACAGTAGTTTTGCTTAGCTTTAGTATTTTTACAAAAAATAATAAAGCAAGCTTTGCAAAATCTTTCCGATAAAAAAAATAGAACTTTTGATGCCATTGTAATAGGCTCCGGCATTAGTGGTGGATGGGCAGCTAAAGAACTCACTGCAAGGGGCTTACGAACTTTAGTTTTGGAGCGTGGTCGTGATGTAAAACATGTATCTGATTATCCTACCATGATGCATAACCCGTGGGATTTGGAGCATGGTGGTCAAGCACCTTTGGCCATTAAAGAGCAATACAAAGTGCCCAGCCCTCATTATATTTTTAGCGAACAAACTTTACATTTCTTGGTTAAGGATGCTGAACAGGAATACATTCAGGAAGATCCATTTCAATGGATGAGGGGCTATCAGGTAGGTGGTCGGTCACTTTTGTGGGCCCGACAAACCCAACGTTGGAGCGATTTTGACTTTGAGGGCCCAGCCCGAGATGGATTTGCTGTGGATTGGCCTATTAGGTACAAAGATTTGGCTTCTTGGTATAGTTATGTAGAGAAATTTGTGGGTATTTCGGGAAATAAAGATGGTTTGGCCAACTTACCTGATGGTGAATTCTTAAAACCACATGAAATGAGCTGCGTGGAATCGCATTTTAAGGATAAACTAAAAGAAAAATACCCGTCAAGACCCTTAATAATTGGTAGATGTGCTAATCTGACTGAAGTAAAACCCATTCATACCAAACAAGGCCGTGGAACTTGCCAAAACAGAACACTTTGTGAGCGAGGCTGCCCCTATGGAGGCTATTTTAGTAGTAATTCCTCTACTATTCCATGGGCTCAAAAGACAGGAAAACTAACCATAAGGCCTCATTCGGTGGTTCATTCTATCATTTATGATGAAACCAAGCAAAAAGCAATTGGGGTCAAAATAATTGATACCCATTCAATGCAAATGGAGGAATTTTATGCCAAAATAATTTTCTTAAATGCCTCTGCAATTGGTAGCAACTTGGTTTTATTGAACTCCATTTCTAATCGATTCCCCCATGGGCTGGGTAACGACTCTGGAGTTTTAGGTAAATATCTAGCTTTTCACAATTATAGGGGAAGAATTTCGGCTGACTTTGATGGATTTTTAGATAAAACAACGGATGGGAAAAGACCAAACGGGAGTTATATGCCGAATTTTAGAAATGTTTATCAACAAGAAACTGATTTTTTAAGAGGCTATGCATGCTCGATTTCAAGCAATAGAAATGTCTCACGGAATAATGCAATTTTGGGCGAGGAATTAAAAAATCAGCTATTGAATCCATCATTGGGCGACTGGTCAATCAGTTCAAACATGATGGCCGAAACATTGCCCAAAGAGGCCAGCAGAGCTATTTTGGATCAAACATTAACGGATAAATACGGGATTCCTCAGCTAAGAATTTCCGTTAAATATGATGAGAATGACCTGAAGATATTGAAAGATTTTTGGGAACAATTTGAGGAAATGTTCACTGAGGCAGGCTTTAAAAACATCAAAAAAATTGATACAGGAAGGCTTCCAGGCTCAGAAAATCATGAAATGGGTGGAGTTAGGATGGGCAAAGACCCTAAAACTTCAATGCTCAATAAATGGAACCAATTACATGCTGTAAAAAATGTTTTTGTAACTGATGGCGCATGCATGACATCGACCGCCACCCAAAATCCATCACTCACTTATATGGCCATGACAGCTAGAGCGGTGGATTATGCGGTGAAAGAAATGAAGGCATTAAGAATTTGATTTAAAAAATGAATATTATTAAATCAATCTTTCAAAAACTTTAAAACCTCTTCTGCAAAACGCTCAGTTTTGGCTGCAGCTCCATGTGTTCCGTCCGTTATCTTTAATAGGCCCTTTCTGAAGTAACCCACTAATATTTCTGGATGACCGTTATCAATATCCTGATCACCTGAAATTACTAGTACAGGAATTTTGATTTTCTTTAACTCATTAACAGATGTTACTGGCTGGTTACGTTGCATATAACCCAAGAGTAGAGTGTCTAAATTTCTTTTCTTGGCATCTGCCAAAATAGCTGG
>JAZKGO010000038.1:0-1943 GCA_040385875.1 Bacteroidota bacterium
ATCAATATTTTTCTATTTTTGTTTTCAATTAAGAATTATCATCAGTAAACTTATAAAAATTTGATATGATAAAAAAGTTTCCAACACAAAACCCAATATTATCAAAATATTACTTTTCGAAAAATACAGTATTATCCAATGGCTTTACAGAATATTTTTACACAAACTGTTTGTAATGAAATAATTAACAGAATTAACAAACTTACACCCGATACTCAAGCACTTTGGGGCAAAATGAATGTTTCAAAAATGCTCGCTCACTGCTGTGTAACCTATGAAATGGTTTTTGAAAATTTTCATCCTAAACCAAGCTTTTTTATGAGGATTATTTTGAGAACAATGGTAAAAAAAATAGTGGTAAATGAAGAACCCTACAAAAAAAATAACCCTACAGCACCTGCTTTTATTATCAAAGGAGATAAGAATTTTGAAGAGGAAAAAACTAGGTTGATTAACTACATTACTCGATCACAACAATTAGGCGAATTTTTTTTTGAGAATAAAGAATCCCTCTCTTTCGGAAAATTATCTCTAACTGAATGGAATAATATGTTTTATAAGCATTTAAATCACCATTTAAGTCAATTTGGAGTGTAAAAATTGGAGTCCAAATCTATCATCCTAATTCGAATAATTACAAAATCCTCCACAAGTAAGGACACCTTGCATCCAATACTTAGTTATATTTAAGAAATCTTGAAAAATGAATACTGAAATATTAATATTACCTTAAAACCTCTTATTCTTATGAAAAAATTCCTCCTTTTGGTATCATTATTGGTTAGTCAAATGGCTATTTCGCAGGTTCGCATGGGTATTGTGGGTATGACGCACGACCATGTAAACGGCATTTTGAATAGCCCCACACATGAAGGAATGATTCTGGTTGGCTTTGCCGAGCCTAACAAAGACTTGGCAATGAGGAAGTTAAAGAAAGCTAAGCTTCCAGAAAGTTTATGGTATGCCACCGTGGAAGAAATGTTGGAAAAAACAAAACCAACCGCAGTATGTGATTTCAGGAGCACTTTTGAGCATTTAGAAACCGTGGAAAAATGTGCTCCAAAAGGCATTCACGTAATGGTCGAAAAACCGCTGGCAGTAAACCTAGTTCATGCCAAAAAAATGGAAGCATTGGCCAAAAAGCATAATATTCATTTAATTACCAACTACGAAACGACCTGGTACGGCAGCCACCATCAAGCTTTCGATATGATTCATAATCAAGGTTTTATGGGCGAAATTAGGAAAGTGGTGATCATGGATGGCCACGGCGGGCCCAAAGAAATAGGTTGTACACCTGAGTTTTTGGCATGGCTTACCGACCCCATTATGAATGGTGGCGGAGCCATTATGGATTTTGGCTGCTATGGAGCTGATATTATGACCTGGCTAATGAAAGGTGAAAAACCGATTTCTGTATCTGCCACAACACGTACCAATAAGCCAGATGTTTATCCTAAAGTGGATGATGAAGCTACAATAGTGGTGCAATACCCAAAAACACAGGGCATTTTTCAAGGCTCGTGGAACTGGCCATTTGGGAGAAAAGACACTGAAATTTATGGGCAAAAAGGCTATATAATAGCCAATCGCTTTCCAACGATGCGTGTAAAAAATAGTGGAAAAGATGCTGACCCGGAAACAATTATGAATGTAAAACCATTGCAAAACCCTCAGAATGATGCATTTAGCTACTTCGCCAATGTGGTAACAGGCAAAATAAACCCAGAAAACGACCTCGGCTCCCTAAAAATAAATATGGTAGCTATGGAAATATTGGATGCGGCCGTGAAATCAAGTAAAACGGGGAAAGTCGTGGTTTTGAAATGAGGGGCTTTTACTAGAAAAAAGCATAATTGATTATTGTTCAAGATCATCTTTGATTGTGCTTGTGTCCCCACAAACATTAAACACAAAATCTATCTGAAACGACGCTAATTTCA
>JAZKGO010000039.1:0-3884 GCA_040385875.1 Bacteroidota bacterium
AAAAGAAGATTTTAGAGTTAAATGTTTTAGAACGGTTGGAAAAAAAATTTACGGGTTCAGCCAATAAAGCTCCATATTTGTATAAATTTAAGAGGTAAGAAAATGTTTTTTTACTTCTTAAATTCTTTTATTTCATCGAATCATTGACAGGCTGGCTATCAACGAACTGCTCAAAGTTGATTATTTTTCCAGCTTTTAGTTTCCAAACGTGGGCAACTCTGGCTGTAAATCCTTTGCCTGTGGCCTTGTAAGTACCTGTGTAAGTTCCGAAAGCCACTACTTTATCATCGCTCGCAACATAATCTCCGGGCGTAAATTTATAGTCTATCCACTCACTGCCCAATCTGCTAAAAACATTTTTGGTAACGTTTTCTAAACCAATATACGTTCCTGCATAAGGGAAACCTTTGGCTTCTGTCCAAGCAATATCATCGGCAACATATTTAGCTAAATTTTTACCGTTTTCTTCCGAAGTTTTGCCTTCGTAAGTGCTTTTAATAATTTCGAGATTTGTCATAGTTAAATCTAAGGTTTTAAATCCTATAAGGTTTTAGAAACCTTATAGGATTAGTAATTTTTTTACCACTTCATTTCACCAGTATTCACTTTTGCACCTATTATCAAAGCTGTGTCAAAAGTTAGTGTTGGATATTTTACTTTTAAAGCGGCAATTAAATCTGTCGAAGTTTTGTTGGTTTTCAATGCTTCCTCATAAAATTGGATATAGCTTTTGGTGTGTTTCACAGCTGATACATTGAATGGAGAATTTGAATTGGCGTGAGCTGGAATTACATTTTCAAGGTTTAAGGCTACGATTTTATCTAAAACTGAAATCCAACTTCTGCGAGCTTCTGCCGTTTGAGCATCTGCCATCCAAAGATGGAAAGTAGTTCCAAAAACATTGATACCACCCACAACAGCCTTAATTGAAGGAATCCAAACGAAGGTTTTATTCGGAAATTCTTCCAAACCAATAATCTCTAATTTCTGACCTTCCAAATCAATACTGTTTCCTTTTAAAACTTGCGGTAAAATAGCATTTGAAGTAATGTTTTTCCCTAAACGTTCTCCCCAAACTTCTAATTTCTTTTGTGCTGTTGCTTTGATATGTTCAACCGTTGCGGGTGAGGCGTAAGCAGTAACTTCTGGGAAATATTTTTTGAATACCTCCAACCCAAAGTAAAAATCAGGGTCGCCGTGAGAAACAAAAATGGTTGTTAGTTTTTTGCCACTTGCTTTAATTTCAGCGGCTACTTTTTCAGCATCAGCCAAAGTAAATTGTGCATCAATTAATACAGCATCTATTTTGCCCGAAACTATTACAGAAGCTACGCCGAAACTATTTTCCGATGCGTTGTAAACCTTTACGGTTAAATCTGTTGCCTCAATTGTTTTGAAACTTTGTGCTTGAACTTCCATTTTGAATAAAATTAAGATTGTTAAAAATACGTTTGAAATAATTTGCTTCATTTTCTTATTGTTTAAATGATGAAGCAAAGTTCAACTTAACCTTTACCAAAAACATTGAACAAGTTCAATAAATGAAATGAGTCTTATTTTTTACCCGCAATCTTCTTCCGTATTTTACTCAAAAACTCGTGGCTGATGCCCAGATAGGCGGCTATTTGTAGGTTGGTAAGGCGTTGAAAAAGTTGGGGGTACTTTTCAATAAAATCCAGATAACGTTGGTCGGCAGTTTTGCTCAAATTGTCAATCATTCTTCTTTGAAGGGCAACGTGCGTCTTTTGGGTCATTATTCTGAAAAGTTTTTCTATTTTAGGTAGGTTTTTATAAGCAAATTCCTTGTCTTTTTTGGAAATTACAAGCACTTCACTATCTTCAATAGCCTCAATAAAAAGTTGCGATGGCGTTTCGTTAGTAAAGCTGTCTATATCTGTAATCCACCAATTTTCTATGGCAAAATAGAGGATTTGTTCATATCCATTTTGGTCAATATGATAAACTCGCAAAAGGCCTTTTGCCACAAATCCCTCAAACTTGCAAATTTCACCTTCTCGTAATAGCAAATCTTTCTTATTTATTTTTTTGGAATGGAAAAGATTGCAGAATTCCTCCATTTCATTGTCTGAAATTAATATATGTTTACTTATATGTTCTTTAAGAAGGGTTTTCATTGGTTTTTTATTTGTTATTGAACCTTAATTATAGCTTTCAAATTTAGTTATACTTTGACGATTTTATATTTAATAGTGTGAAACCCACATTATTTTAAAGCATAATTTAATAATAATCAGGCACCAATGGCATTCTTTAAAGATGAAGCGTAATTTTGCAGAAACATTTACATAGGATTTTAAATGAACTTATTCAATAACCAAACCTATATTTCCCAACTTGCAATTGACTGTGTGATATTTGGTTACCAAGAAAAAGAGCTTAAAGTGCTGATTTCAAAACTTCATTTGAAAGGTGATATTTATTCTTTACCGAGTGGGTTTATTTTTCAAAACGAAGGAATAGACGAAGCCGCTCACAGAATTCTTAGGGAGCGAACGAGCATTTCAAATATATTTCTGGAGCATTACAAAAACTTTGGACAAGCCGAAAGAACCAATAAAGGGCTTTTTGAAAAAATAATGGAACAGAACAAAGATTTTTTTGAAAGTGAAAATATAAATTTTTCACAGGAAGACTTTGAGTGGCTCACAAGCAGATTTGTTTCCATGGGCTATTATGCCTTGGTGGATATAAACAAAGTAACACCCACCAAAACAGCCACGGACGAATCAATGGAGTGGTACAACATCCACGAATTGCCCAATCTGATGATGGATCATAGCGAGATGGTTGAAAAAGCTTTGGAATCATTGCGGTTAAACCTCGATACCAATATAATTGTACTGAATCTGCTTCCTGAAACCTTTACCATGAAGGAAGTTCAGGATTTATACGAAACTATTTTTGAAAAAGAGTATGCCCGAAATAATTTTCAAAAGAAGATTTTAGAGTTAAATGTTTTAGAACGGTTGGAAAAAAAATTTACGGGAGCATCTAATAAAGCGCCGTATTTGTATCGGTTTAGGAAGTAATAAAAGGGGAAACTGGCCTTCTATAATTTATTACATTTTCATTTTGCTCATCATTTTACCAATAAAATTGGTAGCCATTTTTGGGCTGAAGCGATATAGCAAATCCAATATCATAGCATCTTTCCCGACAGTAACTCGGTATTGATTATTTTCCATTGCATCTATAATTTTTTCGGCGGCTTTTTCTGCTGACAATGCCATTTTTGATTGCTTGCTATTGGCTTCCATTTTAGGTTTTCCTAATCCTGAATTTTCAGTAATATTAGTGGCAATTGCACCAGGATGTACCACAGTAACTTTTACATTTGTGTTTTTGAGTTCGGCATACAAGCCTTCTGTTAAAAGTTTCACTGCAGCTTTGGCTGCTCCATAAATAGTTTGGCCCGGAAAAGGAATAAAGCCACCCATGCTCGAAATATTCACAATATGTGCTTCGGGTCTTAGTAAAAAGTGCGGTAAAAAGGCTTTGGTCAAATACAAAGTGCCAAAGAAATTTACGTTAAAAACCCTGTTGATTTCATCGTAACCCAAATCATTCACAGGTATAAAATGTTGAATAATTCCTGCATTATTGATGATGCCATCCACCGCTCCAAAGTGCGAAATCACTTCTTTTGGCAAGGCTTCCACCTTTTCTTTATCAGCAATATTTAACTCAAATGCTTTAAATTTATCATCACCCACCCCTGCCAGTTTTTGAGTTTCAAGTAGCTTGTCGAAATGAATATCTACCCCCACTACTTTCGCCTCTTTTTTAAGCAATTGCAACGTTAATTCTCTTCCGATGCCACTTCCAGCACCAGTTACTACAATTATTTTATTTGAAACTTGCAT
>JAZKGO010000040.1:0-9563 GCA_040385875.1 Bacteroidota bacterium
GAAGCCATGCAAGATTATACCAAAATTGTAACCGCCCAAAAAAATTATTTGACTCTATCAACTCTTGGAAATTTTATTGAGCAATTTTCTGATAATGAGTTAGTTAGAGTACACAGAAGCTTTGCGGTTTCTACCAAAAAAATTACAGAGAAAAGAACAAATGAGCTATTTTGCGGTAATTATTTGATACCTATCGGCAAAACTTTCAAAACTGCCCTATCCAATTTCTGAGATATGAAACAAGCCAAATTTTTACCAATGTTTTTGGTATTGTTGATAAGTAATTTTGTTTGGGGTCAAAAAAACAAAATCGCCTTGGAAAATCTCAAAAATGAATTTGACTCTCTGAGTTATATTGGTGATTTGAAAACTGGACAAAACATCCTCAATAAGGCTTTCAAATTGATTGCACCAGATGATATTCAGAATCTTTCAAATTTCAATTTATTGGCGGCCAATCTATTAGAAACCACAAATGCGAGCAATGATTCTTGCAAAAAAGCTTATGAAAAAGCTCTTTCTTTGGCTAAAAAAGCAGGTAATAATGAAAATATAATTGAGTGTTTAGGGCATCTGATAGACTATAATTATGGACAAACAAAAGAACAAAAAAATAATAGATCCGTTATTGGAAAAGAATTGAATTTAATGCTTAAGAATGGTAATAATGAATTAGAAAAAGCTAAAATTCTAGCCCATTTGGAGGTTTATTATAAGGCAGAAGGCAATGATAATGAGTCACTTAAGTCGGCTTTGAAGTCGCTCGAAATCTATAAGAAATTATTTGAGCAATCAAAAGTAAAAGCCGATGATCTAGCGCAAGCTTATTATAGTGTAAGTCGGGCATACAGAGATATGTATCAAGCCGAAAAGCAAAATGAGTACTTGCACCAGATGAGAAAATATTTGAGCAAAAATCCAGATCTATTTATTATTTATTATTCTTTTTTTGCAAGAAACTTGTTTGCAAGTGGTAAAATATTGGAAGCTCAAATGTATGAAGACAGCCTTACCAACATTTGTAAAAAGCAAACCAATTCTAACAATTGGAACAATGCGCTAGAAGTCAATATCTATTTTACACAGGGCTTTGTGAAGAAAAATGATTTAGCCAATGCCTATTTTTACTTAAAAAAATCAAATGTAATTTATGCAAAATATGGCTTTGAATACTACGAAGGAAATATTAATTATACGAATGGAAGAGTGCTGCTTTTAGCAAAAAAATATATTCAAGCCTTGCCTTTTTTGAAAAAAGGAGGTGAATTTGCCAAAAAAGCTGGCTATGGTGACTTGTATCAACTTTGCTTGGCCAAAACCGCAGAATGCCTTGAAAAAATAGGAGATTGGCAACAAGCCTATTTTTATTCACAATTGGCTGGCAAAGTAGCTGATTCATTAGCAACCATAAGCACCGAAAATGCATTTATTGAAACAGAGGCAAAATTTCAAAATAAGGAAAAACAACAAGAAATTGAAATCAAAAATCTCCAAATTAAAGAAGCCAATTATCAAAAATATTGGTATCTAGGCGGGTTAGGTACCTTGGCTTTAGCTTTAGGTTTGCTTTTTTGGAACTTTCAAACCAAACGAAAGGCCAGTAAAACAATAAATGATAAGAATGTTGTTTTGGAAAAATTAAATACAGATTTACAAGAGGCCAACCAAACCAAAGCCAAGCTTTTTGGGATAATTAGTCATGATTTGCGATCACCGATAAGTCAGGTTTACCAATTTTTGAGGCTTCAACAATTGAATCCAAATTTGCTTTCCAGTGACCAAAAAACTGACCTTTCTGATAAAATTCAAACTGCGACTGGCTCACTTCTGGAAACTATGGAAGACCTATTGCTTTGGTCCAAAACCCAAATGAATGAGTTCAATCTAAAAATACAATCTACTGATATTAAGCCAATTATCGACCAATGTGTTCAACTTTTAAAGCTAAATATTGAGGCTAAAAATTTGGTGGTTGAAAATAAAGTGAGTGAAAACATCTCTCAAGAAACCGACCCGTATTTTCTCCAAATAATAATCAGAAATCTTTTACAAAATGCCATAAAAGCTTCACCTGAAAACTGCAAAATTTTAATAAATTTTAAAAATAATGAACTATCTATTGAAAACTCAGGTGAGCTTTTCACCCAAAATCAATATGAATCAATTATTTCATCCAACCAAAAGCAAGAAACACTTTCAGGCTTAGGTTTGAAATTAGTAGAGGAACTTTCACAAAAAATTGGCTCAAAAATTTCCTATGAAGCGGTGGGTGAAAATACTTGTGTTAGAGTAAAATTTTAAGCTTAATCAATAACATCTTGCAATCATACCTAATCGAAACCAAATACTTATTGACAAAAATATAAATCTGTTTTGCAAATTTAAGATTATGATTAAAAAAGGCTTGTTTTTGATATTTGTTTTCTCTCTCTTTTTTGAGTCGATCAATGCTCAAATTCCCAAAACTTTAGATTCTTTGAAATCGTATTTGAAAGCAGCCCCAAAAGACACAAATTATGTGTTGGCTTTGAATGATTATGCATTTTTTATGATTCAGGAGGGGAAATTTGAGGAGGCAAAAAAATCCATTGCACAAATGGATGAAATTACTAAAAAATTAGATTTTGGAACTGGCTATTACAAAACCATCAATATGTTTGGTGTGGTGGAATACAGTCAGCAAAATTTCGAGAAAGCCCTTGATTATTTCATTCAAAGTAGTAAAATAATTCAAAAATATAAACTTCAAAAAAAGTATTACCAAAACTGCATTAGCAATATTAGTATCATTTACGGCAAATTAGGTAATCGGGAAAATGCGACTAAATATGCAATGGAATTGATTGATTATCAAGAAAAAAATAAATTAAATCCCTTAAAATCAAGTCCTTACGAACAAATTGGCGATAATTTGAAATTCTATAAAAAATACGATGAAGCCTTAAAATATTATAATAAAGCCCTTGCCATTGAAATTGACAATAATAATTTGACAGGAATGGCCATACAAGAAAACAATATTGGCAATTTATATGACGACTTGAAAAATAATAAAGTGGCCACTCAACATTATGAAAAAGGGCTGAAATATGCTGAAAAGGAGAATTATAAATTACTCCAAACTGATTTTTTAACTAACCTTGGACGAATGTACTTTGAAGGAAAAGACTATGCAAAATCTGAAAAGTATTTGAAAAAAAGCGAGCAAATTTGTATAGAATTAGGGAATGAAAAACCTCTGAAAACGATCTATCACAATATGGGAGAATTATATTTTTCCCAAAAAAAATACCCAATTTCGGAGCAATATTACTTGAAGGCTTTGGCCATTTCAAAAACAATTGAAGATCCAGAATCAGGTTATAATGCCAACCAAGCTTTGGCCGAATTGTATGAGGAAACGGGCGATTTTAAAAAAGCTTTAAATTACAAAAAACTAGCTGAAGTTGCCAAAGATTCTCTGTTCAAAATAGAAACTGCTCAAACAACCGAAGACCTTTTAAAGAAATATGAAACCACTCAAAAAGAGCAGCAAATTGCACTTTTGAATGAAAAAAACGAGAAATCTTCCCTTCAAAATAAAAGCCTTTTGGGCGGCCTTGGGCTATTGGCATTGGCTCTCGGCCTACTATTTTGGAACTTGCAAATAAAAAAGAAATCGCAAAAAATTGTGGCAGCTAAAAATGTAGTTTTAGAAAAACTAAATACTGAGCTCCAAGAAGCCAACCAAACAAAGGCCAAACTTTTTGGCATCATCAGCCATGATTTACGATCCCCCATCAGTCAGGTATATCAATTTCTAAAATTGCAGGAGCTTAACCCAAATCTATTAGACGAAAAACAAAAAACCGACTTATCGAGTAAAATTCAGACAGCCACAGGCTCACTTTTAGAGACCATGGAAGATTTACTTCTTTGGAGCAAAACCCAATTGAGTCAATTCAAGATCAATCCAGAACCTGTATTGATTAAACCAGTAGTGGAGCAATGCTTGGATCTGATGAAACTCAATACTGATGCCAAGAAAATAGAGGTAAAATTCAATATACCGTCTGATTATCAATTGTTTACAGACTCCTATTTCTTACAAATAATTGTTAGAAACCTTTTGCAAAATGCCATAAAAGCAAGTCCTGAAAACGGTGAAATTTTCATTAATACTGAAAAAAGCGGCCAGATTTCCATCCTAAATTCTGGTGCAATTTTTACCCAAAAAGATTATGAAAATATTTTGAACAACCCTAAGAAACAAGAAAACCTTTATGGGTTGGGTTTGAAATTAGTTGATGAACTTTCACAAAAAATAAATGCAAAAATTGTATTTGAAACCCTCAATAACCAAACAAAAGCCAATATTCTTTTCTCCTAAAGATTCATTCAGCGATTAAAAAGCTGCTTTGAGCGATTATTAAAAATTGATAGCTAATTACTTTTTAGATTTGAAGCAATAACTATATAAGCTAATTATGAAAATCAATAAAAAAATAAATTATCAAAACGCCGTTTATCTTCAAGCTGCTGAAAGTTACAGCATTGTGTTTTTAGAAACTGGTAAATCACAAGTGATTTGCCGTCCATTAAAAAATTATGCTCCCACATTGGTAGCAGATGGCTGGTGCAGGATTCATCGGTCGTTCTTGGTAAATCCAATTTTTGTAAAGTCAATCGCAGAAAACAGAACCAATTTATTTTTACAGAATGGCGATATACTTCCAATCTCAAGAAGAAATTTAAAGACGGTATTACATTGGCGAAGCATTTATCAATTGCCTTAACTATTAGAAATTTTTATCTATTATTTTTAAACAAATATTAAAAATCTTATGAAAAAATACCTTATTATATCTGCAATAATACTTTGTATTTCAGCCACTTATGCCCAAGTTGGCATCAATGCTGATAATTCCGCACCCCATTCATCCGCACAATTGGATGTAAAAAGCACAACCAAGGCTTTTTATCCACCCCGCATGACTACAATTGAAAAAGAAGCAATTGTAGGTAAACAAGCAGGGGCGGTTGTCTTTGATAATACCCTCAATCAATTGAGTTTTTACAATGGAAGCACTTGGGTGGCTGCAGCTGGGGCCAATTTGGCTTTGCCATACAACCAATCGATGAGTTCAGAAGGTACTTTATTTAGCATCACAAATACTATACAACCCGATAATTCCTATTATGCAGAGGCATTTTCTGCCAAAATTACTGGTAATGCTGGCACTGCAATTCATGCAGAAGCTACCAAATATAATCCAACTTATCATACTACTGTTATTGAAGGTTACAATAAATCAACAAATGGATATGGATTTGGGATAGATGGTAGGCATGATGGCTCGGGTACCGGGGTATTTGGCTATGCTGAAACTGGCTACGGAATCCGTGCAAATGCGGGTACAGGTATTGGAGGGCATTTTAATTCAAATAATGGTTATGCACTTACCACAGGCAAAGGCAACGTTGGAATAGGCACTTCTACTCCAGCAGCCAGAATGGACATAAAAGGCACAGATTATTTATCTCATTTTTATTTTGGTGCGAATGAAGACACTTACATACGTGGAGGTAAAGCGGGTAGCAATGTATTAATCAACGATATAGCTGGCCAAGGTAATGTGGGTATTGGTAACACAAATCCCGGCTATCTATTGGATGTAAATAGAAGAATAAGAATTAGACATACAGTTGACGGAACCCCCGACGACAATACAGCAGGCATTTGGTACAATAATTCTGCCAACGTGGAAGGTGCTTTTTCGGGGATGAAAGCAGACACAGAGGTTGGATTATTTTTAGGAGGCAATTGGCGTTTTTGGGTCAATAGTGGTGGCCAAGGCTACCTTAATGGCGCATTAATCCAAACATCTGACAAACGGTTGAAAAAAGATTTTACTCATCTAAATAATTCATTATCAAATATTTACAAAATAAATGGCTATCATTTCAGATGGATTGAAGAAGCCCGAAATAAGGACTTGCAAACAGGCTTTATTGCACAAGAAGTGCAGAAAATATTCCCAGAATTGGTACAAACTGATGAGAAAGGGTTTTTATCTGTAAATTATATCGGTCTAATCCCGCATTTGATTGAGGCCGTAAAGGACCTTAAAGATGAAAATAGCTCATTAAAAAGTGAGAATAATTCCTTTAAAACTAATCAAAACAGACTAGAAAGCAGGCTGGATAAATTGGAAACATTACTAAATGCATTTTCAAAAAACACTGAATCTAATTAATTAAAAACTGCAATCTTTTAAAATTATTATGAAAAATATCTTTCTCGCATTTATCACAACTATTACTTTATCAGCCACTTACGCCCAAGTTGGTATCAATGCCGATAATTCTGTACCGCATTCATCGTCAATGTTGGATGTAAAAAGTACTACAAAAGCCTTTTACCCGCCACGCATGACAACAGCCCAAAAAAATGCAATCGCCAGTGTGCAAGTTGGTGCGACAGTTTTTGATATTACTTTAAATCAATTGAGTTACTACAATGGGTCGGCTTGGGTGGCAGCGGCTGGTGGTGGGCTTACTTTGCCTTACAGTCAAACGCAAAGCCAGTTTACAGGTTACGATGGAGGGCTATTTAAAGTAACCAATTCTAACCCAAATGGTGATGCAGTTGCATTAAACGGCACTATTACTGGTACTGATGGCTTTGCTATCAGAGCAATGGCCACGAATACAACTGGTTTTAATACAGGTGCAATTTATGCAACTAACAGTTCAACAAATTCTAATGGATATGGTATTTCAGGCTCACATGCTGGCGGTGGTACTGGTGTAACTGGAAGTTCTATTTCTGGAATAGGTGTTTCGGGAAATTCAACTACTAGTATAGGGATAAGCGCTAATGGCCAAACAATGGGTGTCCAAGCTACTTCAATAAGTGGTGCTGGAGTATCGGGACAAGTACTTGGTGCAAATGGATTTGGAGTAATTGGTATTGCTAATGGAGCTTTTTCAACTGGTGCTCGGGGTGAATCTTCAGATAGCGATGGCAAAGGTGTTTATGGATATGCTACTGGCACAAGAGGCATTGGTGTTAGAGGTTTTTCGGCACTAAAAACTGGTGTGCAAGCCGAATCTAATAATGGAATAGGGTTATATGCTAGTTCTGTAAATAATTATGCAATTATTACTGGAAATGGCAATGTAGGTATTGGCGTATCTGACCCCACTACTATTTTAGACGTAAAAAGCCGCATTCGAATACGCCATGGTGCTGAAACATCGGGAGTATATTTTGATGGCACGGGCAATACTTACAAAAGTTTTATTGGTATGGAGACAGATAATTTATTTGGTATATATGGCTTTAATGGGGCCGGTTGGTCTGTAAAAATGGATAATACAACAGGAGAACTACTGGCTAGCAAAGGGCTTTCCATAGGTGGAGGCTCAAAAATTGGTAAAATAATTAGATATAGTATTAACTGGAATATCTCTAATGTTTCAGCAAATTCATTTATTGAGGCTACTTTTGAGGTTCCAGATGCGCAAACAGGTGACCAAGTAATGGTAAATGCGGTTGGTAATCTAGCCCCAATGGTTATTGGAAATTGCTATGTTGTTTTACCAGGCTATGTAAGTATTTTTTTTGTAAATAACTCAAATGTTGATGTTGACCCACCAATGCTTACCTATAACTTCACTTTAATTAGATAAATTTTAGTATAAAAAATTAAACCAAAATAATTATGAAAAATCTTATACTCTTTTTCTTCTCAATTTTCTCAATATTAAACACATACGCTCAAGTTGGTATCAACGCTGATAATTCTGCACCACATTCATCGGCAATGTTGGATGTAAAAAGTACTTCAAAAGCATTTTACCCACCACGCATGAATACTACAGATAAAAACAATATCGTAAACAAACAAGCTGGGGCAGTAGTGTTTGACATTACCCTAAATCAATTGAACTATTATAATGGAACTAGCTGGGTGGCGGCCTCTGGTGGAGAGCTTACTTTGCCATATATTCAATCGAAAAGCGCATTCGTAGGCTATTCAGGTGGCTTACTAAAAATTACAAATAGTGAACCAACTTTTGAAGCGGTTGCAATCAATGGTATTGTTTCTGGAATAAATGGTTATGGAATTAGGGCTATGGCCACAAATACAGATGGTGTTAATACAGGTGGAATTTATGCAACCAATAACTCAACAAATAATAATGGCGTTGGAATTTGGGGCACTCATGCAGGTGGAGGTGTTGGGGTAAAGGGTGGTTCAATTTCAGGTGTGGGGGTTAGTGGTAATTCAAATTCTGGAGATGGCGTATCTGGTATCTCAAATTCAGGAGCAGGTGTTTATGGTTCCTCATCCTTTTTGGGAGTGTATGGCTTTTCAGAAGCTCCATTTGGATATGGAATTTATGGTATAAGTAATGGATCGGACGGTGTGGGGGTACGAGGCAATGGAAATGGAAACGCTGGTGATGGTGTACAAGGACATGCCTATACGGGTTCAGGAGTATATGGTTTTTCAACTGGAGGGAAAGGAATTAATGGCGCCTCGACCTCAGGAACTGGTGGATTTTTCTCCTCAACTAATGGCAATGCACTTATTACACTAAATGGCAATGTAGGCATTGGTGTAATTGACCCTAGTTACATTTTAGAGACAAAAAGTAGAGTAAGAATTAGACATTCCGTTGACGGAACACCAGATGACAATACAGCTGGCATTTTGTACAACAATTCCTCAAATGGAGTAGGTGCTTTTTCTGGAATGAAAACCGATAATCAAGTTGGATTATTCATTGGTGGTAATTGGCGGTTTTGGGTGGATAATACGGGTGCAGGCTATTTAAATGGAAACTTAATCCAAACATCTGATAAACGTCTGAAAAAAGATTTTACTCAATTAAACAATTCATTATCAAATATTTACAAAATAAATGGCTATCATTTCAGGTGGATTGAAGAAGCCAGAAATAAAGAAATTCAAACAGGTTTTATTGCCCAAGAAGTGCAAAAAATATTCCCAGAATTAGTACAAACTGATGATAAAGGGTTTCTTTCTGTAAATTATATTGGCTTAATCCCCCATTTGATTGAGGCGGTAAAAGTGTTGAAAAATGAAAATGAATTATTGAAAATAGAGCAAAAAGCAACCGTTGATAGATTGGAGAAAATAGAAGAATTATTAAATACTTTTGCCAAGAAATAAAATTCTCATGAAAAAACAAATAATTATCTCCGCAATTTTTATCCTAATTGCTATTTTCAGCTGCAATTCTTCCACAAACAAATCCATTGAAAAAACTGATGAAAATACAATGGAAGTTAATCTTGATGATTTTTACCTAATTTTCACAATCGATGGAAAAGAGGTGAATATTCCCATCGAGGAGGTTTCAACTTCATATAATGTGGCTTTGAAAAAACCAATTTTTAAAATTATGGGAGGTGAATATGGTAAAATCAATCTGTTTTTGGTTACTACCGCCGACGTTACAAAGCCATCGACCACTCCATCGGGAAGTACTGATCCTGACGACCAGATAAATCAAGGCTCCGTTTCGCTGCAAAACTTTCCTGAAAAAAA
>JAZKGO010000040.1:9663-12764 GCA_040385875.1 Bacteroidota bacterium
TCTACAATTTTTGTACCCTTAATTTTGTTTTCAAAATCAATTGCTTTTTCAAAATCATCGGTAAAAATCCTTACTGATATTTCGTAATTTTTAGCTTTAGAATTATAATCTATTTGGGTGATTGAAGTGTGGAAAGCGTGGGCATTTAGTGATGAGTTGAGCGGGGTGCGTAACCTGATGAACGATGAGTTCTGAGTCCTGAGTTCTGAGTTGGGATTTAAGTCAAATGCAATTGAGTAATTAATAGTTGTTAAAAATAAAAACAACAGGAATCCAATAATTGAATTCCTGCAACTCTTTATATCAATGAAAAACTTATCCCTCATCACTTATCACTAATTGAACGACTTAAATATCCCGTTGCCAATTACAAATATCATCAGACCCAAAAGGATAAAAGTTCCAACGGCCTGTGCACGTTCCATGAATTTTTCAGAGGGGGCTTTACCCACAATCATTTCATAAATCAGGAATACGGCATGACCTCCATCAAGGGCAGGTATTGGTAATAAATTCATAAACGCAAGCGCCATTGAAAGTAAGCCTGTTAGCATCCAGAATCGATTCCAATCCCATACTGAGCCATACATTTGAGCGATTTCAATAGGGCCCGAAAGTGCTTTATCGGCTCTTACTTTTCCTGAAAATATCTTCCCAAAGCCTTTCATATTATCGGTAATTACGCTAAATGCTCTGGAAGTACCAATTGAAATAGATTGAGAAAGCGTCAAATCCTCATGAACAGGTTTTAACTCATCGTCTTTCATAACAGCGACAATTCCAGTACGACCCTTATCAGTTACCGAGAGATTCAAAGAGTCCAATTGACCTGCACGGTTAATCACCATGGTTATTTTCTTGCCTTTATTTTCATTGAGGGCCTGCTTAAATTCATGATAAAATTCAATCGGCTTATTATTAAAAGCAACTATTTTATCTCCTGGTTTAATACCCGCTTTTGCGGCTGGAGAAATCGCATCTTCCTCATTACTACCCTTTTGCAATGAAGGCTCCACTTCTTTCACCTCAAAATGATAAATAGGAGCTACAAATTCAGCTTTGTTATCAGCCAACTTATTCAAAAAATCATCTGGCAAATAAACATCCATTATTTTTCCTCCACGGTCGACAGTAAAATAACTTTTATCACCCATTAAAATATCTGAGCTTCTTATATCTTCAAATTTTATCAGGTCTTTCCCGTTGGTTTTCAGAATTTTATCACCCGTTTTTAGGCCAGCATATTGGCCTAATTCATACGCCGCAATCCCTCTCTTATTTACTTCACTCATAGGTGTATAGTTTTCACCATTACTTTTAGTGAGGCAAATGAAAATAAACACACCTAAAATCACATTGACAATTACACCCCCTAACATTACAATAAGGCGTTGCCAAGCAGGCTTAGCCCGAAATTCCCACGGCTCAGGTGTAGCCGCCAGATCTTTAGCTTCCTGGGTTTCATCTATCATACCCGCAATAGATACATACCCGCCTAGTGGAAACCAGCCTAAACCGTATTCAGTATCACCCACTTTCTTTTTGAAAAGTGCAAAATTCAAAACATTAGGTAATGGGAAAAGGAAATCGAAGAAAAGGTAAAATTTATGCACTCTCATACCAAACCATTTGGCAGTAATAAAATGACCGAACTCGTGTAAGCTTACTAAAATCGACAGCCCTAATATTAGCTGCGCTACCATGATAAAGGTTTCCATTAATTGTGTTTAAATTGAAATAGACTAATAAAATTTTAGACTTAAATAAATGATTTTAGTTTTAATAATTTTCAATGATCAACTTTTATATTCTAGTTGTAAGATTTTTGATTTGAAAATTGAGCTTTACTTACTAAATATTTTAAATATTTTTAACAAATTCACTTGCCAAATTCCTAGCCTCAGCATCACTTTCTATATAATCTGCCAAACTTGGCTTTTGTACAAACGAAGTCTTTGATAAGGTATTTTCTATCAAATCAGACATTTCCAAAAAACCTATTTTATCAGCTAAAAAGGCCTCTACTGCTATTTCATTAGCGGCGTTCAACACACAAGGCTGATTACCGGCTTTGTCCAAGGCGTCAAAAGCAAGTTGCAAGTTACGAAAAGATTTGCAATCGGGCTGTTCAAAAGTGAGGGACGGGTGATTTAGGAAGTTGAACCGTGGAAAATCTGATGTGATGCGTTGCGGATAAGCCAAAGCATATTGAATGGGCAGCTTCATATCAGGCAAGCCCATTTGAGCTTTCATACTGCCATCGGTAAATTGCACAATTGAATGTATAATCGACTGAGGATGTACCACTACCTCAATTTGGCTGGCCGTTAAATCAAACAACCATTTGGCCTCAATTACCTCCAAGCCCTTGTTCATCAAACTCGCTGAATCGATGGTAATTTTAGCACCCATTACCCAGTTAGGGTGTTTTAAGGCTTGTGCTTTGGTTACTTTTTCCAGTTCATCTTTTTTCCAACCACGAAATGGCCCGCCTGATGCGGTGAGGACGATTTTTTCAATTGGATTGTATTCTTCGCCCACCAAGCATTGGAAAATCGCTGAATGTTCGGAATCCACTGGGAGGATTTTCACCCCACGCTTTTTGGCTAAATCGGTAATAATTTCACCTGCCACCACCAAAGTTTCTTTATTGGCCAATGCAATATCTTTACCAGCTTCAATTGCTTTTATGGTGGGCAAAAGACCTACATAACCCACTAATGCGGTTAAAACAATATCAATTTCGGGGTCTTGAACTACTTCTGAAAGAGCTTCATTTCCAGCGTAAACCTTAATCCCTAAATGTGTTAATGCTGAATTAACTTTGTCAAAAAGGCTTTCGTTGGCAATTACAACCGCTTTTGGGCGAAATTTATTTGCTTGCTCTATCAGTAAATCGGCATTGTTTTGAGCAGTTAGCAAAGTACATTCAAACTCACAGAGTCCTGTGGATAAATTGGAATGGCCATTAATCACTTCTAATGCCTGCGTGCCGATGCTCCCCGTTGAGCCAAGAATGGCTATTTTTTTAATTTTTATCAATGTGTGTTTGTAGTAATTCTATTTTTTTGTCATTTCGCACGAAGTGCAGAAATCTGAGT
>JAZKGO010000040.1:12864-42858 GCA_040385875.1 Bacteroidota bacterium
AAAAGTTGTCAAATCTAAAATTACCCCACCGCATCCGCAATTTTCCTATCATTAGCTAATCTTGGCAATTTATTTTGACCGCCTAGTTTGCCTTCGCTTTTCATATAATCAATAAAAGTGTTGCGTTTTACGGACTTTATTTTTAGTTTTTGGAGAATATTGCCACGAATTAGATCGTCATAATAAACATTTAATTCTCTCAATTTGTTGTCGATGTCAGTTGCGAAGTTTTCCAAATCGGCAGGGGGATTGGCAAATTCTATCAGCCATTCATGGTAGGGCAAGCCGCCTTCAACTGGGGTTACTTGCGGTGCAACGGTAAACTCCACCAACTCGGCTTTTTCGCTTCGGCTCATAGCATACTGCATCGCTTTTTCCACTTCCTCGCCAATTACATGCTCGCCAAATGCCGAAATAAAATGCTTTATACGGCCTGTAACCACTATTTTATATGGATCCAAGCTCACAAATCGCACCGTATCGCCAATGGAGTAGCCCCAAAGGCCCGCATTGGTATTCATAATTAAGGCATAATTTACTCCTAATTTTACCTCACCCACATGAAGCCTACGAGGTTTGGCTTTGAAATAATCAGTGACGGGAATAAACTCATAATAAACGCCAGAATCAAGCAAAAGCAAAAGCCCTTCCTCGTTTTGCTTGTCCTGATAGGCAATAAATCCTTCTGAAGCCGGATAAGTTTCAATACTATCAATTTTTTTGCCAATAGTATCAAACAATTTGGCACGATAGGGCTCAAAATTTACTCCGCCATACACAAATACAGAAAAATTGGGGAAAACATCTTTGATTTGTTTGCCTGTACGTGCCTGAATCCGATCAAAATACATCTGCACCCAAGGCGGAATACCCGAAATCAGCGACATATCTTCATTGATGGTTTCGTCAATTATTTTATCCAGTTTTTGCTCCCAATCTTCTATGCAATTGGTGTCGTAACTGGGCAACTGATTACTCCGTAAATAGTTGGGAACGTGATGATTAACTATCCCTGAAAGCCTGCCCACATGCACCCCATTTTTCATGGACATTTCAGGTGAACCTGATAGAAATATTAATTTTTTATCGGTCCATTTGGTGTTTTTTGTTTCCTTTATATAGCTAAAAAGGGCATCACGGGCACTGCTAATATGGTAGGGAATTGAATTTTTTGAAATTGGGATGTATTTAACTCCTGAAGTAGTGCCAGAGGTTTTTGCAAAATAAAGCGGCTTTCCAGGCCAAAGTACATTGGCCTTACCGTCTACCACTTGATCTATATAACTTTTAAGCCCCTCATAATCTCTCAGCGGCACAGCTTCTTGAAAATCAATTGGGTTATGAATATGATGAAAATGATGGTCTTTGGCAAAAGTAGTATGGGCGGCATCTTGCATCAAACTCTGCATCCAAAGGAGTTGTGTTAGTTCAGGCCGCTGCATCCAAGTTCGGTTTTGGCCTAATATCAAACTTGCAAAAGGGCCTGCTAAAAGCGACCGAATTCCCATAAATTGTATTTTTTGAATAAAATAATCAGTAAAGATAAAAAATGTAAAATGTAAAATACAAAATGCAAAATGTAAAACTCAGAAAAGAGAAAATATAGCCGTCAAAATTCTGTATTTTTGCAGACGATTTGAATTGAAATTTAAAAATCGACTTATTTATCAGGTCTTTAAACATACATACCAATAAGTGAATTATATACAAGGTCTGAACGAACCTCAGGCACAGGCGGTACAACATATCAAGGGTCCTTTAATGATTATTGCGGGGGCTGGCTCTGGCAAAACAAGGGTTTTAACCTATAGGACAGCCCATTTGATCAATGAGGGGGTGGATCCTTTTCGGATTCTGTTGCTGACGTTTACCAATAAAGCGGCAGGCGAAATGCGTAAACGGATTGAGGACGTGGTAGGTACCAATGCCCGTAATATTTGGATGGGTACTTTTCACTCCGTTTTTGCAAAAATATTGCGTTTCGAATGCCGTGCCATTGGTTTTACACCCGATTTCTCCATCTATGATACCGACGACTCCAAATCACTATTAAAAGCAATCATCAAAGAGCGAGGCTTGGACGATAAAATGTACAAACCTGCACTTGTTTTCAACCGAATTTCAGCAGCCAAAAACCGACTGCTGGGAGCAGAAGAATATGCCAATAATCCAATGATATCAGCGGATGATGCAGCCGCTAGGCTCCCTGAAATCGGTAAACTATTTGTGCTATACCAGCAAAGAATGTTCAAAGCCAATGCCATGGACTTTGACGATTTGCTATTCAATACCAATATCCTTTTTCGTGATCATCCTGAAGTTTTGCATAAATACCAGCATAAATTTCAGCATGTGATGGTCGATGAGTTTCAGGACACAAATATTTCTCAGTATTTAATTACCAAAAAACTTTCGGCAGTTCATGAAAATATCTGCGTGGTGGGTGACGATGCTCAAAGTATCTATGCCTTCCGTGGAGCTGATATTCAAAATATACTGAACTTTGAAAAAGATTATAAAGACCTCACTACCATTAAGTTAGAGCAAAATTATCGGTCCACTAAAAACATTGTGGCAGCTGCTAATTCTGTAATTTCATTGAACAAAGCACAGCTCAGAAAAGAAGTTTGGACTGCCAACGACGAAGGCAATTTAATAGATGTATTCAAGGCCTCCTCTGACAACGAAGAAGGGCGATTGGTATCTACTTCTATTTTCGAAGCGAAGATGAACTTAGGTTTGGCCAATAACGATTTTGCCATTTTATATCGTACTAATGCCCAATCAAGAGCTTTTGAAGAGGCTTTAAGAAAACTGAATATCAAATACAGAATCATTGGTGGGCTTTCTTTTTACCAGAGAAAAGAAATCAAAGATTTACTAGGTTATCTTAGATTTACAGTCAATCAGAACGATGAAGAGGCTTTTAAGCGAATTATTAACCAGCCCAAAAGAGGTATTGGCGATACTACTATTGCGAAAATAGCTGTGACCGCAGCTGAAAATACGATGTCCATTTGGGAGGTCGTATCCAATATTAATGAATTTGGTGCTGGTCGTTTTTCACAAGCTATTGAAAATTTTTCAGACCTCATCAAAAGCTTCAAACTTTTGGTGGAGCAAGGGAAGGATGCCTATCTGGTAGCCAAACAAATTGCCTCTGCGTCAGGTATATTGAGAGAGCTTTATGAGGACAAAACAATTGAAGGATTATCAAGATATCAAAACATTCAGGAATTACTCAATGCCATCAAAGAATTTGTTGATAACCCTGAAAATGAGGACAAAAGCCTTTCTAATTTCTTGCAAACCGTAAGCCTAATTACAACCGCCGACAATAAAGAAGACCCTAACGACAATGACCGTGTGACCATGATGACCATCCACGGAGCGAAGGGCTTGGAATTCAACCATGTATATATTGTGGGTTTGGAGGAGGATCTTTTCCCTAGTCAAATGATGCTACAAAGCAAAGCTGATTTGGAAGAAGAGCGACGATTATTTTATGTGGCAATCACCCGAGCTGAGAAAAAACTGTTTATGAGCTATGCCGAAAGTCGTTACCAATATGGGAGGCTAAAGCCCTGTGAACCAAGCCGTTTCTTGGAAGAGATTGATATAAAATTTCTCAATTATTCCAAAAATAGTAAGAGAGCCTTTGAGGAAAAACAAAAACCCGGCCCGGCGTCTTTTATCAGAAATTTGAATCTGAAACCGGTGGCCACCGCTAACTCAAAACCTTTGACAATGATTAATCATACAGCAAGCGATGGCTATATTCCAAGTGACATGGCCGCATTGGCTGAGGGCCAAAAAGTAGAACATTTGAAGTTTGGTTATGGCCTAGTAAAAAAAATTGACACCAATGGCACCGACAAAAAGGCTATTATTCAATTTGACAAAGCCGGTGAAAAAACTTTGCTTTTAAGCTTTGCTAAGCTGCGGATTGTGGAAGGGTAATTGATTTTTAGTTGTTAAGTTGTTGGCGCCCCAAATTTATATGGTATATAATCGCTTTTAAGAGCTAATATTTTGCATCTTACAGTTCAATTCTTTTTGATAAACAATTAATCTCAAAGCAACTCCTTTTCATAAACCTCTTCCTTAAACCCAGCCAAAACCCCTTTATCAAACTCAACCACTGGTCTTTTGATGCTAGTAGGCTGGGCGATCATTAGTTTTATCATTTCTTCAGGAGTGGTTGGCTTTTCTTCTGCAGGTAATTCTTTGTAAGGAGTGCTGGCTTTATTGAAAAGCTTTTCGATTGGTACTTTTTTCAGCCAATTATCAATCTTTTTTTTAGTAACTCCCTCCTTTTTATAATCATGAAATTCAAATTCAATCTCGTTTGATTTCAACCATTTAATAGCCTTTTGAACTGTATCACAATTAGGTATTCCGTAAATTTGTAGCATTGTTTTTTTGCCCGAAATTAACTCATTAAAAATAATTTTGGACTGATTTAGTTATATTTGTTAAAAATACATTCACAACATTGAATCAAAATCAATTTAAAATAGCCAAAGCCATTGACGAAATGAGCAAAGTATTGGTAGGCCAAGAACACCTACTCAATCGTATGCTGATTGGCTTGTTCACTGGTGGCCATATCCTATTAGAAGGAGTACCTGGTCTAGCTAAATCACTGGCTGTAAATACTTTAGCTCGTGTATTGGATTTAGATTTTCATCGTATTCAATTCACTCCTGATTTACTGCCTGCTGATTTGGTAGGTACCTTAATTTTCAATCGAAAAACCAACGATTTTGAAACTAAAAAAGGACCGATTTTCGCCAATGTAATATTGGCCGATGAAATCAATCGGGCCCCTGCAAAAGTGCAATCTGCTCTACTGGAAGCGATGCAAGAAAAGCAGGTGACTATTGGGGATACTTCTTTTAAACTAGACCGCCCCTTTTTGGTGCTCGCCACCCAAAACCCTGTAGAGCAAGAAGGTACTTACCCGCTACCCGAAGCTCAGGTAGACCGATTTATGATGAAAGTTCATGTGGACTATCTCAATAAAGAGGAAGAATTGGAAGTTATGAGGCGAATGTCGAATATGAATTTTGACTATAAAGTACAGGCAATTTTGTCAAAAGCGGACATACAAAGTATCAAAAATGAGATTAATAGCGTGGCCATTTCTGATACACTGGAAAGATATATAATTGAACTAGTATTTGCCACTCGAAGCCCACTCAATTATGGCTTGAAAGAGGAGGCCAAATATATTCAATATGGTGCCTCACCACGAGCCACAATATTCATTAACCTAGCCTCAAAGGCGGTTGCATATATGAATAATCGGGATTATGTATTGCCTGAAGACATCAAAGAAGTGGCTCAGGATGTGCTTAATCACAGAATTATCCTTAACTACGAGGCAGAAGCAGATGACATCAGAACCTCACAAATAATTGATACCCTATTGAATAAGATTGCAATAGGATAAATCTATTAAATTTTCCATAAAACTAAAAAATGGCAGTAATGAACCTAAATAATATTTTCTTAATTTTCATTTATTGTATTATTTCTTTAGGAAGCATCTCAAAATCAAAATACCATTTCAAAATGAATGAGATATCATATAATTCTGAAAAGGAAATTGAAAAAATTAGACGGGATTCCTTAATAAAGAACACAGTAGATACGACAATAACACAAACCTTACCAGAATTTCCTGGAGGTCAAAAAGCCCTAGGACTTTTTCTGCAGAAAAATTTGAGATACCCGATAGATGCTATGATAGGAAAAAAAGAAGGGAAAGTTTTGGTTCAATTTACAGTAAATACTAAAGGTGAAATTATAAACCCAACTATATTGAAAAGTGCTGGCAAAAGCTTAGATAATGAGGCATTGAGAATTGTAAAAACAATGCCTAATTGGAAGCCAGCAATGCTCAATAGACAACCTTTTGAATTAACACAAACATTGCCAATTTCATTTAATAATTTGGGGGTAATCAATCGATAATCTCTCCATTTTTGATTACTTTCTTGATTAAAAACAGTGGTCTTTTTTTAACCTGAAAGAAAATTCTCAATACATATTCACCAATGATTCCCAGTGCTATTAATTGTACTCCTGCAAATAATATAATTACAAAAAGTAATGCCGTAAAGCCCTCTGGCACATAATCCTGAATAAAAAATTTCTTGAAAAGAACTGTCAGCAAATACATAGAGGCGATAATAAAAGTACCAATACCCATACTACTTACCAGCTTAATTGGAGCCTCACTAAAATTGAAAATACCATTATAAGCTAACTTGAAAAGTAGTTTTAAAGAATATTTTGATTCGCCAGCTGCTCGACTATCACGATCATATTCTACACCTATCTGCTTGAAGCCCACCCATGTGCGCATGCCCCGAAGGTATCTGCTCTCCTCCGGCATTTGGTTCATTACATTTATTATTCTTCTGGATACTAATGAAAAGTCGCCAGAATCCAATGGAATATCGATATAGGAAATTGATTTTAAAATTCTGTAAAAAGTTGAATAGGCAGTTCTCTTGAGCCAACCTTCCTTACGCTTTTTTCGAACAGCATACACTACATCAAAACCCTTTTTAAGATATAAATAAAATTCTGAAAGTAGTTCTGGTGGGTCTTGCAAATCTCCATCAATGATAAATGCACCTTCTGTACCCTCTGCTCGGGCCATCCCAGCCGTCACAGCGCTTTGGTGGCCATGATTTCTAGATAAAAAAAGGCAATGGTAGCGTTTATCAGAAAGTGCTAAAGCCGCCATTAGTTCGGGAGTATTATCTTTGGAGCCGTCGTCAATCAATACCACTTCGATACTAATTGAACTGGAGTCCATCAATTTATTGAGCCTTTCTACCAGAAGTGGAAACGTATCTTTTTCGTTATAAAGAGGGGCAATGATCGAAATCTGAGGTAAATCTTGCATTTATTGGGATTGGTAAATCATTCCAATTTTGGCCCAATTTTTAGTTCAAGCCAATATTTCTACAAAATTAATGAATATTTTCAAGGTATAGGTAAAACCTTCGATTCTTTAAAGGTTGAAAGTATTACCATTGTTTGGGTGCTGGCCACCTCCTCAATTTCATTTATTTTTTCCAACATCAGCTTTTGATAGGTAGAAATATCCTTAGAAATTATTTTCAATAAAAAGTCACATGAGCCCGTAATATGGTGGCATTCAATTACTTCTGGTATAGCATTTATTTGTTCTACAAATGAATCAGTTACAGCTTTTTTATGGCCTGTGAGCGTAATTTGTACAAAAGTGGTTACACCAAGGCCAATTTTTTCACGGTCGAGTTGCGCATGATAGCTCTGTATAATACCTAAAGTTTCTAGTTTCTTCACCCTCTCCAATGTGGGAGCTGGCGAAAGACCTATTTCTTTTGAGAGTTGCGCATTGGTAATTTTTGCATTTTCTTGAAGAATCTCTAATACTTTTCGATCTGTGTTGTCCAGTTTATTTGTGCTCATAATTACTTTTATAATATTTTGTGCAAAGCTAATATATTCGACTCAAATCATAAAAATATTTCGTAAAAAACCATTTTTATAGAATAATATTTGTCAAATATTGAATTATTCATTGGGAAAATTTGGTAAAACCAACCTAAAGTTTATTTCTAATCATATTTTTTAAAAAGTTTAAAACATTTTTGTAAAAAAATTATTAGATTTGAGTTAATTCGAGACCAGATTCGGATTGTTTTTAAGTTAAAAAATGATTTCAAAAAAGGCAAAATATGCATTAAAAGCATTAAAAGTTTTAGCCGAAAACTTTGAGAAAGGGCCATTATTAATTTCGCATATTGCAGAAGCAGAGAAAATCCCAAAAAAATTTTTGGAGGCAATTTTATTGGAACTTCGAAATCATGGTTTATTGCAAAGCCAAAAAGGGAAAGGCGGTGGCTATTACCTTCGTCAAGATCCAAAAACAATCACTTTTGCTAAAGTGATAAGAGTGATCGACGGCCCGATTGCACCAGCACTATGTGTTTCTTTGCATTTTTATGGAAAATGTGACGACTGTGCCGACGAAGAAAACTGCACTCTTCGTAATGTTTTAGTGGACTGGCGTGATGCCAATTTAGCCGTATTAGAAAAGAAAACTGTGGCTGACCTGTTGGAAGGTAGTCATGAGTAGTAAGGGGTACAAGTGGTAAGTGGAGAGTCGTAAGTCAAAAAGTTGTAAGTCAATTTTATCTAGTTTATGACTTTTCTAAACCCTCTTGAAGGCTAGTAATTGACTCTCTATCAATCGAATGGGCCACACTTGCATTCACCCAAGTGCGTCAAGAATAATATTTTTGACTTTTCTTGACTTACAACTTACGACTCTCTCACTAAAAACTATTGATGCTCCTCTCTCAACAAATCATTAATTGTTTTTACAGGATTGAAAGTAATCAACGGCACTTCCACAAATATAGTGTTCCAATCGGCCATGGAGCCATTCCAAAGGCCGGGAAGTTCTTGGGCTTTCAGTGATTTCCCATCTTTTGATTTTTCTGTATTGAAACCCGTTTTGGGATCTGAATAGTTCATCAAATTGAACTTATTACCTTCAAAATCCTTGGTAGCGCATACCAAATCCACTGGGTTGAAATGGGTTGAATTGGTAAATATTTCCTTTTGAGCGGGGTCTTTTAGGTCTACCTGAGCCGATTCCACCACTTGCAATGAAGAAGTACCATCAGAATTTTTACACCAAAAAGGACCACCGCCGGGCTCTCCCTGATTCTTTACCATTCCACAAATTCTGATGGGTCGATTCAATTTATCAAAATAATAATGAGCCTGTTCTTGACTACTTTTATCTAATAAGCCATTGGGTGCTTCAATGCAAAGTGTTTTTTGTAAATAAAGATCTATCTCGTCTATCTCAGAAAGTGTTGGGCTGCCGTATTTTAAAATGTTTAAGTAGCCAAATACCTTTGATTGTATTTCCAGAATCAAACCTGCCAATGCTTTTTTATAAGAAAAGGTCTCCTCTTTTATTCTATCAGGGACTACATTATCGATATTTTTGATAAAAATAATGTCCGCTTCTATTTCATTAAGGTTTTCTAAAAGAGCCCCATGCCCTGCCGGTCTGAAAAGGAGCGATCCATCGGCTTCCAAAAACGGTGTATTGTCCAAGTTAACGGCAATGGTATCGGTAGATGACTTTTGTTCTGAATAAGAGATGTCAAAACTTAGGTTGTACAATTTTTCATAATATCCTAATTTAGAGGCTAATAGGTCCTGAAATTTTGATTTGTGCTCTGGAGAAACTGTCAAATGCAAATACACTTTCCCATTTGAATTGGCATAATTGGCTCCCTCCACTAAATGCTCTTCAACAGGGGTGCGGGATCCTTCAGGGTATTGATGGAAAGCTAAAAGTCCTTTTGGCAATGACCCATAACCGAGTCCCTCATCTGTAAGAAGAGATTTCAAAATAGTTGCTTTATCCTCATTATTGGCTATCTTTTTTAGCTCCTCAGCAAAAGCAAATTCCTCTAATCTTTCAAAAAATTGATCTACAGATTTGTCAAACTTGCCTTCTTCCAATGCCGCAAATAGCGATTTAAACATCCGGCTAGCGGCACCAGAGGCTGGCACAAACTTTACAATTTTTAAGGTAGCTGATTTTTCAGTATATAATTCTTTATAACTATCAATCTGTCTGTCAGATAGCCGTACGATTCCATCTCCAATGATAGCCGCTCTTTTAAGTGGCATATAAGGAAAGCCTTCAACAAAATACTGGATTTGCTTTTCTACTTTTGAAATCGTACTTCCTTGACTTTCAATCTGAATCTTATTTTTTTCTGAAAACATTTTCTTGACTATTTTAGTTATTTAGAGCTAACCTTTGAAGTATAAAAATTATAAATCCTTGTCCATTTTTAGATATTATCAGCAATCTTTCCTCCACAACTCTATTCGAAAAATCTAAAATAAATCAATTTGAATACAATAATAATTGTTTTTTTTGTTTCTAAATTGGAGAGTCCTAAAATTTTTGAATAAATAGTTATTAAAATATATTTCTCTAAAAACCTTTCCGATTGTAATTTTGAGCGAGTCAATCTGAATTAATTTGAATGATTGCTTAAAAAAACTAAACAATATGAATAATATTTTGAACTGGGGTAAATGGTTGGTGCTTTTATTTTTTTGTAGTTTTAGTGGTTGCAATGAACCAGCCGCTCCAATCGTGTCCATTTTGGCAGAGTTTGAATCAGCGAAAACGGTTGGTGAAATCAATAATCCAGAGATTGACGAAGCATCAGGCCTAATTGCAAGTCGAAATTTTGCGGGTAAACTTTGGGTGCATAACGACAGTGGCGATAAAAATAGACTATTTTTAATTAATGCCAATGCTAGCTACCAAGGTTCTATTTATTTGAATGGTGTAACTAATCGAGATTGGGAAGACATAGCCATCAGCCGATTTCCTGATAATGAAAACTACCTTTTTGTGGCTGATATTGGTGATAATGAGGCCAGTTATAACAATGAATATTACATTTATAAATTTAAAGAGCCAAAATCCCAGCCTGTGGCTAATAATGATCAATATATCAATGATATTCAAACCATCAAATTTAAATATTCGGATGGCTCCCGTGACGCCGAAACTCTGTTGATTGACCATGACACCAAAGATTTATATATAGTTACCAAGCGAGAAAATCGCATCAGGCTGTATAGATTAGCGGCTCCACAGGCTACAAACACAACAAATACTGCAGAATTTGTAACAGAACTACCCATTGGTGGCCAGCTAAATGGTGTGCCCACTGGTGCTACTGCTGGCGATATTTCACCTGACAATACCGAAATAATTATCAAATCTTATTTCCAAATATTTTACTGGAAATTACAAAAGGGTGAGAATATTTTGAAAGCTCTAAGTCGTAAATATGATAAATTATTACCCTATAGTCCTGAGCCTCAAGGAGAAGGAATCTGTCTGGACAATCAGAATTTGGGTTATTTTACAATTGGGGAATCTGGCGAGTCAAAGAATATTGTAAATCTGTACTATTATAAAAGGAAATAAAAACGCTTATTTCCTCACTTCCCAAAAAACCTCTTAGCTTCCGATAAACTAACGTTTTCAAATTTTTATATAAAATTGAATCGTTTTTTCTAAATATTAATTCCTTTTTGCCTCAATCCAAATTATATTTGCATTTCTTAAAAATATCAGTTCAAATTTTACCTATAAATGATTGTAAAAATGATTTTTGGTGTTTTTTAGGATATTTTTTCACTCAACGAATTAAAAAAATTAAACTCATATAATTAATGATAGGTGCTGAAAGACAAAGAGTAATATCAGAAACTGGGAATAGAGGTTGGAAGAGATGGGGACCCTACGTATCTGAGCGTCAGTGGGGTACAGTTCGTGAAGACTATTCTGGTAATGGCGATGCATGGGGATTTATCACCCATGAAATGGCTCGATCAAAAGCCTACCGATGGGGTGAAGAGGGAATAGGTGGCATATCTGATACAAAGAGTAATTTATGTATTGCCTTTGCTTTTTGGAATCATAATGACCCCATTTTAAAAGAAAGATATTTTGGATTAACTGGTGCCAGTAGTAATCATGGCGAGGATGTAAAGGAGCTTTACTATTATTTGGACTCAACACCAACTCATAGTTATATGAAGTTGCTCTACAAGTACCCTTTTAATTTCCCCTACAACAAAATCGTGGAAGAAAGTAAGAAACTTAATAGGGAACAACCTGAATATGAACTATTTGACACAAATGTATTCGATAAAAATGAATATTTTGATATCGAAATTGAATATGCCAAAGCAAGTGCAAATGATATTTTATTTAAAATTAGAGCCACTAATAGAAGCAAAAAAACTGCCCCTCTAACCATATTGCCAACTTTATGGTTTCGAAATACCTGGTGTTGGGGTTATGACAAATTTCAAGATAAGCCCAATATTTTTGAAATGAAACAAAACAATGTGGCCATCGCCCACCCTAGTCATGGCAATTTTTATATGGCGGGCGAAAATGCTGATGAGTTGCTTTTTTGTGACAATGAAACCAATTACAAAAAACTGTATAATTTCAAAGCGGCCACCCCATATTGTAAAGATGGCATAAACGATTATATCGTAAATAAAGATAAAACTGCTGTAAATTCTAAAAAGGTTGGTACTAAAGCTGCTTACAAATACGAAAGGAAAGTTAAAGCAGGTGCAACAGTAGAAATCAAATTGAGATTTTCAGATAATCAAATTAACCACTTTGGTGATGAATTTGATGAGATATTTTCAAAAAGAAAACATGAATGTGATGAATTTTATGATGAAATTCAAAAAGGAATTGAAGATAAGGAGCTGAAAATGATACAGCGACAGGCCTATGCAGGCATGTTATGGAGTAAGCAATTCTACTACTTCAATGTAAATGAATGGATTAAGGGTGACCCAGCAATGCCCAAACCCAACAATCAGAGACAATTTGGTCGTAATGCCCAATGGCAGCATTTATATGCCGCCAACATTATTTCCATGCCTGACAAATGGGAGTATCCGTGGTTTGCCGCTTGGGATTTAGCCTTTCATACGCCTATGCTTGCTCGTTTGGATGGTGTTTTTGCCAAACGACAATTAGAAATTTTACTTAGAGAATATTATATGCATCCCAATGGCCAAATACCAGCCTATGAATGGAATTTTGGTGATGTAAACCCTCCAGTTCATGCTTGGGCAACCCTAAAAGTATATGAAATAGATAAGGAAATGAACGGGGGTGTGGGCGACATCGAGTTTTTGGAGAAAATTTTCCATAAACTTTTGCTTAATTTCACCTGGTGGGTTAACCAAAAAGATACTGAGGGAAATAATATATTTGGTGGTGGATTTTTGGGTCTTGATAATATTGGAGTATTTGATAGAAGTTCCACCTTACCAACTGGGGGCCGTTTAGAGCAGGCCGATGGGACAGGCTGGATGGCCATGTATACCTTAAATATGTTGAGAATTGCCTGCGAGGTATCGTTGTCAAAGCCTGTTTACCAAGATATGGCCTCCAAGTTTTTTGAACATTTCCTTCAAATTGCGGGAGCTATGAACGCACCGAAAAATAAGCTGAGCCTTTGGGATGAAGACGATCAATTTTATTATGATTGCCTCCATAATCACGACGGAACAGCTATGTTGCTCAAAGTGAGATCATTAGTAGGGTTAATCCCGCTTTTTGCCACGGAAGTTTTGGACCCTGAAATGTTAGAAAAGCTACCGATTTTTAATCGCCGAGTGGAATGGGTGCTAAATAACCGACCTGATCTGGCCGATTTAATCTCTCGATGGAACCAACCAGGCAAGGGCGAAAGTAGGCTTTTGGCTATTTTGAGGGGCCATCGAATGAAAATGCTTTTAAAAAGGATGTTTGATGAATCTGAATTTTTATCAGAATATGGTGTACGGTCACTTTCCAAATTTCATAAAGAACATCCTTATCAATTTCCGGTCAATGGTGATATTTTATCTGTAGAATATACCCCAGCAGAAAGTACTGGAGCTATGTTTGGGGGTAATTCCAACTGGCGTGGGCCCATTTGGATTCCAATGAATTTCTTGATTATTGATGCTTTACAGAAGTTCCATAGCTATTATGGCGACGATATGGAAGTGGAATATCCGACCAATTCTGGGAATATGATTACACTCAATGTAGCGGCTAATTTGCTTTCAGAAAGGTTAATTAAAATGTTTACAAAAGACAAAAAAGGTAATAGACCAATCTATAACGATTATAAAAAACTACAAAAAGATGTTCATTTTCAAGACCTTATGTTATTTCACGAGTATTTTCATGGTGATACGGGTAAAGGTTTAGGTACTTCCCATCAAACTGGTTGGACGGGCCTAATTGCAGAAATAATCAGAAACAAAGAGGAGTAAGATAAGCTAAATTGAGCTTTTATTTCAAAAATATTACCAAAGCACCCACAAGAGTAAGGCCAATTATGACTTTTCGATAGCTCTCGTCTTTTATTTTTTTAACCAAAAATGTACCTGTATAAAAGCCGGCAATTAAAGCGGGTAAAAGCAAGACATTCAGACTTAAAGTATTGACATTGATGTTGTCCCAATAAATAATTTGAAAAGGGAGCTTAAAGATATTAATGGCCAAAAATACCCAAGCAGCTGTGCCTATGAAATCATTTTTGGATACTTTTTGAGCCATAAAAAATAAGTTTGAAAAAGGCCCCGCTAAGTTTCCAATCATTGTAGTAATCCCTGCGATTAAGCCAATAATAGGTGAGAAAAAACTACTCTTTGGTAGAAAGTCATTTTTGCGAGTTTCAACCCAAATCATCATTATTACAATGACAATAATGATGAAGCTCAGCAGTTTTTTAAACATTATCTCGGCCATACCCTGCCCGATGTATACCCCAATGATAATACCGAGGGCCATCCAAATGATTAGCTTCCAAAATAGAGGCCATTTTACATTTCTTTGATAGTAAATTACCGCCAGCAGGTCGCCAATACAAAGCATTGGAAGTATGATCCCAGTTGAAAGTTTGCCACCAAATACTAGGGCCATTATGGTTACATTTAACAATTCGATACCCTTTAATCCGCCTTTGGCAAGTCCTATTATAAAAGCACCCAATACTACAAGTAATTGATTGCCAAGGGTAAATGATTGAATAATATCCATATTCTTATCCCAATTTTATAATAATTTGGCGATCCTGCTTTACTTCAAAAAGCATCTTTTTGAAATCTGGAGGACCTAGCGTGGCAGAAATTCCGTTAGAAACTCCCCATTTTTCTTTTGGAAAACCCCATAGGTTGGTGTCGAGCTTCCCATTTCCGTTTGCATCATGAAAGGCTTTAACTGCATATTTGCCAGAACTTAAATCTTTAAATGAAATGCTCGCTTTTTTATCAGTTATTGGTAAAATGGCACTATGCACCTCTTGTTCTTGATCGTTCAAAAGCATTACCATTGCCTTACCCCTATCGGAGTCGAACCCTGATATTTGGACGGATAATATATGTTTTTGAGCTATAATAGGGTTATAAATACTTAAAAAGTAGAATAAAAAATAGGATTTCATGCCGGTTCCAAGTTATCCAAATTATAATGAAGACCTTTATTTTCTTTTTGTGCAATCGCTTGTTTGATAACCAAATAACCAATCAAAATCATATTTCTAAGTTCGCAAATGGCTACTGAAACTTTCGATTGTTTATATAGCTCTTCATGCTCCAAATAAATAAGCTCTGAACGATCATAGGCTCTTTTCAAACGCCGATTGGTACGGACAATCCCCACGTAATTACTCATAATCGATTCTAATTCACGAGTCATTTCAGTTACAAGAATCGCCTCCTCAGGAGAGGTGGTGCCTGTATCATCCCACTCAGGGATATTCTCTGGAATAATGGCTTTTGGCAATTCCTCAATTGTTTTGAGGTAAGCCCGATGCCCATACACACATGCTTCCAATAAAGAGTTGGAAGCCAGTCGATTTGCCCCATGAAGGCCTGTGGAGGAGCATTCGCCAGCCGCAAAAAGGAATTCAATATTTGTTTGAGCCCATTGATTTACTTTGATTCCCCCACATAAATAATGTTGAGCGGGTACTACAGGAATCATGTCATTTTCACAGATTTTCAGCCCCAAATGATCCTCACAATATTTG
The DNA here is from genome assembly GCA_040385875.1 of Bacteroidota bacterium. Classification (GTDB taxonomy): domain Bacteria; phylum Bacteroidota; class Bacteroidia; order Cytophagales; family Spirosomataceae; genus JANMZR01. The sequence goes on from JAZKGO010000040.1 coordinate 28,551, forward strand.
TAAATCATGGGGAAATGTTTGATGAAATCTTCTTTTTCTAAATGACGGGTATCCAAATAAACATGATCCACGCCATTTATTTTCATTTCGGAGTCGATGGCTCTGGCTACAATATCACGTGGGGCCAATGAAAGTCGGTAGTCATATCGCTCCATGAAAGTTTTTTCATCAATATTCTTTAATATTCCTCCATGACCTCTCACGGCCTCCGATATCAAAAATGAAGGTTTTTTACCTGGTTGGAAAAGCGAAGTGGGATGAAACTGAATAAAATGCATACCCTCCACAAAAGCTTTCGCTCGGTAGGCCATTGCAATACCATCACCAGTGGCGATAATTGGATTAGTAGTACTTTGGTATACATTTCCAATGCCACCCGTTGCTAAAAGCGTAATTTTGGCCATGAATTTCTCCACTTTGCCAGTCTGCTTGTTCAAAATAAAAGCGCCGAAGCATTTTTTCCCTGGGGTGTCTTTGGTTACCTTTTCCCCTAAATGATGCTGAGTAATTAGATCAACCGCAAAATAATGGGTAAAGAAACTGACCGATTGAAAGGACTTTACTTTTGCCAATAAGGCCCGCTCAATCTCATTGCCAGTGCTGTCTTTATGATGTAAAATACGGTGGTCAGAGTGCCCTCCTTCTTTGGCTAAATCATAGTTGCCGTTTTGTTCTTTGTCAAAGTGGGTACCATAGTCAATCAATTCCTGAATACGGTCTGGGGCCTCTCGAACCACAATTTCAACCACTTCACGATCGGATAAGCCATCCCCAGCAATCATGGTATCTTCAATATGCTTATCAAATGAGTCCTCATTATTCCAAACAGCTGCAATCCCACCTTGCGCATATTTGGTGTTGGATTCTTCGGCTATCGTTTTGGTGATTACAGCTATTTTTACAAGCTCGCCTTTATCTTCATAATGCTGAGCCAGCTTCACCGTATAACTCAAACCAGCAATACCTGAGCCGATTACTAAAATATCATATTGGGGCATTTGTCAGATTATCTAATTGCCAATCGTTTAATGAATAAAAAACGATTTTACACAAAAATAAGTAATTTGGGTGTCTGGCAACCCTCTTAACAAAATTATTTAGAATATTATTTAAGTATTTACTATCAATAATTTTGATTTTTGATGAAATAGGATAATCTGATGGTTCTATTGCGATTATGCAGGAAGGAATTTGCCAATCCTAATAAGAGGAGATTGGTATTATTAATGTTTTATTTTTGAAATTATCATCAAACTAAAAGGCATATTTTAATATACAATAGATCGCTCTGAAGCCATCACGCCAACCAATTTTTTTCCCTTCGGCATAGGTGCGGCCATAGTAGGAAATCCCCACTTCGTAGATTCGGATATTAGGAATTTTGGCAATTTTAGCGGTGACTTCCGGCTCAAAGCCAAACCTATTTTCTTGAAGTTTAAGACTTTGCACCACTTTGGTATCAAACATTTTATAGCAAGTCTCCATATCTGTAAGGTTCAGATTAGTGAAAAAATTGGATAAAAATGTAAGAAATTTATTACCTAATGTGTGCCAAAAAAATAAAATCCGATGTGGCTTTCCTCCCATAAATCTTGATCCATACACCACATCTGCAAAACCCTTTACAATAGGTTTCAAAAGCATATTATATTCTTCTGGATCATACTCTAAATCAGCATCTTGTATCACCAAATATTGGCCAGTAGCTTTGGCTATTCCCGTATGTAATGCAGCTCCTTTACCTCTATTAATGGGTTGATTAATGAGATTTATTGGAAATTGAGGATGGTCATTAATATATTTTTGAATTACTTTTTCAGTATTATCAGTAGAGCAATCATTCACGATTATCACTTCTTTTGTTATATCGTCAATGAGCACTACCTGTTCAATTTTATCCAATATATGATGGATTGTTTCAGCCTCATTATAGGCTGGGATTATAATTGAAAGTTTTTGAATGTTTTCGTTTTTCATTTTGCAAATTTAGCTTTCAAAAAGGCAAACACCATTGGTAGTACTGAAAATCCGATGATACCGAATACCACCAATTCAAAGTTTTGTTTCACGAAGGGATTGCTTCCTAATAAATAGCCTAGCATCGTAATTCCTATCACCCAAAGCAATGCTCCCACTATGCAATAAGTAATATATTTGGAGTATTGCATACTACCAGCACCAGCCACAAATGGGGCAATTGTGCGCACTATTGGTATGAAACGAGCCATTATTACTGTTTTACCACCATGCTTTGCATAAAAATCTTCCGTCTGCTCTATGTATTCTCTTTTAAAAAAAAGAATTCTTTCCTTACTTTTTACGTAGGCACTCAAGTATTTACCAACAAAATAGTTTACATTATCGCCTAAAAGTGCTGCCAAAATTAATAGTGGAATAATTATTTTCACATCTAAAGCTCCTGTTGAAGCTGATAAGGCTCCAGCTGCAAATAGCAACGAGTCACCAGGTAATAGAGGCATTACAATAAGACCAGTTTCTACAAAAACAATCAAAAATAGAATGGCGTAGGTAAGAGTACCGTATTCAGTAACCATTGTGGCTAAATGCTTGTCTAAATGCAATATAAAATCAATTAATGTGTGGATCAGTTCCATGGTTGAATTGTGAGTTGTGAATGGCGAGTTTGGAATGATGATTGGCAATAACTCACCATTCAAAAATCAAAACTCGTAACTATTTATTTTTTATCCAAAAAGAAATCAAAAGTATCGCCACGAAGCCCTAGACGAATAGTTTCTAACGAAATTACTTCGTTAGGTGCAATATTGCCCACATTTACATTGGCTCCCAAAAGCTTTACAAACCATACTTGCTGTGCTTTTTGAGGAGCTTCCCAGAGTATTTTTTCAGATGGAATTTCTGTCAATATCTCTTCAACTAAGCCTTGTCTTACTTCACCAGACGACCTAAATAGGCCGACATTTCCGCCTTCACGGGCTTCCCCAATTACTTTCCAAGCGCCCGCCTCCAACTCCATTTTCATCAACTTAATCCATTTATAAGGAGGTATAATTTTCGCTTCGTCTTTTGATCCCACTTCAGAAAGTACAGTATAATTCTGAGCTAAACGCCTAATATACTCGCACTTAACATCCGATTCCATCTCTAGCGACCCATCCGAAACCTCCACATATTCCAATTTATACTTATCCATTACACGCAAATAATCCTCAAATTGATTACGCACCACAAAGGCTTCGAAAAGTGTGCCGCCTAAATAAACGGGAATTCCCGCATTTTTGTAAACAGCTAGCTTTTCACTTAAATTGGGGGTTACATAAGAAGTGGCCCAGCCCAACTTTACAATATCAGTATAAGTACCCGATGTGGATAAAAAATCTTCCACTTGCCTGATACTCAACCCTTTGTCCATCGCCATCGTAAGGCCGTTTTGCCTTGGCTTAAGGCTGCGCTCTGGTATTTGATTTAATTGATAATTCATACACTATTGTTCTATATAATTGAAATTAATCAGTGGGTTATCTAGTTACTATTGGTTCCCAAAATTTAAAAATCAAACAATTTTGAGTCTCTAAGAATAATGCAAATTTACAAAATTCGATACAGTTTCACAAATAGAAGTTTTTTAATCAATAAATTTATTTAATATTTTGATAATCAATAAATTAACTATGAAATTTGATCTTTTTTATTTAGAAATACAGTTACTTTTGCTTTTTTAATTCCTTTTCAATTGCAAATTTATACTCAAAAAAATCTACCTGAATGGTGTGCCTTGGCGAGTTTTTGTAGCGCTTTTGAATCGCATTCTTTTCTTTTTCTATATCAATGAATTGTGTTTCCTTTGAAGGTAGTGATAAATCACCTTTAATAAGCTTGGCCACCCATTTTGATTGGATTTCAGCTAAAGGCATAATCGCACCCAATGGTTGAATCAAGGCTAAAAAATAAAGTCCAGGATGCTCCGGGTGTACCACTCTTTTATACAGTTGGATGTCATTTGAATTCTCCACATTGAAAAAGCCCTCTTTCAAAAACGGAAAGGTAATTTTATATCCCGTAGCATAAATCAAAAGATCCGTTAATTGGCTTGTGCCGTCTTCAAAAATTATCTTGCTGCGCTCAAACTCTTTGATATTGGGTTTAATTTTTATGAGCCCTCTTCCACACAAATTCAATAAGTCTTGTGATAAAGTGGGGTGTTCTGATAAAATAGGTCTATTTGGTATAGGAACCCCAAAGTCTTCCTGATTTCCTCTGGCCAGCCAAAGTGTGGCTTTTAGAAGCAGCCGCTGAATAGCCAATGGTAATTTCGTGGTGAGTGGATTGGCAAGCTTATCAAAGGGTATGCTCCAAATCCAATTGGGCACAATATAGGCACCACTTCTGGTGGCAATGGTAACCTGCTTACAGGTATGCAATCGGGCGGCTTCACAGGCAATATCTACCGCAGAATTTCCAAATCCTAGAATGACAATGCTCTTATTTTCAAGTACTTCTGGGGTTCGGTAGTGGTGCACATGCATGGTTTCACCTGTGAAGTTTCCAGGAAAACTTGGCTCTGGATATCTAGGGTTCCAATGATGGCCATTGGCTACAATCACAGATTCATATTGAGTGGTTTGTCCATTTGAGGTCGTTACCAAATACCCGCCTTTCTCCACTTTTTCAACCAGCTCAACTGATGTGTTGAATACAATGTGCTTGCAAATTCCAAAATGATCGACATAGCTTTCAAAATATTTTAAAATTTCTGTATGGTGTGGAAACATGGCGTATTCCTTCGGCATGGGAAAGTCCGAATAGCTCATCACCTCCCGATTGGTATTGATATGCAATGATCGGTATGCAGATGACATTTCGTTATCATTATTGTATCTCCAATTCCCCCCAATTCCAGAGCCTTTTTCGAAGCAATCGAATGATATCCCTTCTTCCAATAGGGCTTTGCAAGCAGTTATACCCGATGAACCAGCCCCAATAACACATACTTTTTTATTCATTTGTTACTAGATTTTTAATGGCCTCATTCACCAAATTTGCCAATATTTCTGCTGCCTCAGTATTCAAATGTATATTATCAGTCAGATATTGAGCCTTTCTATTTTTTGCGATTTCATTCCACGACCTTCCCATTAAATTTTTCTGAATTCCTGCCCATCTTATTAAATCAATTGTTTTTTCAAAATCATTTATTTGGTCAGATTTCAAAGGCATTTTTGTTCTCAAAGTTTCTCGAAACGGCACATAGATTAAGCCTTCCGCTTCAGCCAAATTTTTGATAAAGTCGTTGTATTCATCGCACCGTTTATTTACCCAAAAATCCCAGTCTTCAGTAATGGGAGGCAATGAAATCAATAATATTTGCGCATTAGTTTGAGATCTCAAGGCCTCTACAATTTTTAAATAATTGGCTTTAAAGCCATCAAAATCAGCATCTTGTGTGATTTTTCCTAAATCATAATAGCGCTTCATACGCTTTTCGCTTGTGGTGGCATTCACATCATTGATGCCGACTAATAAGCTGATTATCTGTGGTTGGCAAGCAATCACCTCCTCAATTCTCTCGAGCAAAGTACTGGTCAATTCGGCATTCATTCCCGCATTAAAATATTGAAAATCGGGTTGTTTTTCTTCCAAAATTTTTAACCAATCGGCACTCATATTGGCCTGAGTAAGGCTATCTCCAAAACCAATAAAAATGGGTTTATTTTCATCATTAATTTTGGCTATATCCGGATAATTAGGCGGTTTATTGAAAAACGATTTTTCATATTGCTTGTACCAAACAATCATTACTAAAATGGTAATTACGATGGGTATAATTGTCATTGCTTTTTTTATAATTTTGACTGAATGATTAATAACCCATTTTTTTAGCAATAAATTCCTGCCCTTGAAACCAAATCTTAGCTGACTCTACTTCCCTAAATTCGTTTCTGATAAATAAAATGGAAACTTCATATTTCTCTGATTTAAATTGATCCTTTTCGGGCATTTCCAAAAGTTTAAACTCTGGTAAGCCCTCGGTGTAGAAGTAAAGAAATGGTTGGTTGAATCGAATCTCCCCCTCCATAACCGTTTTCTGAACTTCCAATTTATATTTACCCACATAGCGACTGGCCTCTATTTCATCCAATTGCTTAGATACCTGCGAAAAAGCATTAATTGAAACGAAACAAATCAAAAAAATAAGCTTTAACATAAAATTTGGGTTTATTTCTCGAATTTAAATGGGCTTTCCTCTATTCCAAGCATTGATAATGAAGGATTGATTGTCCGTGATAGAATCGATAATTTGAAAATTTTGTTGCCCGCCAATGTAAATTCGGTATGATATTTACCTTTTTCTTTTATGCTTCGATAGACTGCGGTGTAATTTATATTGTTTTCCCAATTGTTCACAGCCAAGGAAGAGGCCACCGATTCGATACACTTCTTCAGATTTGAAAAATAAGTAAAAACGGTCTCCTTTGGTCTTATTGAATTTAAGGTTCCTATCGGTATCACGGCCACTTCATAGATCGTTTGCTGTTTCAAATTGATAGATATTTTAAGCGAATTGACATTATTTTTAATAGTTGCAAATATATTGAAAAATAATTCAATAATTTTTCAATGCTTAAACTATTTGAACTCAATCCACGTTTTACATTCATACGATTTAAAATTCTATATTTCGACCACCTTTGATCAAGGTGGTTTTTTTGTGCCTTCTCACTGAAGCAATTTTGGTTTTCTATTCTTTTCAAAATTCAATAGTTTTCACAAGAGCCGTTCAATAACATTTTCACAATTCACTAGCATTTTCATTGCCCCTTTATTATATTTCTTGTAAATTTGTATTCTCTAATTAATTTTCAAAATTGGCTAGTCCAAAAATTTTTCAACAATAAGATAATATTCAAGTTTGGGGAATATCTTTTGGATATTTACGTTTTAGTTTCCCAAAGTTCTATCAAAAATACACCGTTTGCCCGTCCAATTTAGACGGGTTTATCATATATAGATGAGTCATAAAAATCAATTTTATCAAAATCTGCGTTTAGCAGAAATTTCTGATTTCGATAATTTGGAATTAATTCCTCTTCCAAGTGAAGGAGATTCCGATTTAGAAATCAACGACCCCAATACTGAATTTCCGATATTACCGATTCGAAATATTGTACTTTTTCCTGGCATGGTAATCCCCATTACAGTAGGTAGGCAAAAGTCTGTAAGGCTGGTTAAAAAAGCCTATAAAGGCAATAAAATCATCGGGGTAGTCACACAAGCCAATCAAACAAAAGATGAGCCGACATCAGAGGACTTGTACAAAATAGGCACCTTAGCCTATATTTTAAAAATGATTGTACTGCCAGATGGAAGTACAACAATTATTGTGCAAGGCAAAAAGCGATTTGAGGTACAGGAATTTACCAAGCACGACCCACAATTACTGGCTAAAATAACTTATATAGAGGAAAACTTTCCTCAAAAATTGAATAAAGAAAACAAAGCGTTAGTGCAATCGTTGAAAGATTCGGCTTTTAAAATACTACAGCTAAATCCTGAAATACCTCGTGAAGCCCAAATCGCTTTGGATAATATCGATTCTCCGATTTTTCTAATCCATTTCCTTTCGTCAAATATAAATGCCGAATTGGCCGATAAACAAGGCTTATTGGAAACGCTGGATGGCATTCAACAAGCTAATAAATTGCTCGAATATATGCTAAAGGAAATCGACCTTTTAGAACTTAAGAGAGAAATACAAACAAGAGCCAGCAGTGATATTGATCAACAACAACGTGACTATTATATCCGCCAACAGATCAAAGTGTTGCAAGATGAACTTGGAATTGATAGCCCTGAACAAGAGGTGGATAATCTAAGAGCAAAGGGAGCCAAAAAGAAATGGAATAAGAATGTAAATGAGCATTTTAATAAAGAACTGCACAAATTAAGCCGAATGAATGCGATGTCGGCTGAATACCCTGTTTCCATGAATTACGCTGAGTTGATGCTGGAACTCCCCTGGAATGAAGCGACTAAAGATAATTTTGACCTGAAAAAAGCAGAAAAAATATTAGACAATGACCATTTTGGATTGGAGAAAGTAAAAGAAAGAATCATTGAATATCTGGCTGTACTCAAAATGAAGGGTAATTTAAAAGCACCCATTTTGTGCCTTTATGGCCCTCCAGGAGTGGGAAAAACCTCACTTGGTAAATCAGTGGCTAAAGCTTTGGGTCGTAAATACATCAGAATGGCTTTGGGAGGCGTACACGATGAATCAGAGATTCGTGGGCATCGCCGTACTTATGTGGGTGCCATGCCTGGCAAAATTATCCAAAATATCAAAAAGGCGGGTACGACTAACCCTGTTTTCATTTTAGATGAGATTGATAAAGTATCCACTGATTTTAGAGGTGATCCTTCTTCGGCTTTATTAGAAGTACTGGATCCTGAACAAAATAACTCCTTTTTGGATAATTATCTGGAAGTGGAATACGATCTTTCGAAAGTTTTGTTCATTGCCACAGCCAATAATCTAGACACTATTCAAGCTCCTTTGAGAGATCGAATGGAGATAATCGATATCAGTGGCTATACTATGGAAGAAAAGGTGCAAATAGCCAAAAAACACTTGATCCCAAAACAAAAGAAGGAACACGGCTTAGATGGCAAGTCCTTGACCATTACCGATGAAGCCATTCAAAAAGTAATCGAAGGATATACTCGTGAGTCTGGAGTGAGAAGTTTGGAGCGTGAAATCGGCAAACTAATCCGTAAAATCACCAAGGCAATAGCCATGGAAGAGGCTTACCCCAAAACCCTAAAAATTGCTGAAGTAGTAAAACTATTAGGAACGGAATATTTTGACAAAGAGGTCTATTCTGAAGATGATTCGGCAGGAATAGTTACTGGTTTGGCCTGGACCTCAGTGGGGGGAGAAATCCTCTATATTGAATGTAGCCTCAGCCGTGGAAAAGGTGGAATCACGCTTTCTGGACAATTAGGCGATGTAATGAAAGAATCTGCAATGGCTGCTTTGAGTTATTTAAAAGCCAATGCTGATGAATATGGAATTGATTACCGAATATTTGATAATTACAATATTCATATCCATGTGCCTGCGGGCGCTGTTCCAAAAGATGGACCTTCAGCGGGTATCACCATGACTACCGCTATCGCTTCGGCACTTACTCAACGCAAAGTAAAATCAAATTTAGCCATGACAGGTGAGGTTACCTTACGTGGAAAAGTATTGCCAGTGGGCGGAATCAAAGAAAAGATTTTAGCTGCTAAACGTGCTGGTATTCAGGAGATTATACTTTGTCAAAAAAACAAAAAAGATATTCTGGATATTAAACCAAGTTATATTTCAGACTTAAATTTTCACTATGTGGAGCATGTTTCTGAAGTATTGGAAATTGCCCTTTTACCCAATCAAATAAGCAAGCCTATTAAATTTGTTTTACCAGAAGAAAAAAAAGAAAATAGGGAAGTGATTTTGAATTAAGATTTGATTTTCAATGTAATAGTAGGTTGTTTTGCATCCTTAACAAAAATTTTCTACTTTTGAACTATTGAAAAAAGCTATCGCCATATCGTTACTGTCAATTTATTTGGTTTCAAGTACTGAATTGTATCAGTTATTGAAATTACCGATATTAATTGAGCATTATTCAGAGCACAAAACTCAGAATAACGAAATGTCGTTTTGGGATTTTTTAAGTTTGCATTATAATCAAGAATTCAACCACGATAATACTGATAACAAATTGCCTTTTAAAAGTCATAATATTTGTTCAGGCATAAGTTTAGTTGCTTTTATACCCAATCCATTTGGCTTGACTTTCCTAAAATCTCCTGAATATCAACCCAAAAAGCATACTTTTTACCATAAAGTATTTTTCATTTCCTCAGTAATTTCTTCTATTTGGCAGCCGCCAAGAGCTTAAGCAAGCTCTCATAAATTTTCTTTCTTTTTGATTTATCTCAAATAATGTATTCTCCTATGTCGTAGCTATGCGTTTAGGTCAATCATTATATCTATCCATTTTGAAAAATGCTAAATAATATTATTTCATTTTCCATAAAAAATAAGCTGATAGTCGGTTTATTTACTTTGGCTTTGATTGTATTTGGTGGCTATCAAGCTACTAAACTACCCATTGATGCCGTCCCTGATATTACAGATAACCAAGTAATTGTAATCACTACTTCGCCTGCATTGGGTGCCACTGATATTGAACGTATCATTACCTTTCCGATTGAGCAAGAGGTGAGTAATATATTAGGAATCAATGAGTTGAGGAGTTTTTCAAGATTTGGACTCTCATTGGTCACCATTGTTTTTGATGATGCTATAGATATCTATTGGGCAAGACAACAAGTAGCTGAACGCCTTATAAAAGTACAAACTCAAATCCCAGCGGGTTTGGGTGTTCCAGAGCTTGGGCCTATTTCAACAGGTTTAGGTGAAATTTATCAATATATGGTAAAACCCAAAAAAGGCTATGAAAATCAATACGATGCTACCGAACTGCGCACCATTCAGGATTGGATCGTTCGAAGGCAGCTCTTGGGAGTAAAAGGTATTGCTGAAGTGAGCAGCTTTGGAGGAAATTTGAAACAATATGAGCTAGCAATTGACCCCAACAAATTGAATGCATTGGGAGTTACCATTGCCGATGTATTTAGCTCTGTAGCGGCCAACAACCAAAATGCAGGAGGCTCCTATATCGAAAAAGGACCAACGGTTTTGTTCATCCGAACGGAAGGCTTGATGGGTTCAATAGCTGATATTGAGCAAGTTGTAGTTAAAAATTCTGTTTCTGGAAAATCAATTTTGGTAAAAGACATTGCAAAAGTACAAATTGGAAAAGCTACAAGATTTGGAGCCATGTGTTATAATGATCAGGGTGAAGTAGCTGGAGCGATTGTAATGATGCTAAAAGGGGCCAATAGCAGTGAAGTAATCAAAAATGTAAAGGAGCGGATTGCTCAAATTCAGAAAACTTTGCCAAAAGGGGTTGAAATTGAGCCCTTTCTAGACCGTACCAAAATGGTCAATAATGCCATTGGCACAGTTGAGACCAACCTTTTGGAAGGAGCTTTGATTGTGGTATTTGTACTTGTAATCTTTTTGGGCAACATTCGAGCGGGGCTATTGGTCGCCTCTGTGATACCACTTTCCCTTCTTTTTGCAATATGCATGATGAACTTCTTTGGCGTTTCAGGTAATCTGATGAGCTTAGGAGCTTTGGATTTTGGTTTGATCGTAGATGGTGCCGTAATTATTGTGGAAGCAGTAATTCACGGTTTAGCTATTCATAAAATAACCAGCTCATCTCCTGCCAATCGGCAAATAAGTGTAAATAATTTAGTTGAAAACACTTCTAAGCAAATGATGAATAGTGCTGTTTTTGGGCAAATAATCATTTTAATCGTTTATATGCCTATTTTCTTTTTGCAAGGCATTGAAGGCAAAATGTTCATCCCAATGGCGCAAACAGTGGCATTTACACTTTTAGGTGCCTTTATTCTTTCGCTCACCTATATCCCAATGATGAGCTCTCTCATTTTAGGAACGAATCGAAAGCAAACTCATTATTTTTCTGATAAAGCGATGCACAAGCTTGAAGTTATTTATGAAAAAAATCTACTGAGGGCTTTACGATTTCCTAAGATTATTCTTTTGGCTACACTTTTGGTTTTTAGTATTTCCCTATTGGTTATGAGCCGTTTAGGTGGTGAATTTATCCCAGAACTTGAGGAGGGCGACTTTGCTGTGGATACTCGTGTATTAACAGGAAGCAGCATTCAAACCACTATTGATTATACCCAAAAAGCAGCTCATATTCTGTTAAGCAAATTTCCTGAAATAGAAAAAATTGTCACCAAAATAGGAAGTGGTGAGGTGCCAACCGACCCTATGCCAATGGAAGCTAGCGACTTGATGGTAATCTTAAAAGATAAATCTGAATGGAAATCAGCCAAAACGTTTAATGAACTGTCAGATAAAATGTCCGTTGCTTTGAAAGAATTGCCGGGCATTACAGCTGGCTTTCAATATCCTGTACAAATGCGTTTTAACGAACTTATGACCGGCGCAAGACAGGATGTAGTTTGTAAAATATTTGGTGAAAATCTGGACAGTCTGGCTATTTTAGCAAAGAAATTAGGTAAGACAATTGCTACAGTGGAAGGTACCGAAAACCTTTATATCGAACCCATTACGGGTATTCCGCAAATTGTAATCAACTATAATCGGCCTTTGATTGCCCAATACAAAGCCTCAATTGATGATATCAATACGATTGTGAATGCGGCCTTTGCCGGACAAAAGGCAGGGACCATTTACGAAGAGGAGAAACGGTTTGATTTAGTGATTCGGTTGGATGAAACCCAACGAAAAAATCTAGTTGATGTACAAAATCTTTTGATTTCACTGCCTAATGGCCAACAGATTCCTCTCAGCCAGTTAGCCGAAGTCAGCATTGCCAACGGCCCCAATCAAATACAACGGGAAGATGCCAAACGCCGAATAACCGTTGGTTTCAATGTATCAGGTAGAGATGTGCAAAGCATTGTGGATGAAATAAAAAGTAAAGTTGGCAAAGATATACTTTTCCCTGCTGGCTATTTTGTGAATTATGGAGGTAGTTTTGAAAATCTTCAGCGAGCCAAAAATCGACTCATGATTGTAGTTCCTATTGCCTTGCTATCTATTTTTCTCCTACTCTATTTTGCATTTGGAAGTATTAAGGAAAGCCTACTCATCTATACCGCCATACCGCTATCAGCTATGGGGGGTATCTTCTTATTGGCTGCCCGAGAGATGCCTTTTAGCATTAGTGCCGCTGTTGGCTTTATCGCCTTATTCGGGGTGGCTGTTTTAAATGGAATAGTTTTACTTTCAGAATTTAAACGATTGAAAATGAATGGATTAACAGATCTAAAAGAAGTGGTAATTACGGGAACCAAACACAGACTTCGTCCCGTATTGATGACCGCTTTTGTGGCGAGCTTAGGTTTTTTGCCAATGGCTCTGAGCAATGGTTCGGGCGCAGAAGTACAACGACCATTGGCCACAGTAGTAATCGGAGGCTTATTGATTGCCACTTTTTTAACCCTTTTTGTATTACCCATTTTATACTTAATGATGGAAAAAAGCAGAATGGTAAAGCCAAAAATTTCCATCTTAATTATTGTAGGAAGCATGAGCTTTGTATCATTTGGTCAAACGCCTATCGATCCTCAAAAATCAGTGGAAATCGCAATTAAAAACAGCAAACTATTGACTGTTAACAAACTACGATTAGACCAGAATCAAGCCAATATTCAAGGAGCCAAAATGATACCTAAAGCAATCATTACCAGTGAATTAGGCCAAATAAATTCTAGCTATTTTGACAATAAGATCAATTTATCGCAATCTTTCTTATTGCCTAAAATAAACAAAAGCCATTCACTAATTTTTCAGGAAACTTCTAAAAATATTGTCCTTGAAGGCCGATTGACAGAAACGGAACTATCTCATGCAGTTTTAAAAACATTTTATCAAATTCTTTTTCTGAAAGAAAGCGAAAAACTATTACTTGAAACCGATTCACTTTGGACACTTTTGTCGGAAAAGGTGAATTTGAAATTACTAAATGGGGAAATGAATTTGGTTGAAAAAAATAATATCGATCTACAAAAGCTTTATTCAAATCTACAACTCAACCAATTCCGGTCGGAGCAGGTGATTTATCAACAAAAATTCAACTATTTATTGAATGTTGAGGAAAGCTTTAACCCAATAGGCCCAATTAAAGCAATTTTGACTTACGATCCCACTTTAATCGCCCAACATCCCACACTTCAATTGGCCAGCCAGCAAAAGGAGATAGCATTAGCTAAAACACAATTGGAAAAAGCCAAGCTTGGGCCAGAGCTTAATTTTGGCCTTTCCAGCGGTAGTATTCGTGGTGTCGGGGCTGATAATGTGTTTTATTCGGCCAGCAAAAGATTTAATTTAGTGCAATTGGGCATGAATATTCCCCTATTTACCAAATCACAAAAGGCCACAATCGCAGCCTCGAAAATGGAGGAAAATATTACTGAAAAAAAGACTGAAATTTTGAAGCAAAACCTGATTTTTAAAGCAAATACAGCCTTTAGTCAGTATCAAAAAGCAGAAAAATTGGTCAATGATTACGAAAATTATTTAATACCCCTTTCGGAAAAAACTACAGTTTTAACAAAAAATAAATTTGACAAAGGTGAAATCGAAATCATGGATTTTATTTATCAAATTAAACAATTGATTGCCTTAAAAAGCAGCTATTTAGAC
>JAZKGO010000040.1:42958-47468 GCA_040385875.1 Bacteroidota bacterium
GGAATTTCGTTGGGAGAAATCAAAAAGGAATTGATAACTGAAACTTTAATGCTCAATGGCAAAGTGGATGTACCTCCACAAAATTTAGTTTCAGTATCTACCCCATTGGGGGGTTATCTAAAATCGACCAATTTATTGCCCGGCAAGCCCGTCAAAAAGGGAGAAGTACTAGCCATCATTGAAGACCCTCAGTTTATTCAATTGCAACAAGACTACCTTATTACCAATGCCAAACTTGTTTGGGCACAAGCCGAATACAATAGGCAATCAGAATTGAACAAAAGCCAAGCGAGTAGTGATAAATTATTACAACAGGCACTTTTTGAGCTAAATTCAACCAAAATTATGCTCAAATCAATTGCTGAAAAATTGAAAATAATAGCCATTGATCCGACTAAACTAAATCCAGATAAAATCACTAAAAGTATCCCTGTCTATAGTCCAATAAATGGATTTGTATCAAAAGTTAATGTGAATATTGGCAAATACCTGAGCCCGACCGACGTGCTCTGTGAACTCGTAGATCCTTCTGATATCCATCTGAATCTTAAGGTATTAGAAAAACATTTGGCCTCTTTAACAATCGGTCAAAAACTAATCTCTTATACCAATAATCAGGTCGAAAAAAAATATGAAGCAGAGATTCTATTGATTGGAAAAGACATTAATTCTGAAGGATTTGCTGAGGTTCACTGCCATTTTGAAGGAGGGCACAGAGATCTTCTTCCTGGGATGTATATGAATGCTGATCTTAAAATTAAGAATATTTCAAGTTATGTTGTGGAAGAAACAGCAGTTGTCAAATTTGAAGAGAAAAATTATCTCTTCATAAAAAATGCTTCCAATCATTATGAAATGAAAGAAGTGAAGTTGGGAATTAGCAACGAGCAATTTACTCAACTAATTAATTTTCAAGATTTTATTGGCAAAACAATCGTGATTAAAGGAAGTTATGGATTATTAATGGCCCTAAAAAATAAGGAGGAAGAATAAACAATTATAAAAATTTCATAAATTCCATTCCAAAAATTACCCGAAAAAAAATCCTCCCAAACTTAAACTCTCGATTTGGGAGGATTATTTTCAGCTGTAGAAAAGGTCTAATTACAAAGGATATTCCATCTTGATATCCACTCTGTCAAAATGAGAATGTTCGCTCAAGGGCACTTCAACAAATCCCATTTGCAAATACATTTTGATAGCCACTTCTTGCAAACGGTTGGATTCCAAATAAAAGGTCGTAGCCCCTCTACTTTTCACTTCCTCAATTGTCTTCGCCAATAGTTTTTTGCCAATACCCAAACCCTTGGCCATTGGTCTTACTGCCATTTTACCCAATTCCCAAACTCCATTTCCTTCATAATTTAGGATGGCTGTGCCTACAATTTGATTATCCAATTTTGCCAAATAGATTTCTCCACCGTTGTCTAAAATCCACTGAGGATTATCCAATTGTTCTAGATCGTGTTTTTCAACCACAAAATTTACCTCAATCCATTCTACATTTATTTCTTTAAAATCTTTCTGAAATTGTGGATCATATGAAATGATTTCGAAATTAGCTTGGCTAATGTTTTTTTCAAAAAAGTGCGTATCTACCTCCATAATTGGAAATGATTGAGGTAAATCTGTTTTCTCTATCAATGTAAATCCATTTCTTTTGTAAAATGAAATTGCTGCCGCCAAACGTTCAATTGTTCCTAAATACACCCTTTCAATTCCTCTATCAATTGACCATTGAATCAAATGGTTGAGTAAATTTTGAGCAATACCAAACTGCCTTCCACGGTATTCTTTTTTCACAAACATTTTACGAATGCAGCCTACTCCCGCTCCGCAATCAATCAAAGCGATTGAGCCTACTACTTCGTTTTCATGAGTTGCTACCCAAAAATTTCCATTATCTTTTTGGTAAAATTGAGGGATGACTTGAAGGTCAGGTTGTTGCTCAATTGTGATAGGCACCTGAAATTCAAGCTGTTGGATATCTAATATCAATTTAATAATCTGATCAGTATCATCTGGTTGAAAACTTCTAATCTCAATCATGGTCTTTTAGTATATTGTTCTTTTATTTTTATGTTCTTGCTTTCTTTTAATTCCACCTCAAAATCAAATTTGGTAAAATGACTTAAATAGTCCTTTTCAGCCCAACTGTTCTCAAGGTCTTCAAGGGCAGTCAACAAATTATGCTCTTGGTTTTCAATTATTTTGGTGTTCACTAATCTGATTTCCTCCCAAATTTTTTGCATTTTGGGCAAAAGCTCAAGTCCCTTTTTTGAAAGTTTAAGTTTCCTTTTTCTAGCATCTTCCACAGATTTTTTCGAGCCAATCAAACCTTTTTTTTCGAGCTCTTTGGCCAATTGAATCACTGCTGGGTGGGTGAGCTTTAGCATTTCGGCAATTTCCATGATTCCTAATTCTCCTTTTTCAGAAAGGCAATAATAGACTGCAAACCATTTCGGCTCAAAATCAACCCCATAATATCTATAAACCTCTGCTCCCGAGCGCATTATGGCCTCACTCATGCGCTTCATTCGGCTGGCTATTGCCAAGGCTCCTAGTTCTGAAAGAATATCCATGGAACAAAGGTAATCATTTACGTAATTAGTTACCTAATTATTATGACATTTTTTTATTCTAGTTTTAATAAAAATCAAAAGCAAGCAGAATACAAAAAATTCGAAAAATTGTTATGCATGCATACTATTTTTAATTAACTTCACAGAAAATTATATTAGTCAGCAAATTTTGGCCTTTCATATAAAATATTAAGAAAAATGGTTAATTATAAATTAGAAAAAAATGTAGCGATTTTGAGTTGGAATGTAGCCAACCAACCTATGAATGTCTTGAATGAGGAATCAATCACTGCATTTAATCATGCATTACAAAAAGCCTATGCTGATCCAGAAGCAAAGGGAATAATCATTACTTCTGAACGACCAGAATTTGTGGCTGGGGCTGATTTAAAGATGATTTTGAAAGCCAATGGAGAAGGGCCAGCCAAAATGTTGGAGATGATTCTCTCACTACAAAAGGTAATGCGCAGCATTGAAACTTCGGGGAAACCAGCCGTTGCTTGCATCAATGGAACTGCATTGGGAGGAGGATATGAAATAGGTTTAGCATGCCATTATCGAATTGCTATCAACAATCCAAAAACTCAAATAGGTCTTCCTGAGGTAATGGTGGGGCTTTTGCCGGGTTCTGGAGGTACGCAACGATTGCCTCGTATGATTGGTATGGAAGCAGCTGCCCCGCTTTTAATGGAGGGAAAAAAAGTATCTCCTAAGGAGGCATTGGGAATTGGCATGATTAACGAATTAGCCGATTCATCAGAACAAATGATGGAAAAGGCCTTCGCTTGGATAGCGGCTAATCCTGCTCCTTTACAACCTTGGGACGAAATAAAAAAAGGAAAAATAGTAGCCAGAGAAAACTTTAGAGTGCCAAAAGGTAACGTACAAAGCCCTCAAGGGATGCAGCTTTTTATGGCGGGCACTGCCCTAATGATGGATAAAAGCAAAGGGAATTATCCTGCTCCGTTGGAAATTATGAGCTGCGTTTATGAAGGTTTACAGGTGAATTTAGACCGAGCTCTATTAGTTGAAGCTCGCCATTTTGCAAAAGTAGCGATGAGTTCGGTAGCCAAAAACTTAATCAGAACGATGTTTTTTGGACTGAATGAAGTGAACAAAGGTAGCTCAAGACCTAAAGATCAACCAGCCACCGAGGTGAAAAAATTGGGAATATTAGGAGCGGGAATGATGGGAGCTGGTATTGCCTACGTATCAGCAGTGGCTGGTATTGAGGTAGTTTTAAAAGATATCTCGTTAGAAAATGCTGAAAAAGGAAAAGATTACTCCCGTGCTTTATTAAAAAAAGCAATGGATCGTGGCAAGATGGACCAAACCAAAGCAGACGGTATATTGGCCAAAATAAAGCCTACCGATAATTATGCTGATATTGATGGGGCGGATCTCATTATTGAAGCAGTTTTTGAAAATAGAGATTTAAAAGCGACCGTTACTAAAGATTCAGAACCTCATTTAAATAGCACAGGAGTTTTCGGATCTAATACCTCCACTTTGCCGATATCGGGCTTAGCGGAAGCCTCAGCGAAACCTGAGAATTTTATTGGAATTCATTTCTTTTCACCGGTAGATAAAATGCAATTGGTAGAATTAATCATGGGTAAAAAGACCTCTGACTACGCTTTGGCATTGGCTTTGGACTATGTGAAAAAAATTAGGAAAACACCTATTGTGGTGAACGATTCACGTGGTTTTTACACCTCCCGTGTATTTAGCACTTACACAGATGAAGGCATACGATTGATGAAAGATGGTGTGAACCCTATGATAATCGAAAATGTGGCCAAAAACATTGGAATGCCTGTAGGACCATTGGCTGTTGCCGACGAAGTAGCGTTGGACTTGGCTTATAAAATAGCAGGAGCTGCTGTAAAAGATGGCGTATTGGCCGAAGACGATACCACTTATCAAAT
>JAZKGO010000040.1:47568-81838 GCA_040385875.1 Bacteroidota bacterium
CAGGAGCTGCTGTAAAAGATGGCGTATTGGCCGAAGACGATACCACTTATCAAATCGCTAAAAAGTTTACCGAAATGGGTCGCTTGGGTAAGAAAGCCAAAGCCGGATTTTATGAATATCCAGAAGCACCAGCCAAGAAATTCCTTTGGCCAGAGTTAGCAATTATGTTCCCAGTGGCATCAGAGCAACCTGATATTCTGGACATCAAAAACAGACTATTATATCGCCAAGTATTGGAAACCGTAAAATGTTGGGAAGAAGGCGTACTTCGCACCAAACTAGATGGGGACTTAGGCTCTATTTTTGCTTGGGGCTTCCCTCCTTATATGGGTGGCACGCTCTCCTTTGTGGACACCGTAGGCATACAAGCCTTTGTAAATGAAGCTGATAGGCTAGCTGAAATTTATGGTGAAAGATTTAAACCCACCACTAAATTAAGAGAAATGGCAGCAGTGGGTAAAGGATTTTATGAGTGATAAATAGATTGAGTTCTATTGAAAACGTCGGTAAGAGTTAAAATCTTGTCGACGTTTTTTATAATTTAAATCTTCAAGAAGGTAATGCAGACCACAAAGGAAGGCAAAAAAAGGCCTCGCTAGAGCGAAGCCTTCTGGGAATATTGTTTTCAATAGGATTATAATGTCCTTTTTACCTCTTTCAATTCGTAACATTCAATGATATCACCAATTTCAAGATCGTTGAAGTTTTTAATAGAAAGGCCACATTCGTAACCAAATTTCACCTCTTGTACATCGTCTTTGAAACGTTTCAGTGCTGAAATTTCTCCCTCATGTACCACCACAAAATCACGCAATACTCTTATTTTATGACTTCGTTTCACAGTTCCATCCAATACATATGAACCTGCTACTGTACCAATTTTTGATATTTTGAACACCTCTCTTACCTCAATATTAGCAGTAATTACTTCCTCAACTGAAGGGGCCAATAAGCCTTCCATTGCATCCCGAATCTCGTCAATGGCTTGATAGATAATCGAATAGGTACGGATTTCAATTTGTTCATTATCTGCCAATTTACGAGCATTGCTACTTGGCCTTACTTGGAAGGCAACAATCACTGCATCAGAGCTTGAGGCTAATAATACATCCGATTCCGAAACTTGTCCCACACCTTTATGAATGATTCTCACTTGAATTTCCTCAGTCGACAGTTTCAATAATGAATCAGAAAGAGCTTCTACTGAACCGTCCACGTCACCTTTAACAATAACGTTAAGTTCTTTAAATGTACCTAAAGCTTTTCTACGGCCCACTTCCTCAAGAGTAATATGCTTACGCACCCGCATGGACTGCTCTCGCAAAATCTGCTCACGTTTGGTGGCCACTTCACGTGCTTCACGTTCGTTTTCAAGGGCATTTAATTTATCGCCAGCTTGTGGCGCACCATTAAGGCCCAAAACTAAAGCAGGCATTGATGGACCAACTTCTTTCAATTTGTTACCCCGGTGGTCAAACATCGCTTTTACACGCCCATAATGTGCGCCCGCTAGCATCATTTCGCCAACTTTCAAGGTTCCAGCTTGAACTAAAACGGTTGTTAAATAACCTCTACCTTTATCCAACTGAGCCTCCACAACCGATCCAATCGCTTTTTTGTTGGGATTGGCTTTTAATTCTAATATCTCTGCTTCAAGCAATACTTTTTCCAATAATTCATCAATACCAACACCTGTTTTGGAAGAAATCTCTTGGGATTGGTATTTTCCACCCCATTCTTCCACTAATAAATTCATGGCAGATAATTGCTCCCGGATTCTATCCACATTGGCACCCGCTTTGTCTATTTTTGAATAAGCAAAAACGATTGGCACTCCCGCCACCAATGCATGGTTGATCGCTTCTTTTGTGGTAGCCATGACTGCATCATCAGCAGCAATTACAATAATTACCACGTCGGTCACTTTGGCTCCACGGGCACGCATGGCCGTAAAGGCTTCGTGGCCTGGTGTATCCAAGAAGGTTATCATTTTACCGCCTTCTGTTTTTACAGAGTAAGCGCCTATATGCTGAGTAATACCCCCAGCTTCACCAGCAGCCACTTTTGCATTTCTAATATAATCGAGTAACGACGTTTTACCATGATCCACGTGACCCATAATGGTTACAATTGGGGCACGATCCACCAAATCTTCTGGACGATCTTCTACATCATTAAAAGTAGCTTCTACCTCTTCCTCTGCCGAAACAAATTGTACTTCAAATTCAAACTCTTCAGCTATAATGGTGATGGCTTCAGCGTCAAGGCGTTGGTTGATAGATACAAACATACCCAAACTCATACAAGCTGAAATCACCTCATTAACCGATACGTCCATCATTGAGGCCAAGTCACTTGCTGAAATAAATTCGGTTACTTTTAATATTTTTGCTTCTTCGTCTTCTGCAAGTTGTCGCTGTTCAGAGCGCTCAGCACGCATTTTACGCTTATCTCTTCTTTCTTTTGCCCCAAATACAGGCTTATTGGTTGCCCCACCGCCCATGCGGGCCATTGTGGCTTTTATTTTATCTTGAACTTCTTTCTCTGAAACGTCCTCTTTTCTTCCACCTTTAGCTCCTTTTTTATTGTCTTTTCCGACAACAGGTGCAGTAGTAGCAGGTTTATTTTGTGGCTCAAAAGGTTTTTTTGGTCCGCCTCTAAAATCGTTCCCTTCTTTACCTGCTTCTTTAGTAACAGGCTTATCTATTCTCTTTCTTTTCTTCTTTTTATCGTTGTTATCTCGAGACCTTACAGGTTCAACAGGTAAAACAATTTTTCCCAATACTGTTAGACCTTTCAAAGCATCCGCTTTTGCCTCAATCAATTCGATTTCAGGTTCTACTTCAACAGTCTCTTGTACTTCAGCAATTATTGGTTTAGGAACCTCTTTGATGGGTTCAACTTTAGGAGTTTCCTGAATTATTGGAGCAGGCTTCGGAGCTTCAACAGGTTTTTCAATTGGTTTAAAAGCCGGTTTTTCAGGTACTTTTGGTTTCGGATTAAGGTCGATTTTACCAATTACCGTAAGGCCACCTACTTTTGCTTCTGCTTTAATGAGCTCAGGTTCAGCTGGTTCCACCTTTTTTTCAATAGGTGCCACTACCACTGGTTCAGGAACTATTTCAGGCTTTTTCTCCTCAATAACAATAACTTCCTTTGGCTTTTCCACTACAATAGGCGCAACAACAATTGGTTGCGGTACCTCCACTGGTTTCTCTTCACGGAAATATTTTATCCCCGTATCATCCGCAATTGAATTGCTTTTTTCTTCCTCTGATGAAACAGTAGTAACGGCGGGTTCAGAAATTAATAGATTGGGTTTATTATAAAATTTGGCAACCTCGGTCAGTTGCTCAAAATTAAGTTTTGTATTCGGCGAGAGGTCAACTTTGAATCCTTTTGCAGCCAAATGATCAACGATTGATGAAAGACCAACGTTAATTTGTTTTGCAACAGCACTCAAACGCATCATTTTATCTTCAGCCATAATTCTCTTTTCTTCGAAAAATTTTTGTTTGGTACAATTTACTCATTGCACCTTATTATTAATAAATGTATTGAACTGATTCACAGTAAGTTGGCATCAATTCGGGCAAAAATATTTTGAAAAAAAGATTTATTCAAATTCTTGTTTCAAAATATTCAATATTTCAACAATCGTTTCTTCTTCCAATTCGGTTCTTCTCACAAGATCGTCTTTAGTCAAGGCCAATACTTGTTTAGCAGTATCCAAACCAACACGGTGGAATTCAGCAATTACCCAATCTTCTATTTCGTCATTAAATTCTGACAAGTCTACATCTTCTTCATCAACCTCGCTTAGCTCAATATCACGGAATACATCGATTTCCATTCCCACCAATTTCCCTGCTAATTTGATATTTTGGCCTCCTTTACCGATTGCTAACGAAACCTGATCTGGTTTCAAAAACACTGCTACTCTTTTGGCTTCTTTATCAATACGCATTGAAACAATTTTAGCAGGACTTAAGGCACGGCTAATATAAAGTTCCATGTTTTCGGTATAGTTAATCACATCGATATTCTCATTTTCCAACTCACGTACAATACCGTGTATCCTCGAACCTTTCATACCTACACATGCTCCTACTGGATCAATTCTGTCGTCATAAGACTCCACGGCTACTTTGGCACGCTCACCTGGTTCACGAACAATTTTCTTTATTGAAATTACACCGTCATATATTTCAGGAATCTCTTGTTCAAAAAGTCTTTCTAAAAACATAGGTGAAGTTCTTGATAATGAAAGCTTTGGCGTTCCATTATTCATCTCCACTTTTGAAATAACTGCTTTTACTATTTCACCTTTTTTGAATCGATCTTTAGGTATCGTATCATTTCTTGACATCGTAAGCTCGCTACCTTCGTCGTCTACTAAAATAATTTCTTTACTCAAAATCTGATACACTTCAGCTGAAACAAGGTCACCCACCAAATCTTTGTACTTGATATAGAGAAGTTCTTTCTCCATATCCTTGATTTTCTGAATGAGGGTTTGGCGTGCCGTTTGTACTACCCTTCTTCCAAAATCTTCTAATTTAATTAACTCTGCTACTTCCTCACCGATTTCAAAATCTGGCTCAATTAATTTAGCTTCGGCCAATGGTATCTTATCGTAATCCCAAATATCTTCGGAGTTATCGTCCACAATTTCTCTTGTTCTCCACATCTCCAAGTCACCACTATCAGGGTTGATAATTACATCAAAGTTTTCATCTGTTCCATATTTTTTTCTGATCATGGTGCGAAACACCTCTTCCAGAATTTTGATCATGGTAGGACGATCAATATTTTTTGTTTTGGCAAAATCGGAAAACGATTCAATTAAAACTGCACTATCCATTCTTTTATTTTTACTTTTTCCTTGTTAAAAAATTGTATTTTATTGTAAATCAACCTATTGTATTATCCAAAGGATACTTGAACTTGAGCCATTTTAATCTTTGCAAATTCCAAAAAAAGCGGTTCTTTTTTGATTGTTTTCAACTTTCCTTTTAATACCTCCTCAAAAATCTCGATTCCAGTATCGGTAACTGCACTTAGCTTTCCTTGTTTTTTATCTCCTTCTAAAAGCGTAATTTTCAAAACTCTTCCAATATTTTTAGAATATTGGCGAGCATTTGTGAGCGAAATATCTACTCCTGGCGAGGATACCTCCAACACAAAAGGAGTTTCGAATACATTCTCTGCCTCAACATCATTGCCCAATTTTCTGCTAATATAGGCACATTCATCGATTGTAATCCCCGCATCACTATCTATCAAAAGCACTAAAGTAGGGTTTTTTTTTGAACTGGAGATGTTCAAATCGACCACAAAAAATTTGCCGTTTTCAAGATAAGGCTCTAAAAGTTCATGAATTTTTTTAATGCTTTCCATTTTACTTTGTGGGCCTGGCAATTAAATTAAAAAGTACAATCAACTAAAACAAAAAAGGGAGTAACACCCCCTTCCATTTCTCTAAATTACGGTGCAAAGCTAATATTTTTTTATGTGAAAAGCAAATATATTCTAATTAAAAGCTTGATTTGGCTATGATTAGCCCTCTTTTTTGACATAAACTGAACAATACTAAAGCTTTTGAGCGGTAACAATTCGATCTTTTTGGTGAATATCTTTAATTATTTCGATTTTCGCAAAACCTAACACTTTAAAGTAATTGGCAATTTCCTGTCCAAATTTTTCATTTATTTCAACCAACAGACTACCATTAGGTTTCAAATTTTGAATGGCAAACTGTCCTATTTTTTCATAAAAAATAATCGGATTAGCATCTTCCACAAACAAAGCCAATTCTGGCTCAAAGTCCAAAACATTTTTTTGCATCAAAACTTTATCAGCATTGGTAACATAAGGAGGGTTACTCACAATCAAATCAAATTTTTGATCTGACGATAAAGGCTCTTTTAGAATATCTTGTTTTTCAAAAATAACATTCGCTTGATTAATTGCATTATTTTGCTTGGCTATTTTTAGAGCCTCCTCGGAAATGTCCCATGCCTTTACGGTCAGATTTTCAACAGATTGATCAAGGGATATGGCGATACATCCTGACCCCGTTCCGATATCTAAAACATGCCGTTTTGCTATCAAATGGGGAACAGATTTTAATTTTTCGATGACTAAACTGACCAACTCCTCAGTTTCTTGTCGTGGAATGAGCGTATAGTGATTTACCCTAAACTTTCTTCCAAAAAAATCAGCCTCACCTATGATATATTGAATCGGCTCATATTTGAGTAATCTTTCAATAACAAGCTCAAAATCAAATACTTCTGGCAAGGGCTTGTCCAATAAAATATCCATTTTGGTGAAATTAAAAACAGATTCGAAGAATAGAAAAGCGATACTTTTAGCCTCATTTATGTCATAAATCGAATTGATTTTTGATACAAAATAGTTGAAACTACTTTTGGAAGATTTCATTTTTGAAAATAATCTTAAGGAATGGAATTCAGATTGTAAATTTACAGATAATAAAATAAATGATTTAGGAAAGCCTTGGATGACTCTCAAAAATACATGTTACGTGCTTTGCAATTGGCCAAATTAGGAGCTGGAAATGTGGCACCCAATCCTATGGTAGGTTGCGTGATTGTGTATAAAGGCGTCATAATTGGTGAAGGCTGGCATAGTAATTATGGGGGTCCACATGCCGAAGTGAACGCCATCAATTCAGTTAAAGAACCCTCAAAACTATCAGAATCAACGGTTTATGTTACTTTAGAACCTTGCTCCCATTTTGGAAAAACACCCCCATGTGCAGATTTGTTGATTGAAAAGAAGGTTAAAAAAGTCGTAATCTGCAACCTTGACCCCAACCCTTTAGTGGCTGGAAAGGGTATTGAAAAACTAAAAAAAGCAGGAATTGAAGTGGAAGTTGGAATCCTTGAGGAAGTTGGCTTAGCACTCAACAAACGCTTTTTCACTTTTATTGAGAAAAAACGGCCCTTTATCCTATTGAAATGGGCACAAACTGCTGATGGATTTATGGCTGGAGAAAATGGAAAGCAAATCCAAATTTCCAATGAATTTAGCTCAAAATTAGTCCATAAAATGCGGGTTGAAAATGCAGCGATAATGGTTGGTACCCAAACTGCTCTGAATGATAATCCCAATTTAACTGCCAGAAATTGGCACGGAAAAAATCCGATTAGAGTAGTGATTGATAAGCAATTACGATTTAAACAAACCATGAATATTTTTAATGAGGAAGCAAATTCATTAATTTATAACCTCCACAGTGAAGGCAAAATCGGTAATGCTGAGTATGTAAAATTACCCGAAACGGATGATTTATTAGTTGACTTAATTCAAGACTTATACACTCGAAATATTCAATCTGTTATGGTGGAAGGTGGTGCTAAATTACTAGACTCTTTTTTGAAATTAGGCCTTTGGGATGAAGCTTTGGTGATTGAGAGTGATTATAAGATTGGTGCTGGTGTAAAAGGTCCTAAAATTGATTTTTTGAATATGAAAACCGAAAAAATTGAAAATGATTTGTATTTCTGGGCAAGAAATTTAAAATGAATTTTTAGGGAGTACTATTTACTTTTTTTGCTATTTCTCAAATACCCATTATTCTTCCCCCCAAATCTCCCACGCCTTCTCCGCTTGCCCATGCAGCATTGCTAAACCTGAATGAGTCGATTTTATTCCATTTTCTTTTCCTTTTTTTAAAAATAATGTTTCAGCAGGATTGTAAACCAAGTCATACAATAAATGTTTTGAGCTCAGCAAATGATAAGGTATTTCTGGAAAGGAATCCACATTTGGGTACATACCCAATGGGGTTGTATTGATAATAAGTTGGTAATTATCAATCACTTCTTGAGTTAATTCCTCATAAGTTAGAGTTCCTATTTCTTTTTTCCTAGAAACATATTGCACCTCTATTCCCAAATCATTCAAAGCGACTACTACTGCTTTTGCAGCACCGCCCTTGCCTAAAACCAATGCTTTTTGAGGTTGGATTTCCCTAAATTCAGGCCATGTTTCCAAGGTCCACCGAAAGCCCCAATAGTCTGAATTATAGCCTTTTAGTTTTAACTTTGGTAACACTTTAATCGTATTCACTGCCCCAATTTTTTGAGCTGCTTCATCTATTTCATCCAAAAAAGGCATTATTTCTTGCTTGTAAGGGATGGTCACATTCAAACCTTTCAACTCCAATCCCAATTTTTTTACTAAATCAGGAAACTCTTTAATTTTCTCCAATTCGAAAAGATGATATTCATGAGATTCTGATAAACCCAATTTTTCAAACTTTTCTGTAAAGTAACCCTTTGAAAATGAATGAGATAGCGTGCGGCCGATTAGCCCAAATTGATTCTGCATTTCTAAAATTATTAGCCTAACTATTAATAATTGGGCAAATCTAGCTTAATTTGTAATAGAAAAACTAAATTGAAAGAATATCAAAATAATACAGTTCAGATATCCCGATAAATAGTTTTTTCTAAAACAAATTTAGTCAAAAAGGGGACTTTTACCCAATACTTTATGTTCGATTATCTGCAGCCTGATTATATTCAAAATTTTATTCGCACCGCTTTGGCTGAAGATGTGGGTGATGGCGATCATACAGCTCTTTCGACAATACCTGCTGAAGCTCAGGGCAAAGCGCAGTTGATTATTAAAGATACGGGTATTTTAGCAGGAGTTGAGCTGGCCAAAATGATTCTCGAAGAAGTTGATAATGAGCTAGTTGTACAGCAGTTCATGCATGATGGCAAAGCCATAAAATATGGCGACATCGTATTGAAAGTAGCGGGTCGATCACAATCCATTTTAAAAGCTGAGCGACTTTTACTCAATTGCATGCAACGTATGAGTGGTATAGCCACTTTTACTAAAAGTATGGTAGATTTATTGGACGGCTTACCGACCAAGCTTTTGGACACCCGCAAAACAACTCCCAATTTTCGGCTTTGTGAAAAATGGGCATGTAAAATTGGAGGGGCAACCAACCACCGTTATGCCCTTTTTGATATGATTTTGATTAAAGATAACCATGTGGATTATGCGGGAGGTATTAGACAAGCAATTGAAAAAGCCAATGATTATGTTCGCAAAACTGGCAAAGATTTAAAAATTGAAATTGAAGTAAGAAACCTGGACGAGTTGGCTCAAGTGTTGAAAATAGGAGGAATCTTCAGGATTATGCTAGATAATTTTAGCTTTGAAAACTTACGAAAAGCAGTAGAAATGGTTGGTAATCAATATCCTACTGAGGCATCAGGAGGCATCAATGAAACAACAATTCGTCAATATGCGGAGTGTGGCGTAGATTATATCAGTTGCGGAGCATTGACTCATCACGTGAAGAGTCTGGATATGAGTTTGAAGGCTTATTAGCACTTGGCTTTTAGCTATCAGCATTTAACTATTAAAAAAGGGGAACTAATTCTTAAAAATAAAAGGCCGAAAGCCAAAAGCTGACTGCCATAAGCCAAATATATGGAATTCGAAAATTTGATAATGACCAAAGAAGAGGAAGCTGCCCGTTTAGGCTATGTAAGCCGTAGCATTCCCAAACATCTTGACCTAAGGGCTGAGATTTTAAAACTTAAAAAGGAGAAAAATGCTGTGATTCTCGCCCATTATTATGTAGATGGCGACATTCAGGATTTGGCTGATTTTGTGGGAGATAGTCTTGGGCTCGCTCAAGCAGCCGAAAGTACCACAGCTGATATGATTGTCTTTTGTGGGGTGCATTTTATGGGTGAAACCGCCAAAATATTGAATCCAAATAAAAAGGTAGTCATCCCAGATTTTAATGCTGGCTGCTCTTTGGCAGACTCCGCCCCCAAAGAAAAATTTGCCGCTTTCAAAGCCCAACATCCCGATGCAGTGGTGGTAAGCTATATCAACTGTACAGCCGATATAAAAGCCATGACGGACATTATCTGCACCTCAAGCAATGCCTTAAAAGTGGTGAATTCAATACCTGCTGATAAACAAATAATATTTGCTCCAGATGCCAATTTAGGCCGATATGTTGCCAAAAAAACGGGTCGTGACCTCATCCTCTGGGATGGCGCTTGTATTGTACACATTGATATTTCTTTGGAGAAACTTAAAAAATGTAAAGAGGAAAATCCCAATGCTTTGCTCATTGCCCACCCTGAGTGCAAAGAAATAATTTTGTCTATGGCAGATTATGTAGGATCTACCACAGGCCTTTTGAAATATGTACAAGAGTCTGATGCTCAGGAATTTATTGTGGCAACAGAGGCGGGTATTTTACATAAAATGAAGCTGGCAGTTCCTCATAAAAAATTAATCCCAGCACCAGCCAATGAGAAAAATTCATGTGCTTGCAGCGAGTGTCCTTATATGAAAATGAACACTTTGGAAAAACTATACAACTGCATGTACTATGAGCTCCCCGAAATTCATGTGCCTGAAGAGATCCGAATACCTGCACTGAAAGCAGTGAAGGCTATGTTGGAAATTAGTAAATAGTTTTGGGGGGCTGTACACTCACAGTTATTCAAGCTGGTCGACTTTTGCAAAGTCGTCCTCAGATAAATAGGATTTGTAATCCGACAAGCAACCAAAATGGCAAATAAGTATACAATAATTGATCAAAAAGCAGTCCATTTTCTAACTTTCACGGTACATCAGTTTGTTGATGTATTTACTCGTCAGCACTATATAGAAATTTTAATAAATAGCATCAAACATTGTCAAAAGGAAAAAGGCCTTCGTGTGTATGGATGGGTAATTATGACCAACCACACTCACTTTATTTTTGATAGTGAAGGTGAAAGCCTGAGTGACATAATAAGAGACATGAAAAAATTTACCTCTAAAAAAATATTTGAAAGTATCGAAACCAATGATCAAGAAAGTAGAAAAAGATGGTTACTTTGGTTATTAAAAAAGGACAATAATATTTGGTTTTGGGAGGAAGGCTATCATGGTGAAGAGATATGGACAAAAGATTTTTTTGAAATAAAACTTAACTATGTTCATCAAAACCCAGTTAAAGCAGGAGTTGTAGAAAAAGAAGAGGATTATTTATGGAGCAGTGCAGGTGATTATTATGGAAGTAGGAAAGGTGCGCTGGAATTGGTTGAATTTTAAAAGCGGATTGCAAATCCTTTTTTATCTAGGGTCGACATTAAAAATGTCGACCGGCAACCGTGCTCACCAATTATTTGGCAAAAACTCTCACCCAGTCAACATACATCGGGTTTAGCTGAATACTTTCGGGTGGTGGGTTTCCCACATAATTGCCGCCAACGGCCAGATTTATCGCTATATTTTGCAATTTATCGAACATGGCAGGTACATTTCTACCTGTGTTTTGAAAATATTCCTTACCATCAAAAAGATAGGCTATTCTATCTTTTTCCCAGATACATTCAAATATATGCCAGCATGTAGTGATATCTGTGTCGGACTTGTAACTGCTTACTTCCGAGGGAATCCATTGGTCAGCATTGACTGAAGTGCCATAATGATAGGTACTTGAATATTCCTTAGGCTTGCCGCCATCTTGTTCTAAAATATCAATCTCTCCATTGGTTGGCCAAGCATCACCATAAACCCAAAAAGCAGGCCACATACCTATCCCAGCCGGTGTTTTGACACGAGCCGAAATTCTTAAGCTTTTATAGTTGACACCATTCGGGCTAAACTTCATCCCTGATTCAATTCGGGCAGAGGTAAAGTTGAAACTTTTTTGTACATTGCTAAAAGGGTTTTCCAGCCCAGTTATAAATTCTCTTTTGGGAGTAATGGTAAGCATTCCGTCCTTTACAGTGGTATTCGTTTCCCCGTTGTAATATTGGTATTCGCCATTGAAAGCTCCACCTATCCATTTTTTCCAATCTTTTAGGTTCGTATCAAAATCCTCTTTCCAAATATTAGTCCAATTCTCTTTCGCTAAATCTTCTATTGTAGGATTGATTCCACAAGAATTTACCGTAATGGGATCAACCATAACTACCGGAGTAGTCGTATTTGTATTGGTGGTTGGGTTGGGATTATCCTCCTTTTTTGACCCACAATTAATCACCAAAACAATATTTGCAGTTATAAAAAGAGTAAAAAAGACTTTTTTCATTTTGAAAGAATTCAATAAAAGGGTTATTATTTTGAAAAATAATACTCAATCAACTATTTAAAACTGGGCTTATTTTAAAAGAACCTATTATTTTTTACAAGAAATTAAAACCACTTTCGCTTTCCTCCCATTCCCAAAGCCCCTAATATTGAGCGAGTTATGATAGAAGCAGCCGTTCGACCCACTTGCCTTACAATCGGGTGTTTCATCACTTTTTCAAAAGTATCGGTATTCATAACGCTCTCCGTTTTGGCAATTGCTGAATCCAATTTTTCGGTGAGTATTTCATAAGCACTATCCGTATCAATTACCTCATCATATTTATCTTTGATATCCGATCTGCCGATGATGTGATCAATTTCTCTATCTTCCAAAATACCCATTCGTGAAGTAGGGGCAATTAATTGAACATGCACCAAAGGTGTTGGAATACCTTTTTCGTTCAAAGCCGTAATAAAGGCTTCACCAATGCCTAGTTGGGTAATTAAGTCTTCCGTTTTGTAATATTCAGAAATAGGATAGTTATCCGCTGTTAATTTTATCGCTTTACGATCGTTGGCAGTAAAGGCACGTAAGGCATGTTGCACCTTTAGACCCAGTTGTGCCAATACAGGTGCAGGCACATCGGTTGGGTTCTGGGTGCAAAAAAAGATTCCAATCCCTTTACTTCGGATGAGCTTGATTACGGTCTCAATTTTTTGTAATAATGCTGAACTCGCCTCTGAAAACAATAAATGGGCTTCATCCACAAAAATTACCAATTTTGGTTTGTCCAAATCGCCCTCCTCTGGCATTGAGCCATAGAGTTCGTCTAAAAGACTAAGCATAAAAGTAGAGAACGATTTAGGCCTGTCTTGAAGATCAGTTACTCGCATCACCGAAATCATGCCTCGCCCATCATCAGAAATCCGCATTAAATCATCCACTTCGAAAGATCGCTCCCCAAAAAACTCATCAGCTTTTTGTTGTTGCAGTTCAATTACTTTTCGTAAAATCGTACCCGTTGAAGTCGTCACAATTTTACCATAATCAGCCTCGATTTCTTTACGACCTTCATTAGAAACATATTGAAGCACTTTTATAAAATCTTTGAGGTCGAGCAATGGAAGCTTGTTATCGTCACAATATTTGAAAATTACCGAAACAAGTCCTTCCTGATTTTCATTCAAGCCTAATATTTTTGAAAGTAAAATTGGGCCAAATTCCGTAACGGTCGACCGCATTTTGGTGCCTTTTTCTTCAGAAATGGTCAAAAATTCGACAGGGAAAGCGGCTGGATTGAACTCTAAACCCACATTCGTAAACCTTTGAATAATTTTCTCATTGGCTTCCCCTTCCATGCCTATCCCGCTGAGATCGCCTTTTATATCCATCATCAATACTGGTATCGAAGCGTTGCTGAGGCCTTCAGCAATTACTTGCAATGTTTTGGTTTTGCCCGTACCAGTAGCCCCTGCAATAAGCCCATGACGGTTCATGGTCTTTAAAGGTAAGTTTATGGTGGCATTTTCCACCACCAAACCTCCAAGCATGGCTGCACCCATAATCATAGTTTCCCCCTTAAATGAATAAGCAGCGGTTATTTCTTCAATAAATTGTGATTGTTTTGGCATTTTTGTCCTTTTATCTTTATGTAAATATAAGCTTAATTTTCCTCACCCAAAAATCGCCAAACCAATTGCTGTTCGTAACCTTTTCCAATGATATACCTCGCTAATTTATGCTTTCTCAAATAGGGATTTTCAAAATCATCTTTATTGGCTTTTCTGTTAATCATTTTTTTGATTGACTCAAAATAATCATTTTCATCAATTTCTGCCAATCCAATTTTAATACAATAATCCGATAATCCTTTCATTTTTAATTCATGTTTGATGCGGATTCTCCCCCAATTTTTCATTCGAAACTTGCCCCCAGCAAAGGCCTTGGCAAATCGCTCTTCATTCAAATAGTTATTCTCAATGAGCCAAACAATCATTTCTTCCGCATCATCGCCTCTGATGCTCCAATCAAACAATCGCTCACGCACCTCATTGTGAGTACGCTCTTGATAGGCACAAAATGCAGCAATTTTTTGAAGAAAAGGTTTGTTCATTTGAAAATTTATAATTTGTTTTTATTGGCATTAATCCAATTCCAAAGGCCGTTGGCAAATATATAAATAAACAAAAAAGGCAATAGATGCATCCCATATTTAAAGCCCTTACCAGTATGGGCGTAGCTCCCTGATGAAAACTTAAAATAGACCTGAATTAGCACCAATACACTGATAATCAAACCAGTAATCAATCCATACTTTGCCCATTTTTTGCCCATTTGCCTTTCTAAAAATGCAGCAATAAGCAAACAAATAGCCATTGAAACAAATACCGTCACTAAGGCAATTGGGAAGTTTTTAATCATTTCGTATTTGTAAACGAACACACCCAATTTGCCAATTAAGTTAGGATGGCTAATCAAATAGGCATCGGTAACACCTAAAATTAGCAGTAAAAATAATTGTTGTTTTTTGAACATAAATATTTGATAATTATTGATTATACTGATATCCCTTTTAATTTACGATACAAATCAATGGCGTAGAGGTCAGTCATGCCTGAAATAAAATCAACCAAAGCCAGTATTTTATCGTACAACTTTTCTTGATTCATATCAAATTGTGTGGGTATTAGGGCCAATAATTTT
Source organism: Bacteroidota bacterium (assembly GCA_040385875.1). Classification (GTDB taxonomy): domain Bacteria; phylum Bacteroidota; class Bacteroidia; order Cytophagales; family Spirosomataceae; genus JANMZR01. The sequence continues at coordinate 62,354 of JAZKGO010000040.1, forward strand.
TGAGACTTTTTTCGGTCGGGCTGTATAATTGCCTCCATAAATTCCTCCAAAAGACCGCCGATTACATTATAACCTGCCAGTTCTATTTCTATCACGGCTTTGTCATTGTATATTTTTTGGACGGATATCTTGTCGATTTTTTTGATGCCTGCCAATTGACTTTCTGGCAATAAATCAATGAGTGATTGGTTGAGAGTACCCATCATTAGCTCTGCTTCATTTTGCATAAATACGAGGGTACACTGTTGAACGAGTTGGTTAATCACAGTCGCCCTCAAAAATGAAAGCCGTTGATTGTCAAGTGTTTGCTTAGCCAAACTGGCCTCAATTCGTGGCAGCGATTCTGTATCAAGCACTCCTTTGAGCAATTCAAAAACTTGATCGAATGAAAGTATTTTTAGGCGAGCGGCATCTTCCAAATCAATAATTCGATAACAAATATCGTCGGCTGCTTCCATCAAATACACAAACGGGTGCCTTGGATAAATGTGATTGGGCGCATCAATTGGCTCAATGCCTAATTCATTTACCACGGTTTTGTATTTTTCGATATCGGCCTCAAAAAAGCCAGACTTTTTGGTGGAAATCTGGCTTTTATTAAAACCAGAGGCTGAAGGACATGGATACTTTACAATGCTGGCCAAAGTGGTATAGGCCATTCGATGAATACCTAAAGTCTCATGGGTTAATAGTCTGAAGGTATTGGCATTTCCCTCAAAAAAAAGGAAATCTTTCTGCTGATTATCAGATAGTTTTGTTGAAAAAGCTTCTTTCGCTGAGCCTGACAGATTTTCAAAAAAAGTACGAATCGCCTCCTCGCCAGAATGCCCAAAGGGTGGGTTGCCCACATCATGTGCGAGGCAAGCAGTGGCCACTACTGTAGATAGCTGGTATTTATAAAATTCCCTAAAGTCAGCAGATTGATTGGGGTATTTTTTTACAATTTCTTCCCCCACTAATTGCCCCAACGAGCGACCAACCGAGGCAACTTCCAAGCTGTGAGTAAGCCTATTATGAACAAAAACATGCCCTGGCAGCGGAAAAACCTGTGTTTTATTTTGCATCCTCCGGAAGGGCGACGAAAATATCATTCGGTCATAATCCTTCAAATATTCATTGCGGGAAGTATGCGCTTCTATATGAGTATTGCTAGCACCAAGTCGTTTATTCGAAAAGAGGGAGTTCCAATGCATTGATTTTGCCAGATTTTTGGCTTTGATTCTTGATTAATTCCTTTGATTTCGGTGAATTGGCAATTTTTTAACAAATTTACTAAATATCCAATAGAATTTTTCAGGAAGATTACTTTGTAAAATCCAATCAATAATTTAACTCCAATTTATCTTCCTGAAAATAATCAAATTATATAAATCATGCTTCAGACAATTCCTTGGCTAATTGGTTGGTCTTAACGACTCAACCATGGCAATTTTGTTTGGATTGAATTGCTTAATTTCAACTAAAATTTGGTTTAAAATTTCAACTGTTTGCTTTGCAATTAAACAAAGCCTTGTTCGTATTTTTTTTATTTCTTATAATTTGTTCTACTTTTGTATAAAAATTAATAAAACACCATGGCAATAGCAATAAAATCTGTACCTGTTTTGAATGGTAAGGCAGCTGTTACGTTTGAAAAAAATGTGGCCAAAAATGCTTTGCAGAAGGGTACTATTAATTTTTCTGAACAACAAAATATAGCTGCTAAAATACTTGCAAAGGCAAAATTCTAAAATTTACCACTTTGGGTTTTCTTCTTGAAAAATGCACTTTTCAACCCTATGTTGAATCAATCCTAACTAATTGTGAGCCATTTGATTGTGAAGATTTGGATTTAAACGATTTTTTCAAAAATGATGTAATCCACTATACAAATCAATTACTTGGCAAGTCTTATTGCTTTACTTTAGACGAAAACCCTTCAATAATAGTTTGTGCTTTTACTGTTTCAAATGATAGTATTAAAACTACTTCATTGCCCAATAACCGTAAGAAAAAAATAACGAAAGAAATTCCAAGACAAAAGCAAATGAAAAGTTACCCTGCCGTTTTAATTGGGCGTTTAGGGGCTAATAAAAATTTTAGAAAGATTGAAAATGAGCCCAAAAGAATTGGTGAACAGCTTATGGATTTTATTAAGGCATGGTTTGTAGATAAAAACAATAAAACCGGCTGTCGATTTGTGGTGGTGGATTCATATAACAAAGAGAGGCCTTTGAAATACTACAAAGAAAATGGCTTTATTGAATTATTCAGCACCGAAGAACAAGAAAAAGAGTTTACTGGGCTAGACAAAATTGATAAATTACAAACCAGATTGATGTATTTTGACTTGATTTATTTGCAATCAAAATAATTGTTTTCCCTAAATTTTAAGCTCTTATCAGGCCAGCCGGGGCTGTGTCTCCTGACCAACCACCTTTCCAATCAATAATATAACTCAAAGTTATTTTCCTGAAAATAATCAAATCATGGTTTAGACAATTAACCGTTGCAAATCCTGATAAACGAGGTATAATTAATGAGAATGCTTCCAGTCAACCGGGAAACATTAACCTAAATTTAAGATTTTGGAAACTTTAAATTACCCTTTATTCTTTGAATTTGATTTAAATGCCTTTTGGTATGGGCTATCCATAACAATGTATATTGATGCAAGTCTCTAATATGCCAAATTCCCCAATCGGAAGGCCTAAAAATAAAATGAAGCCGAAAATCTGTTTGGGTATCTAAAACAAGTTGTGTAACCTCATTTCGAAAGCGATTAAAAAAATTAATTAGGTCTGTTTTATTGTTGAATCTACCCATTGGTAATGCCGCAAATGGAGCTTGGCCTTTGTTTGGATCAGCCTCATAAGCCACCATCGCAGAGTCAATTCCTTTTACTTTTTCAACTAAATCGGGTCGCTCATCTGTAAATTGGTTATTTGAAAGATCCCAATAGAGCAATTCTTCATATACTGCAATATGCTCTAAAACTTCAGCTACCGACCACTGGTCTGCTTTTGGCTTAAAATGAATTTGTTTGTTACTAAGGTTTTCGACGGCAGAAATTAATTCTTTTTGAGTGAGCTTTAGATTATTTACCAAATTTTGGCGCTCCATTTCCGTCCAAAGTGGTTGTTTGGGTTGCGATAATCCAAATGCGGGAGCAACGAAAAGAAATAGGTAAACTTTAAAGTTTTTCATAAGTCGTAATCTAATTCATTTCAATTTACAAAATAACTGTGAATTGATGCCTCTATTTTGTGCTCATGAATATTTAAGTTTACGAAAAGCTTTTACGTAATGCCAACAAAAAATGTCTGAATCAAAATTTTCATGATTTTAGGATTTACTCGATTTGGAAAAAATTATAACTTTTATGGAGCATCCTGCAAATCCTCTAATCTTATTAATCCTGCTTCAGACAATTGTACTACGAATTGCCGTTGGTGAGCCTAGCTTTTGCTTGCGCACAACACCAACAGGGCCTAGGAGACTGTTCCCGTTATTCCTTTATTTACTCTTGAAGGTAAAATGAACAATATTTCTGCCAGTGTTTTGGTAAAATCTATTGCTTTTTTTGCATCCTCAACTGTTGGTAGTCCTGACTCTTCATCTGCATGTCTTTGGTCATTAGCATCAAGTCTAACATGGTGAGCCCAATCGGACATGTCCTTTGTTATAAGATGTTCTGATGCAGCTTTGTTAATTCTTGAATATAAACTTCCTTCAGAATGCCCCTTTTCTTTAAGCATTGAATCAACGGCACTTGCACAAAGCATTAGTGAGCCAGCAGGTGCAAATGTACTATCAATTGCTTGTTGCAAATATGCTTTAACTTTTGAAGGTAAGACATCATCAACTTTACTAGCTTCAGGATAAAAATTATGTACATATCCATTTTGATAGGGAGAAAATGCAGTTACAACACCTCCACAACGTGCACATTTATAAACTTGCCAAAATTTAGTGTCACCACCATTGTCAGCTTGGGTTTGAAATTGTTTAAATAATGCATATAAATTCGGTTGATCTACGGAACAATGTGGGCAACGAGGAATTTTTAAATAATCATCTAAATTTGGCATAATTTTATTTTTTTTGTATTCAATATAAATTGCTAACTAAAATCCCCCAAAGCACAATACTGAGGGGGATTTCATAATTTTTTCTAGAAATTTTATGGGATTACGATCCGCAAGCTTCGCAGCCTTCTGGGTTATCGAGCGAGCAACTCATGTCGCTCCATTTGGCTTCATCGTCGCTCCAGGTTTGTGAGGGTGGCGGGCTGCTTACCTCATAGTTCATCTCTTGCTCATTCACCACATTGGCTTGCTCCATGGCGAGTTCGGCTTGCTTCTCTACTTGGCGAGCTGCTTTGTTTTCAGAATTGTCCACTGTGAATTTAATCGCATCGGCAGCCGCTTTGGTACGTAAGTAATACATCCCTGTTTTGAGGCCTTTTTTCCAAGCATAAAAATGCATTGAGGTCAATTTACCAAAATTAGGCTCCTGAATATGTATATTCAACGACTGGCTTTGGCAAATATAAGCACCTCTGTCTGCTGCCATGTCAATGATTACTTTTTGTTTGATCTCCCAAACGGTTTTGTATAAGTCCTTGATGCTCTGTGGTATCTCTGGTATTTCTTGTACCGAACCATTGGCAATAATCAATTTATTTTTCATTGATTCGTTCCAAAGGCCTAGCTTGATCAGGTCTTTAAACAAATGTTTGTTTACCACGGCAAACTCACCCGAAAGCACACGACGTACATAGATATTGGAAGTATAAGGCTCAAAGCACTCATTATTTCCTAATATTTGTGAGGTAGAGGCTGTTGGCATAGGTGCCAATAATAGCGAATTACGAACTCCATGCTTCATTACTTTGGTACGAAGTGCCTCCCAATCCCATCTGCCAGATTCTGGCTTCACACCCCACATATCAAATTGGAAAATACCTTGTGAGATGGGTGAGCCCGCCCAAGTTTCGTAAGGGCCTTCTTTGATGGCCAACTCCATTGAAGCTTCCATAGAAGCATAATAGAGGGTTTCAAAAATATCCTTGTTCAAACGAGCCGCTTCCTCACTTTCAAATGGCATTCTGAGAATGATAAAAGCATCCGCTAAACCTTGAATACCAATCCCTATTGGGCGGTGGCGAAGGTTTGAACGACGAGCCTCCTCCACAGGGTAATAGTTTACATCTATTATCTTGTTAAGGTTGCGAGTAATCTGTTTGGTTACTTCTCTTAATTTTTCATGGTTAAATTCCAAAAACCCTTTTTCATTTCTGTCAATGAATTTGGGCAATGCCACTGAAGCGAGGTTACATACGGCCACTTCATCAGGAGCAGTATATTCCATTATTTCAGTACATAAATTGGAAGACTTAATCGTTCCTAGATTTTTCTGATTCGATTTGGCGTTGGCAGCATCCTTAAATAACATATAAGGAGTACCTGTTTCCATTTGCGACTCTAAAATCTCAAACCATAAATCCTGAGCTTTTACGATTTTTCTGGCTTTGCCTTCCAACTCGTATTTGGTGTATAGCTTTTCGAACTCTTCGCCATAGCAATCCGACATGCCTGGGCATTCGTTAGGGCAAAAAAGCGACCATACATCATTGTCTTCCACACGCTTCATGAACAAATCAGGAATCCAAAGTGCGTAAAACAAATCACGGGCACGCATTTCTTCTTTCCCATGGTTTTTCTTCAACTGAAGCATTTCGAATACGTCGGCATGCCAAGGCTCCAAATAAATGGCAAAAGATCCTTTACGCTTTCCACCACCCTGATCTACATATCTTGCAGTATCGTTAAATACTCGCAACATTGGAATAATACCGTTGGAAGTACCGTTCGTTCCTTTGATATACGAGCCAGTAGCACGTACATTGTGTATGCTTAGGCCAATACCTCCCGCTGATTGGGATATTTTGGCACATTGTTTTAAAGTATCATAGATTCCTTCAATGGAATCGTCTTTCATGGTAAGCAAAAAGCACGACGAAAGCTGAGGCTTAGGAGTACCCGCATTGAAAAGGGTTGGGGTAGCATGTGTAAACCAACGCTCTGAAAGCAGATTGTAAGTCTCAATAGCTGAGTCAATATCAGTACCATGAATACCTACGGCCACACGCATCAACATATGTTGTGGGCGCTCGGCAATATTTCCATCAATTTTTAAAAGATAGGATTTTTCTAGCGTTTTAAATCCAAAATAGTCGTAACCAAAATCACGGTCATAAATAATGGTTGAATCCAAAAGTGCCGCATGCTTTTTCACTACTTCATAAACCTCTTTTGAAATCAGAGAGGCGTTGGAATTAGTTTTAGGGTCGATATAAGTATACAACCTTTTGATAGTTCCAGAAAACGACTTGTTGGTGTTTTTATGAAGATTTGAAATCGCTATACGAGCTGCCAAAATAGCATAATCAGAATGCCTTGTGGTAAGCGAAGCGGCAGTTTCAGCGGCTAGGTTGTCTAGCTTTGAAGTTTCCACTCCGTCAAAAATACCAGTAATTACCTTTTTGGCAATTTCTAGTGGCTCCACATAAAAAGGGTCTAAGCCATAGCAAAGCCTCTCAATACGTGCGGTAATCTTGTCAAATTTCACGGACTCACGTCGTCCGTCTCTTTTAATAACGTACATGTCGTTTTATAGAATTTAAAAATGCTTGTTAGGGCAAATTGGTTGTGTATAATTCAAACCAGTTAAACGGTGTGCGATTGCTGATTTGAAGGTGCATTATTTTCTTGAGATGAAAATAATAGTTTAGGTGTCTTGAAGCCAGAATCGAGTCTAAAGTTAAATAATGAAAACAGAAAAAACAAGGGGTGAAAATCTTGAAAATGTACACATTTTTTGTACCGTATTAGAAACACACAACATAACAATACTAGAATGAGCCAACTACGGTGTCCTTTATGGAAAAAGTTATATTAATTTACCGATGTAAATTTTTTAATTTTTTTTAAATATTTTTATTTGAAAGGAAATACCAAAGATTTTAGTTATGAGTTTTGTGTTTTTGTTTATTTTATGTACCTTTGCATTCCAATTTAAAAAAAGCAATAAATAATATAAATATAGATCATTAATCATGAAAGCAGGAATCCATCCAGAATATAACGAAGTAGTTTTTTGGGACTTATCAGCCGATTATAAGTTTATGACTAAAAGTACCATGAAGTCGAACGAAACAATTGAGTGGACTGATGGCAAAACTTATCCTGTTGTGAAAATTGAGGTAAGCTCACAATCACACCCTTTTTATACTGGTAAAAACGTGTTGTTAGATACTGCAGGCCGTGTAGATAAGTTTATGAAGCGTTATGCTAAAAAATAATTTAAATATTTGGTAAATAAAAAAGCCTTGTGGACTACCGCAAGGCTTTTTTATTTTACTTTGTAAAAAATATTTCATGAGGAACTTAATCATTTTTGATGATCCGATTTTTAGGCAAAAACTGCTCCCTTTGGCCTTCACAAGGCCTATTGGCTTGTTCAGACTGGGGATCGATACATTGGCGGAGAAATGGGCATTTTACCTCAGTTCCACCCCCAGCTTTTTAACTGAAAAATACCTGTCAAAAAAGTTTTCCTGCCAATACGATTCTCAGAATTTATATGTGAATGGAGCCTATCTTGCCAACGAAAATCTAGCCCATGAAATCAATACTCTGCATATAAATGAAGCCATTTTTGAGGGTGAAAATCTAGTGGCGATCTATACTTCTGATCAATTAAGCTATCCAATCAAACCTGATTTCACAAAAATTAACAAAAAATTAATTTCATTTAATTCAATTGCCATTCGGCAATTATCCGATATTTTCATTTACAATGGTAAACAGCTTGAAGCTGACTTTCAACGAATTACAAGAGGCATTAACTCACAAAAAGTGAATGATCCTTTCACGGTTTTATACAATGAAAGTAATGTATTTATCAGTGAAAATGTAAGCATAAAATCAGCTATATTGGATGCCAGTACTGGGCCAATTTTTATAGATAAAAATGCTAAAATTGAAATAGGAGCACTTATTCAGGGACCTTTCTATTTGGGTGAAAATTCTATCCTCAGTCTCGGTGCAAAAATCAGACCTAACACCACCATTGGCCCTTATTGCAAAGTGGGTGGTGAGGTGAGCAAGTCCGTTATTTTTGGCTATTCCAACAAAAGTCACGATGGTTTCATGGGTTGTTCCGTGATTGGTGAATGGTGCAACTGGGGTGCTGGTACCAATAACTCTAATCTCAAAAATGATTATGGTCTAGTAAGTATGTACGATTATGCTCAAAAAAAACTCATCAGTACTGGGCAATTATTTGCTGGAACAATGATGGGTGATTATAGTAAAACTGCCATTGGCACTCAATTGAATACAGGTACTGTGGTGGGGGTAAGTGCTAATCTGTTTCAAACAGGCTTTCCGGCCAAACATATACCTTCTTTCACTTGGGGCGGCTCCGAAAATGAATCAGTAAAGTATCGATTGGACAAAGCCATTGAGGTAATCATAGAAACGATGAAACGCCGTAATGTAACATTGACAGAAAATGAGGTTGAAATATTAACGGAGATTTTCAATACGCAATAATTGAACTCGATATTTTGAAAATAAAAAACAAAGTTTTAAAGTGCAGTTTAAAGAAATTCCAGGTCTTTCTGATTTAAAATCGGCTCTCATACAATCAGTAAAAAGGAGCCATGTGTCTCATAGTCAGCTATTTTACAGTGCTGAAGGTGGCGCACAACTGGCCATGGCTTTTGCTTATGCTACTTATATCAATTGTGAAAATCGTCAAGAAACCGACTCTTGTGGAGCCTGTGCTTCCTGCCACAAAATGGCCAAGATTGCTCACCCAGATTTTCACCAAGTATTTGCCATTCCCTCCAAAACTGCCAAAGAAAAGGGTGGCGGCGACTCAGACAAAAAAGGCTCAACAATAGACGACTATGTACCTCTTTGGCGAACATTTTTACAAAAAAATATTTATCAATCATTGGCCGATTGGCATGAGCACATTGGTGCTGAAAAAAATAAGCAAGCCGCCATATCCGCCGAGGAAGCTCGAAAAATAATTCAAAAAGTCTCTTTAAAAGCTTACGAAGCCGAATATAAAATTTTGATTGTTTGGCTGCCAGAGTTGATGAACAGCTCAGCGGCCAATGCGATTTTGAAGGTGTTGGAAGAACCACCCGCAAAAACGCTTTTTTTGATGGTATCCAATGACCCCAATAAACTTTTACCAACTATTCTATCCAGAACTATTTTGGTAAATATCCCTTTATTTGAGGATAACAATATCGTTAATTATCTGGTATACAACAATATAGCAGAAAATACCAGAGCAAAGCAAGTGGCCTATCTGGCAGAAGGAAATCTTTCAAAAGCGATAGAAATAGTGAATCAGGCAGATGAGGGATTGCATGAAAACTTTGCTGTATGGATGCGACTTTGCTTCAAACCTGATATTGCTGGGCTGATCAAACAAGCCGATCAATTTGCTTTACAATCCAAAACTGCTCAAAAACAGTTGTTGGAGTATGGCCTTTCTATGTTTAGAGACATTTTCTTATGGATAAACGGCGGTCAAAAATTGATCAGATTGGAAGGTGATGAACTCCAATTTGTCGAACGGTTTGGCAAAGTAGTCAATCCCGATAGTTTGGAATTTATCACCAATGAAATGAGTGAAACCAGCTATCATCTGGAAAGAAATGCAAATGCTAAAATATTATTTTTAGACCTTTCGTTGAGAATAGTGAAAGTCATTAAATTGAACAAACAAGGATAAGAATCAATCGGAATAGTTCAATATTTGTTGACTGAACTGATTTTTTATAAGTTTGCGAAATATAATCCACATTAAAACTGGCTATTTTGGCCAAAAAAATACAAATAAAAATTAATGAGACCAATTAAATTGGGTACACGTGCCAGCAAATTGGCTTTATGGCAAGCCATCGAAGTAAAAAAAATGCTGGAAAAAGTTGGGCTTGCTGTTGAAATTGTTAAAATTGAAACTAAGGGTGATAAAATATTAGATAGAGCCCTCTCAAAAATCGGATCGAAAGGAGTATTTACAGAGGAACTAGAGACAAAATTATTGTCTGGAGAGATTGATATTGTACAACATTCGGCGAAAGACTTACAAGCTAGCTTACCAAAAGGATTGGAAATTATTGCAATTACCAAGCGAGAAAAAGCCAATGATGTGGTGATTAGTTTTGATGAAAACTTCAAACTTAAAAATGCCAAAAACCATATAGTCGCCACCTCCTCTACACGTAGAGTGGCCACCCTCAAACACTATTATTCCAATATACAAACGACAGATATAAGGGGTAATTTGCAAACCAGATTCAAAAAATTGGAAGAGGGAATTGCCGATGCAATGATACTTGCCTATGCGGGCGTTCATCGGATGGGATACGAAAAATATATTGTGGAAGTACTTGATTTAGAAATGTTTACACCAGCAGTAGGTCAGGGAAGTATAGCCATTGAATGTGCAGAAAGCCTAGATATTACCACTAAAAACCTGATTAGATCAGCCTGTAATCATCTTGAATCTGAGATTTGTATCTCCACAGAAAGAGCCTTTCTCAAAACCTTGCAAGGTGGTTGTAGCATTCCCGTATTTGGTTATGCCACGGTTGATAATACCTCCGAAATAAACATTACCGGTGGCATCATTAGTTTGAATGGAAGCCAACAAATAAGCCATATAATAGTAGGCACAAATCCTGATAGCCTAGGCAATGAATTGGGTAAATACATTCTTGAAAATGGTGGTCAGGAAATATTGGACGAAATCAAACGAAACCTTTAAATCGTTTTTACCATTTCAATCAATTTCTTGAGTTGCTTGATGGCCCATTTACGTGGGCGCTGGCCTCTACGAGGGTAGGTCCACGGCACAGGAGGCTTCATATAGGCACAGGCAAATTGTTGAAAATATTCATATCCGTTTGTCTGAAGTGTTTTAGCATAACCATCAAACAAAGCTTTGATATCAGGCCTTGTCTCAAAGCTATATCTATTTTGGTACTTCGAAATATGGGTGGGTTTTTCAGGATTATAGCCACTATAATGAAAAAAAACCAACGGTTGATCCACATTGACAAAATACTTTTCTGATTTAAAACCGAGATTTCGCTCGTGCAGGTTCCAATAGGCCATATTATACCCTAAATGCCTGTATATCAATACTTTTTGCCAATAGATAGGGGCAAAATTCACCCAAAGCTGGTCAACAAACATGCCATTGGCGAGGTCGATAAAGCATTCGAATCGTAACTTTTGTTGCCACCATTTCAAAAACTCAATCGTTTCAGCGGTTCGGGAAGTGCCAATAAAGCCCAAATTAAAAACACCAGTATTGAGCAAATCTCTTTCTTTAGGATTGAGGCCATCAGGATACGGTGATAGTGTATGGGGCGTTAAAACAAGACTATAATGCTCTAAATTCTGATCCAAATCTGATAAGGGCTCAAAAACCTCGATGTCGGGATCAAAATAGGAAACCGTTTGAGCTTCGGGGTATTTATCATAAAAATATTGAAGAAAAAACGGTTTTACAGCCGTATTCAATTCCGTGATGTTATAGCGGTCAAACATATCCGCAAAGCCTTCAATAGTCAATTTTTCTACTTCAACTAGCTCATAATCAGGTAATTTTGTGCGATCTACCGCCGAACCTTCTAGCCTATCAACCAATCCGATAAAAAATTGATAATCAGGGTTTTGTTTGGTTAGGCTGTCACCCAAAGTTTTGGCTTGTGCCAGATAATTGATGGAGCAAATAGTAAAAGCAATTTTGTTCATTCGAAGGAATTTTCCCCTAAAGGGAATTATTAATAGAAATATTTTACAAAAATACCATAAATAAAGCAAAATGCATTAATCCAACTGACCTGCCCGTTTTTGATTTAACCAATCAATTTTTTGAGGTATATTTACACATTCAAATTTCCGAAATATGTGCTTACAACAAAAAACAAAACTTCATTACAAAAAACAGACTTTACTCCTACTTTATCTTTTTATCATTGGGATTAAGCCTCTTTATTCGCAAAGTAAAAAGGATTATTTAGTGACCATTCACACGAAATTTGGAGAGATGAATTTGGTTTTGTTTGATAAAACACCTAAACACAAAGCCAACTTTTTGAAATTGGTAAATGATAAATTTTATGATAGTACGCTCTTTCACAGGGTGATACAAAATTTCATGATTCAAGGCGGAGACCCAAAATCAAAAAAAGCAAAAGTGGGCGAAGGGCTTGGAAGCGGCGACGTAGGTTATAAAATTCCAGTTGAAATATTGCCTGAATTATTTCATAAAAAAGGTGCTTTAGCCGCTGCCCGTGACAATAATCCAGAAAAAGCATCCTCTGGATGTCAATTTTATGTGGTGCAAGGCAAAATCTGGAATGAAACCGACCTTGAAGCTCAAATTAAAAGAAGCGGACGGGCTTTCACAGAGGAGCAAAAACAAGTTTATAAAACCGTTGGGGGTTCCCCTCATTTGGATGGCAATTATACCGTTTTTGGTCAACTCATATCGGGTACGGCGGTGCTTGACTCAATCGCCAATGTAAAAAAAGGGGTCAGAGACCGTCCTGCTGAAGATTTAGCGATGAAGATAACAGCAAAAAAAATGCGGAAGAAAAAAATCGTTAAAAAATATGCTGATAAATCTATAGCGTTTAGCTTTTGACCAAAATAGATTTTGAATCAACTGTAAAATGAAAAAAATATTACTAACGGGCTCCAATGGATTATTAGGGCAAAAGCTGGTGGGGCTTTTGCACAAGAGGCCTGATATTGAACTTTTTGCTACTGCAAAGGGGCAAAATAGGTTGCATTATAATGATGGTTACACTTTTTTGTCGATGGATATTATTGATGAAAACCGTGTTAGGGAGGTAATTGGAGAGGTGAAGCCCGATGTGATTATCCATACCGCAGCAATGACCAATGTAGATCAGTGCGAAAGTGAACGTGAGCTTTGCTGGGAAATGAATGTAAATGCCTTAAAATATTTAGTAAAAGCCTGTGAATCAAATGGTTGTTTTTTGGTACATCTTTCCACTGATTTTATTTTTGACGGAGAAGCGGGCCCTTACCACGAGAATGATCAGCCCAACCCTATCTCCTATTATGGAGAAAGCAAACTGGCGGCGGAAGAAATAATATTGGCTTCCTCGATTAAGTGGTCCATTGCCCGCACCGTATTGGTTTATGGGATTGTGGAAGATATGAGTCGAACCAACATTATACTTTGGGTAAAAAAGTCACTCGAAGATGGTAAAAAAATAAATGTGGTAACTGATCAGTTTCGTACTCCAACTTTGGCCGAAGATTTGGCGATGGGATGTTGGTTGATTGCGGAGAAGGAGGCTACTGGCATTTTTAATATTTCAGGAAAAGATTTTTTGACGCCCTATGAAATGGCCATTAAAACTGCCGATTATTTTGGTTTGGATAAAAGTTTGATTAATCCTGCAGACTCTAGCACTTTTAGCCAGCCAGCCAAAAGGCCTCCACGCACTGGGTTTATAATCGATAAAGCGGTTGCCCTTTTGGGCTATCACCCGCATTCGTTTGACGAAGGCATCAAAGTGGTGGCTGAGCAATTTAACAACGTCAGTAATTAATTGAATATGAATAATAATGAGGCCTTCAATTAAATTTTAGAGATGAAATTTCCCAAGCTTACTCATTCGATTGTTCTCCTATTATTTGCGGTATTATTAATGCCTACCAGCTCAATTAGGCCCATGGCTGGTATTGGTTTGGAGGCGAGTTGGCACCAGGCATTGGCCATGGCTTTGGAGAATAAAATGTTTTTTGGTACTGATTTCATCTTCAGATTTGGGCCTTTGGGTTTTCTCGAAAATGGATTTTTACCAGAAATTGTACATGTAGGCGCCCAACTACTATTTGATTTATACATCCTTTTTAATCTGCTTTTTGTCATTCACTATGCCCTCAAAAAAGCCAGAATCAAATGGGTAGCCATAGTCGCATTGCTGGCGATAATATTACCCTGGGGCTTTATTGCCGATGCCACATTTACCCTCCTTTTTCTATTTTTATTCAATCTTTTTCATGCCAATGAAAACAGAAGAAGCTTTACCTTATATAATGCAGTATTTATCGCAGCATTGATGTTTTTTATCAAAGTGAATTTTAGTTTGGTTATCAGTCTACTGCTTTATTCCTCATTAATTTATTTGTGGCTAACCCAACGTTTTTTTTGGCGAGAATTAATGGCTGTGGTAATTACCCACCTGTTTTTAATCTATTGGGGAGCATACCAATTGAGAGTGGATATTTATCAATATTTGGTATCCAGCATCCATATTATTGAAACCTATGACGACTCCAATGCCAATATTCAACTGAATCTTCCAGTTTTTTATACCATTCTTTGTATCGCTATCGCCATTACTCTATTCACTTTGGTAGTTTTTTTCAAAAATGCCAAACAGGTCTATAAACGACAGGACTATCTATTTACTTTTCTGATGGTTTTTTCGGCTATGTACTTGTCGTTTAAGCAACAATTTACCGACCTCACTGCCAAAAATGCGATGGCCTATTTTTTGTTTATTCCACCGTTACTCTCCTTACTTTGGATATTTTTACGAGATTCCGATCGTTGGTTTTCCAGATTGGCCATAAGTTCGTTGGTTTTTTCAACCATTGCTTTTCAGCTTCTCCGATACGAAAATAGCACCACCACTAACGGTTATTGGAAAGGATTTTTCCCAAAAGAAGTGGTTTATTTCAATGCAAAATATGGTGGACCAGCCAACCGATTAAAAAAGGCAGAACCCCTCATAGACTTTGTGAATATCATTAAATTGCACACACCTTATGGTTATATTAAAAGCCTGGCAGACAATCAGTTCACTACCTATTTCCCCAAATATAATAAGCAAAATAGGATTCTTCCGAAAGCGGTTTCTGAAATGATTGGCGAAGGTACGGTGGATATTTTGCCTCAGGAAGTTTCTTATATTTTTTATAATCACCTCCATTACAACCCGAGGCCAACCATCCAAAGCAATCAAGCGGTCGGCACTTATTTAGAACAAAAAAATTGGGATAAATACCACTCCAAAACAGCTCCTGATTATCTATTCAGTCAGTATGCGCCTAGCCCAAATAGAAATTTTATGTGGACTGAAACCCTTACAAAATTGGCAATCATTCGGAATTATGAAATGGCTAGTTTGATCAGTGTTCCGCAATATCATTCGGCTATAAACCGCTCAAGTTCAGATACTTTAACGGTTTACAAAAAAAGGAAAAAGCACTTGCAATATATTGAAAATCAAATAGATAGCATTGGAATAACTTTAAAAGAAGAACTTCCAATCAAGCAATCAAAAAACTTGGTTATTTTAAAGGCTAAATTCAACTATTCGTGGCAAGGGCTGGTGACAAGGTACTTTTTTCAGGCACCGTTTGTTTACGCTCATATCACGTATAGCAATGGAACCAAAGCTAAGTTCAGGGCAATTGTGCCCGCTTTTGAAAGTGGGGTAATAATCAATCAAAATGTGCAAAGCAACCACGATTTGGATCAGTTTTTTGCTGGAAAACCACTTAAAAATCAGGTGCAATCCATCAGATTTGAGTCTAAAAATAGTTGGGGTTTTGACCCAACTATTGAAATTAAGCTCTCAGAAGTTGAATTTGTTAAAAAGGATTTTTGAAAATCAATCTCTCCGATTTATGATCAAATCACTCCTTATTTTTACTCTATTATTGGCGTCCTATTTGGGTTCGAGCCAGTCAAAATATTCAATTTCAGGCATTGTATTGGATGATAAATCGAAAACCGAACTTCCTTTTGTAAATGTATTTTTAGAAGGTACAACTATTGGCACACAAACTGACCTCAATGGCAAGTTCAGCTTATCAAAAATCCCAAAAGGCAGCTACAAACTCGTTGCTTCAATGGTGGGCTACTTACCTTATATTCAAGACCTTACCAATAACAATGAAAACCTATCAGTATCCATTAGTCTCAAAGAAGATGTGAAATATTTGTCTGAAGTGAAAGTAACAACTGGCCGAGATAAGCTTTGGGAAAGACAAATGAAAAGCTTTGAAAAAGAGTTTTTGGGTACTGACTTTAACAGAAAAAATGTAAAAATACTCAATAAAGAAGTGGTGGATTTTACAGAAGAAAATGGAAAATTGATAGCTAAAGCCAGCCAACCAATTGTGATAGAAAATAAAGTTTTGGGTTATAAATACACTTATATTTTACAGAATTTTGAAAAAGACAAAAATCGGCTGGCTTATAAGGGGTTAGGCCGATACGAGCTTTTAGATACGAGTGATGCGAAGCTTAGTACAAAGTATGAAAAAAACCGAGCTCAAGCTTACAAAGGTTCACTCAAGCACTATCTAAGGTCGTTTTTGAATGGAAATTTGGATGAGCTTGGATATAGAAATTATTATCTAAATAAAGAGATTGAAAATGCCAATTCGGGAGCTATACGCTACCCCATTATTCCTAAAAATTCGGTTTTTGCAACTGAAATTCCGAATCAATATCTTCTAATTTTGGATTGCCCATTGTTGGTCTATTATGATCAAACCTACCCTACTCAAATAAGTGAATTGAAACAATTAGGGAATATTTTAGTAAATGGTGAAGGTGATTTGGTAGACCCTTATACCGTTCAAATCAATGGCGATATGGCCAATAAAAGAATCGGTAAAACCCTTCCTTTTGATTATGAACTACCTGATAATATGCCAATTAAGAATAGAAATTTAGATATTTCTCAATTGCCTGAGCAGCTCAAATCTACTTTGAAATATTCAAGAGAAAAGGCAGAAGTGATGGGTATTGAACCTTATTATTTGGCAGGAGAAAAGATGGATCTTGAGGTATTTGTAAAAGATCTTTCCACCCAAGTTTCAAGTGAAATTAGTAAAACTTTATATCTGGACCTTATTGATTTGAACAAGGGCAAATTAGTCAGTCATTCTATCTTAAGATTAGATAAGGGATATGCCAATTTGAAATTCCCCTTGAATAATTTACTTCCTACTGGCAATTATCAAATAAGGGCCTATACAAATTGGATGCGGAATTTTTCAGAAAACAACTTTTACCAAAAGAAATTCGCTGTATTTTCTCAAAATTATTATCGAGAACTAGCTGATATTCCCAAAATTCAGACCTTGGACACCACAATAATCCATATTGAAGGAGGCAAATTGGTGGTAGGTCTCCGATCAAAAATAATGATTGAAACCCTCAATAATTTTGGGAACAGGAAGAGTACTCATTTTCAGCTAATTTCAAATGCCAAAGACACCTTGATTAAGGGCGATACAGACTCTACTGGCAAGGCAGTATTTGAATTGAACCCAATAGCCGATGAAACCTATCATATTTTAGCCGAAGGCAAAAGGTATTTTTTCACAGAAACCCAAAATAAAGGTACGGTTTTAACCATCGACAATGTGAGCAGCAGTGAAAAAATAAAAGTGTTTATACAAAATAAAGGCCTTGAAAATCAAGCAGATACGCTTACCGTTGCGCTCATTAAAGAAGGGGAAGTATTGTTTTGGCAATCGTTTTTGAACAACAAACCCGCCATCATTTTGAATATTCCAAAAGACAATTTTTTTGGTTTTTTGAGTATTTATTTAGTAGATAAAAATGGAAATTCCGTGGCCGAACGAGAAATTCTCCTAGAAGAAAATATTGATTTTGTAGAAAATGTGAGAAAAGACCGGGAGTTAATTGGCGAAAAGCCGACTCATTTTTTGGAGGTAAACCGAGAATTACCCTTTTGGGACGAAAAAGGAATTGCCATTAAGGGCTCGATAATCAAAACAAATGGAAAGCCTAATAAAAAGCCAGTGAAGGTATCGATGATGCTCTCCAGCTTGCCTACAGACAGCCTTCGGCAAGCTCGCCAAAGCTTCTCTTTAGAGACTCTCAGCCATTTTTCTTTTGAAGATTTGCATTTTTATGGCTCTAAACAAGCTGATTTTAGTGCCTTAAACAATCGTGTAATGATCGACACAAGTATTTCAATACCAACGATTTATAAAGAAAATCTACCAGTCAATTGGCAACTAATTCAAAATATTGAAGAACTTGAAAAAAGGCAAGACGAGCTTCTTACAGAATCATTAATTACTCAGAAAAAAGAGGTATTATTGGATGAGGTAAAAGTAACGGCAAAAAAGGAAGATCCTTTTGCGATAGAAGGTATTTCGCCAACTTACACCATGGAAGGTAAGGAGATTATCAATCAACCTTATATGAAAGATATTCTGAGTTTGATGATGAAACCTGTAGAAAATCGGTTTTCAAAAATTGCGGTATTTATTGATAATCAAATGCTTACCTCGGAAGAAATCGAAAATATTAATCCCATTTTATCCCCAGCTGTGGTGGAAAACATTGTTATTTTCGAATATGTAATGCCGACTACTTATAATCGGGGCAATGATTGTGCGATAGTAATCAATACCCGAAAAGGAGTTCTTAATCCCTCAAATAAGCAAAATCAAACCTTTATTGTAAAGGGTTATGATTATTGAAAAATTAAACTGCTTCAATCTTATAATCTTTGACTATTCGGGCCAAAATGCTTGGAAAAAAACGTTTGAGATAGACTCCTAAAACTTCTTTACCACCAATATAAACTTCTCTTTTTTCTGCCTTTACCGCCTCAATTATTTTAGCTGTACACTTTTCAACAGACATCCCCTTTTGCTGATTTTTGTCCATCTTGCCAAATTTTTCCCCATTTGAACCTACCGCATTCATCGAAATATTGGTTTTGATATAGCCAGGACAAATAAGACTCACCCCTATATTTTGAGGCCAAAGCTCAGCCCTAAGGGAATCGAAATAGCCATGTAGGGCATGCTTAGAGGCACAATAGGCCGATCGCATGGGAGTTCCTACCTTGCCTGCGATACTGCTTGTGACCACAAAATAACCTGAATTTTGTTTGAACATTTGTGGCAGAACAGCTTTTGTAAGCTCCATTACACTCATAAAATTGAGCTCCATTACTTGTCTATCCACATAAGCGGGTGTATCGATCATCATCCCTCGTTGGCTGATGCCCGCATTATGAAAAATAATATCAATTTGTCCAAATTTCTTGAGAACTTCCTCTAGTTTCACAGGAAATTGGGAACTATCCAGCATATCCATTGGCAATACAAGTACATGGTTTTCGGGTAGATTTAATTCATTTTTTACTCGAACTAATTCTTCAACCTTTCTGGATGAAAGTACAATTTTTGCTCCTTCTTTAGCCAATTGATGTGCAATTCCCTCGCCAATTCCTGAAGAGGCTCCCGTAATCCAACAAACTTTATTTTTTAAATCCATTTTCTTTAGTGATGGGATTTGAATGATGAGATATGAGGTTTAAAAAAATCCATCCTACTTTATCATTCATTATTTTTC
>JAZKGO010000040.1:81938-89647 GCA_040385875.1 Bacteroidota bacterium
TGATGAGATATGAGGTTTAAAAAAATCCATCCTACTTTATCATTCATTATTTTTCATTGTTTTCAAACTTCAAACTAACCGACTTTTCACTAACCACAAACTCCACCTCTCGGCCACAAATGATGGGCCAATTTTCATTTTCGTGCCCTACAGGAAAGCCAAAAGCAATGGGAAAATCGTATCCTTCTGTTTGATCCAATACAATTTCCTCAACAGACTTATCAAAGGGATTATCGTTGTCTTTACAATCGGTGAAATGCCCAACAATTAATCCTTTTAATTTTTCGAATTTTCCTGCTCTTTTTAATTGTAAAAGCATCCGGTCTATATTGTAATAATATTCTGAAACATCTTCAATAAAGAGAATTCTGCTTTCGGTATTGATCTCTGATTTTGAGCCAATTGAATGCGCCAACATACAAAGATTGCCTCCTACAATCTCCGCTTTTACATGGCCCAATTTATTATTTTTATGGTATTTGATTTGATAATTTATTGGCTTGTGGAACAATATTTTTTTTAAGTAATCCACTGATTTTTCGGTTCCTAAATTGCCAAGCATTTTGGGCATTGGTCCATGAATCGCCTCCATACCAATATTATTTATTTGAGAAATTACGGCTGTAATATCACTGAAGCCGACAATCCATTTTGGATTTTTTTGGAATTCACCCCATACAATTTGGTCCAAAATCCTAGTACTTCCGTAGCCACCTCTTGCCGAAAAAATGGCTATAATTTCAGGGTCATTAAGGTAAGTTTGGAAATCTTTTTTTCGCAAATTATCATCCCCACCAAAAACACCATCAACTGAGCCAACTGTCTCACCGACAATCACTTGCAGTCCCCAACTTTCTAAAATTTGAATAGCCAACTCAATAGTTTGAAGTGTGGTTTTTCCTGCCATGCATATGATGGCCACTTTGTCTTTTTTCTGCAAAAAGGGGGGGGTAATTAAAGCCATTAATCGATGATGGATTGATAGGCCAATGCCCTAAATTTCTCGACCACATCGCCATGAGTACCTCCTAATAATTGTCGATAAAAAACCAATACCATTTTTTCTTTGGGATCGGCCCAATAGGAAGTAGCAAAAGCTCCCCCCCAGCTAAAAGTACCTTCCTGTGCCATGGTGCGTGCGGCTCCCTTTTCACTAATTACCTGAAAGCCCAAACCGAATTTATCAGCACCAAGATTTATGTCTCCAATTTGGTTGCTGGTCATTAATCGAACGGCATTTCTACTCAATAGCTGATTACCATTGTATTTGCCATTGTTCAATAGCATTTGCAAAAATATTCCATAGTCTAAAACGGTAGAGGAAAGCCCCGCTCCACCTGAGAAATAGCTGTGTTGTAAGGTTGGATATTCTGGGCCGGCTGTGGTATTGAGGATACCAGAGGTTGCCTTATGAAGACTTCCATCTTTTTCTTCCAGATACAAATTTACCAATCGGCTTGTTTTTTCGGAAGGTAAGTTAAAGTGGGTATCTTTCATGCCTAATGGTTCAAAAATACGAGTTTTGAAAAATTGCTCCAGGTTCATTCCAGAAATCACCTCTACCAAACAACCTAATACATCGGTATTAAGTCCGTAGGTAAATTTTGCCCCCGGCTGATGCATCAAAGGTAAAGTTCCAAGCCGGCTAATGGCATCCAAAAGGGAGGTGTTTCCTTGTTCCAAACCTGATGATATTTTGTTTTTTGCATAAATTGAATTGGCCTCTTTAGAACCAATTGTGGCGTAGCCAAGGCCAGAAGTATGCGTAAGCAATTCTCTAATTGTTATCTCCTTAACAGCTGGAACTGTGGTATAGGTAGTATCAGCTTCATTAAATTTATCTAGTACTGTTTGCTTTTTGAACGACGGAATATACTTCGAAACGGGATCGTCGAGTAAAAGCTTGCCGTCTTCATAAAGCAACATAATTGCCACTGAAGTAATGGCTTTTGTTTGAGAAGCTATTCTAAAAATATCATCCTTTTTTAAGAGAGCTTTTGTATCCAAATCATTGTATCCTAATGCTTTATGATATACTATTTTCCCATTTCTAATGATCAAAGCTGCTCCCCCATTCATCCAGCCTTTATCCACCCAGGCACTCATTTCTTTATCAATTTTTTGTAATTTTTTACTTGAAATACCCACTTGCTCAGGCGATTGAGCAATAGAAACGGTTTGGCTTTGAAGGCAAATGGTATGTAAAAACAAAATGCCTGTCACTATCAGAATTTTTTTCATAAAATAAAAAAGATTGATTTAAAATAGTTTAGAATAGATTATCTGCCAAAAATAACTAAAAAAAGAAATTAAATTCGTTATTTTTGATTGTATTTAATTTAATAGCCAATAGGCTTAATGAATTATATTTTCTAAATATAAAATGCTAATCAATGATTAATCAATTAAAATATTTTGCTTTTTCAGTTGTTTTGTTGAGTTCGTGTGTGAAACAAGGTGCTAAAACAAATTTGAATGAGCAGGCCATGAGGCAAAAGGCCAACGAAATTGCCCATAAATATGTATTAGTGGATGGCCATGTGGACCTCCCCTATCGTTTGAAAATCAAGAATTTTCGTTTGGAAAAAGAATTTACAGGTATTCCGTTGAAATCGAGCCAAGGTGATTTTGACTTTGAACGGGCCCAAAAAGGGGGCTTAAGCTCTCCAATGATGTCCATTTATATCCCTTCCAAATATGACAAAGAGGAGGCTGGTTATATTTTAGCTGATAGTTTGATTAATCTGGTGAATTGGATTGCTGATGAAAATCCCAATTATTTTAAAGTGGCCAAATCGCCAGATGAAATTATTGCTATCAAAAACTCTGGCAAAATAGCTTTACCGATGGGGATGGAAAATGGCTCACCAATGAAGCGATTGGAAGATATTAAATATTTCAAAAACCGAGGAATCTCTTATGTAACACTCACACATGGGAAAGATAACCATATTTGCGATAGTAGCTATGACAGCACCAAAACATGGCATGGTTTAAGCCCTTATGGCGAATTATTTGTGAAAGAATTGGCGAAAAATGGAGTGATGATTGATATTTCTCATGTTTCAGATGAAACCTTTTATGATGTGATAAAAATTGCTCCAGTGCCTATTATTGCTTCCCATTCATCGGTTAGGTACTTTACCCCTGGTTTTCAGCGAAATATGAACGACGATATGATTAAAGAATTGGGTAAAAAAAACGGGGTAATTATGGTGAATTTTGGATCGACTTTTTTGGATTCGACTGTAGCCAAAAAACGCTCTGAAAGCACTGCTCTTTTGAATAAATTATTGAAAAGCAAGGGTTTAATTGAGTCGGATGAGGCAGCCAAACCCGTGATTGCAGAATTTACGAAAACCAACCCCGCAGCTTTTGCGGATGTGGAAATGGTGGCCGACCATATTGATCGAATCGTAAAATTGAGCAGTATTAATCAGGTTGGGTTTGGTTCTGACTTTGATGGGGTAGGTGATAGCTTGCCAACTGGCTTAAAAGATGTGGCCGACTATCCAAATCTGCTTTATGTACTTTTAAAAAGAGGCTATACCGAAGATGATTTGGCAAAAATGTGCTCCGGAAATATTTTTAGAGTTTGGAATGAGGTACTGGCATTTGCCAAAAAATAATAAAAAATATGCCAATAATTGACCAACATAATCGTCCTATAAATTATCTGCGATTAGCCGTTACAGACCGATGTAACCTGAGATGTAGTTATTGCATGCCCGAGCATGGAATGAAGTTTTTGCATAAATCAGCATTGCTAAGCTTTGAGGAAATGCTCAGATTGTGCGAAATCATGGCGAAAATGGGGGTAAATAAAGTACGAATTACAGGCGGCGAACCTTTTGTGCGTAACAACTTGATGGATTTTTTATGGAAACTATCTGATATTGAAGGCATTACAGAAATTGCTTTAACAACCAACGGTGTGCTTACTGAGCAATATTTGAAAGATTTGAAAGCCTTGGGAATAAAAACCGTGAATCTGAGCCTCGATACATTAGATAAAAAGCGATTTTTCGACATCACTAAACGTGATGAATATGATAAAGTGATGAGCACGCTATACCGAATGATAGAGCAAGATTTTGAAGTGAAAATAAATGCGGTAGTGATGGAAGGCCAAAATACAGAAGATATTCTTTCGCTTACTGAATTTACCAAAAACAATCCAGTATCGGTAAGATTTATCGAGGAAATGCCATTTAATGGAATTGGGGCCCATTCGGCCGTTTTGAATTGGGATTACATGAAAATATTGGAGGAAATCAAATCTCAATACCCCACTATTCAGAAAGTTAAGGATTCGGCCTTTTCCACTTCTTACAATTATCAAATCCCTAACCATCAGGGGTCAATCGGAATAATTGCGGCCTATAGTCGCACCTTTTGTGGCACTTGTAATCGCATCAGGATTACAGCCCAAGGCGAGTTAAAAACCTGCCTATATCAACATAAAGGATTAAGCATCAGAGATTTAATCAGGTCGGGTTTAAGCAATGAGGCCATTGAAGCCATCTTATATGAATCCATCCAAAAACGCCCAAAAGATGGCTATGAAGCCGAAAGTTTAGGACCCGTTATTTCAGAATCGATGTCAGCGATTGGGGGATAGTAAATAAATATTTGTAAATTTGTGAAAGAAGTTCAAACGCAAAATCATTATGAATAAAAATAATCTGTTCGCAATTATAGGAATCATATTAATAGCGGCTTTAAGTCGGTTAATACCTCACCCCAACAATTTTGCCCCATTGGGAGGCATGGCACTTTTTGGAGGCTATTATTTTGCTAAGAAATGGCAGTCGTTTGTAGTGACCGCTGGCTCATGGTGGTTGGCCGACTTGGTATTGAATAATGTCATTTATAAACAATATTTCCCCACTTTTACCTGGATATCTCCTAGCTTTATTACCGTAGCTATTGCCTTAATAGTAATCATTTTAATTTCGAAATTGGTCATTAAAAAGGCAAATATTCAATCTATTTTGTTGGCAAGTATCCTGAGCTCTATCACATTTTTTATCCTCACTAATTTTGGTACTTATCTTGAAAGATACCCACAAAATTTAACAGGCCTTTCAGCTGCTTTTATGGCAGGTGTTCCCTTTTTTACAAATACACTTTTAGGAGATTTGGTCTACTCTGGAATTCTTTTTGGACTTTATAGTTTTGCTGTTAATCGATTCAAAGTGAACTCTTTAGTTGCAAAATAGACTTAATATTTCTCCAATATTATGTTAATAAAAAAATCCAACTGGATTCTTCTTTTTCTATTATCTAATTCCTATTTATTAGTTTCTCAACAAATTACTCGTGGGCCTTACTTGCAACAACCCACCACAACCAGTATTGTGGTGAGATGGCGGACCAATGTGCCCACAGAAACTAAAATAAACTTTGGAACGAGCATCAATTCAAAAACCAATTCAGCCTCAAACGCAGAGGTAACGACTGAACATATTTTAAAAATTAATAATCTTCAAGCGGACACAAAATATTTCTATGAGATTATTCCTAATGTAGATTTTGCGGCCCTAAATTTCAATCATTTCTTCATTACAGCACCCAAAAAAGATTCGAAGCGTGCCATGCATTTTTGGGCTGGGGGCGATTTTGGCGACTTATCGAACTTTGTTTACGAAACCAATCAGGCTAATGTGCGAGATTCGTATGTGGAATATAGTAAAGGCTTCAACACGGATATGTGGCTTTGGTTGGGCGATAATGGATATGGAGGAAATAGAGACGACCTTTTGCAAAAAGCAATTTTCGATTTTTATGGACCCAAAATTTTAACAAAAATTCCTTTTTCAGCCACGCTAGGCAATCATGAATTTGATGAAGATCCGGTAAATCAACAAAAAACTCGGGATGTACATTTGCTAAAAGTGACTTCGCCTCCATCAAATGGCGAAGCAGGAGGGATAGCGAGTAATACAAAGGCCTATTATTCTTTCGATTATGGCAATACTCATTTTATATGCCTCGATTCGTACGGAATGGACGAAGGGATTTATAGAGTTTATGATACCAATAGCAGTCAATATCAATGGCTTATAAAAGATTTGACAGCTAACAAGTCCATGTGGACGGTAGTATTTTTCCATCATCCACCCTATACTAAGCGTGCTCATGACTCCGATACTGAGGAGGAGCTAAGACTTATCCGACAAACTTTAGTACCTGTATTTGATAAATATAAAGTTGATTTAGTGCTCAATGGTCATAGCCATATTTATGAGCGGTCGTATTTGATGCAAGACCACTTGGGCACCTCTCAATTTTTTGACCCAAGCTATCAGATTGTCGACAAAAGTTCTGGGAAATATTTGAGAAATGAGCCTCCATTTATCAATAAATCCAATGGAACCGTCTACGTGGTATCGGGTACTTTTGGCAGACTTGAGCCAGTACTAGCGCTAAGATTGAACGACCCGCCTCACCCAAGCTCATACTTTGCTGACTTGCTTACGGGAGGTTCTTTGGCATTAAAAATTGAAGATAATCGACTAGATTGTGAATGGCTCTGTGCAGATGGTGTAGTGAGGGATAGGTTTACGATGTTGAAAAATGTAAATAAAACCACCAAAATAAACTTGGAATATGGAGAGAAAGTTAAATTAAAAGCCTCATGGCCTGGCACTTATTTGTGGTCGGACAGCACCAAAAAACTTTCAGAAATAGAAGTGAATCCTCTGGAAAACACCACCTTTACCGTAAAAGATTCCTTAGGTTTTTTGCAAGACCGCTTTGAGATAGTAGTTGCGCCACAACCAGTTGCGGAAACACAATTGAATCAAAATGAATCAATTTGCACCGGTAAAACAATCTCGGGTTCGCTGAAATTATCCAATACTATTTACGAAAAATGGAAATTCACATTCCAACTTTCTGATGAAAAAGGATCTTTCGACAAACCTACCTATTTTCAAGAATTAAGCTCAGGAAATTTCAATTTTAAAATGCCTGATAACTTAGCTGAAAGCAATTTATATCGAATAAGAATAGTGCCTAATAGCTCCCTTTTCGTTATCAAACCAAGTGAGTATTTCAAAGTATCAAAGCCAGCATTTGGTAAATTTTTGAATGCTTCTGTGTTGCCTTTTAGTGAAGAAGTAACATTGAAATTGAGCTTTACTGGCTCATTTCCAATCGATTACAAGCTTAATTTTCAGACAATTGCTACCACCAATCAAGCCGAAGTGGAAATAAAAGTTAGGCAATTTGAAAGTAAAAACTATATTCTCGAATCAATCAAAAATAGTTGTGGAGTCGGATCAATTTCGAATGAAAAAATTACTATTACTGCTCCACTAAGTGCTGAACTAGAAGCTTTTGGTATAAAGATTTATCCCAATCCAGTAGAGGAAGAATTAATAATAATGATTGAAAGCCCTGTAAATAAAGTTGGAATAGTAACGAATTCAATTGGTAAAATAGTGGCCGAACAGAGGCTCCAAAAGGGGAAAAATGTAGTCAATCTAAAAACTGTTTCGAAAGGAATCTATTTTTTAGAATTTGAGTTGAAAGGCAAAAAAATACTTTATAAGTTTTTAAAACTATAAAAAGAGGTAAACTTTTTAGAAATTTCGTTCACCAGCTTCTCTTTTACCCAGCATCACAGCGCCCACCATCGCAACGAAAAACAGGATAGAAATCAGCTCAAAAGGAAGCAAATATTCGCTGAATAAGACGGTACC
>JAZKGO010000040.1:89747-144235 GCA_040385875.1 Bacteroidota bacterium
CTTAGAAGTGTGAGGGCAGTTAAAAAATACCAGTAGGCCATTATGATTTACGATTTTGAATTGCTGATTTAGATTTATCCATGGGATTATTCAAACGATTTTGGTTTAATATACCATCGCTCATCCTCCTCATTATATTTTAATACGGAATAGTAATTATTTCCAACCTTCTCTTAAATAACGATTGTCCATATCCTCCACTAATTTATTTTTACCATAAATCACCTCCGAGCGATCTCCAAAAACGGTCACCATTTTATCGTGGCGTAAAAATATGGCTTCTTTAGGGCAAGCTTCTTCGCAGAGGCCGCAGAAAATACATCTGAGCATATTTATCTCATACACTTTCGCATATTTCTCTTCACGGTATAGATTCTCCTCTCCTTTTTTACGCTCATCCGCCACCATTGAAATCGCCTCTGCTGGGCAAGCTACTGCACATAAGCCACATGCTGTACATCGTTCACGACCTTGCTCATCCTTCTTGAGAATATGCTGCCCACGAAACACTGGACCTAAATAGCGTTTTTGCTCGGGGTATCGAATGGTTACTCCTTTTTTGAAAAAATGCTTAATTGTAGTAGCTAGGCCACCCACAATCGCAGGCAAATACATCCTCTCAGCAAGAGTCATTTCGCCTTGTTCTAATACTTTCGTTTTATTACTTAAATTCATTTATTCAAAAAAATATAAAAAGCCTTAAAATGAATGCGGTGACTTAAATTTTTGTTGCGATTTGCTTACAAAATTAAACCAAAAAATTTAGTTTTCTTTATAATTGTATAAGAATTTAAGCGGTCTCGGTAAATATTAAACTCAATTTTTAATTAATCAAATGACCAAATAATAAAGCAAAAAAATTGAACTCTATTATCTTTAAATATATTTGATAAAGGATTTATTTTATAATTGATATTAGAATTGTTAAAAATATATCGCTAAACCTTTGGAAAATTGATGTAACAACAGTATTTTTGCATAAGAATTTCCTTAAGAAATAATTCACTGATTTATTCAGTTAAGTATAAAGATAAGCAGCACAATTCTAGTGGTTCAGATTGAAGCTGTGTAAAGCCCGATACCTTTGGTGACGGGCTTTATTCATTTTATACCTTCAGCAATTCCCAAAGTATTGGGCTTTACACTTACAGCGCAGAGCTTGAGAATGGCAAAAAACGATACCTTTGGTGACGGGCTTTATTCATTTTATACCTCCAAATTATCGGGCTTTACACTCAATTGTGTGGTATTTGGAATGGCCTCAGAACGATACCTTTGGTGACGGGCTTTATTCATTTTATACCTTCATCAATTCCCAAATTATCGGGCTTTACACTCAAGTGCATGGTATTTTGAATGGCCTTATAACGATACCTTTGGTGACGGGCTTTATTCATTTTATACCTTCAAATTACTGGTTTTTACACTTAAGCGAGTGGTATTTTGAATGGCCTCAGAACGATACCTTTAGTGACGGGCCTTATTCATTTTATAGCTTCAAATTATCGGGCTTTACACTCAAGTGCGTGGTATTTGGAATAGCCTCAGAACAATACCCTTGGTGACGGGCTTTTTTCATTTTTTCATCCCAAATATTTGATAGCCAAAAACAGCGAGGCAAATGATAAATGTGCCAAAATAGAATCCTATGGTCATTTTTTCGGCTTCACCAAAAATAAAATAGGCTAAAATGATCCCATAAACTGGTTCAAGATTAATGGCTAAATTCACAGAGAAAGCTGAGATATTTTTAAGCAAACGAACCACTGCCGAATAAGCATATACCGAGCATAAAAATGCAAGAATTAAAAGCCAAAGTAGGTTTTGCAAATTGGGATAAGAACCTGTGAAAATGGAGGTCTGGTTGCTAAAAAACAAAAAAAGGCCAGTCGTCAAAAATGCCCCAGCCATTTCATAAAAAGTAATAATGAATGAATGGTATTTTTGGGTAAACTTTGAATTAAACAATGAAAAGACAGCCTGCATTAAGCCTGAACCAATAGATAATAGCAAACCAAGCCAATTATTAAGATCCGAATTGAATATCAGATAGAGGCCCAGAATCATTGTTACGCCAAGGCAAATCTCTGAAATCCTAATGGCGGATTTGCTAAAAAAAGGCTGTAAAAGGGCAATCCAAAGTGTTGAAGTGGCTAAACCTACCAGCGAAACTGATACATTTGAAACTCGGGCCGAATAAAAAAAAAGAAACCAATGAAGGCTCACTATTATCCCTATTCCAAAAAGTTTTATAATATCCTTTTTGTTTATTAGAACGGACTTTTTTAAAACATAAATTAATCCAAAAAGGCCCAAACTGGCTAGAAGTGTTCGATAAAAAACCAGCTCCAAAGCCGATAAAGTAATTAATTTACCCAAAATCGCAGTGAAACCAAACAGCACGACGACAAAATGCAATTCGAAAAAATTTTCAATTTTTGGTTGTGTCGATTGCATTTTTGAAACTATGTTTTAGGGGCGAGGGGAGTTGAAATTAAATGAATCGATTTACCTTGGTACAGTTTTATACAGTATGAGTCCAATCAAAGAAAATACCAAATTCGGCATCCAAACTGCTAGCAGAGGTGGGATTCCCCCTTTTTCAGCAATCCCTTTACTCAATATGAAAAACATTATGTAGACAAAAGCCAACACAAATCCGAGGGCAATTTGAATACCCACACCTCCTCTTGCTTTCCTCGCTGAAAGAATTACGCCTATAATAGTCAAAATAAATACCGCAAATGGGCTGGAATACCGTTGATATTTTTCGATTAGATAGGTTTCTACTCCATCGGAACCACGGCTTCGGATCTGGTTAATATAATCATCTAGTTCATTTAAAGTGAATGTTTCATATAAATTATAATCGGATTCAAAGTCTTTGGGATACATATTAAGAGTCGAATCAATGCTTGCACCTCTTACTAACGAATGTAAATCACCCTCTAATTTCCTGATTTTATAATCTTCTATTTTCCATTTCTTTTTCTTTGGATCCCAAACGATTTGCTCTGCGCTTAGTTTTTCGAGTAGTTTGGTGCCTTTAATTCGCTCCAAAGTAAATCTAAAGCCCGTTTTGGATACATTACTATAGCTTTCCAAATAGGCATAAACCTCCGGGGCTATCTTTAAATGAATGTCTCGTTGGGAAAAATAATATTGATTTTTGATGTATTGGTTTTCAAATGCCAGTCTTGTTTTATTGGCTTTAGGGATGAACCAGCCCACCATCATAAAAGTAATAACGGCAACCACAGAAGCTCCTAAAACATAGGGTCTCATGAAACGCATAAAACTTACTCCACTACTCAGAATCGCAATAATTTCCGTTTTTGCAGCCATATTTGCGGTCATAAATACAGTAGCAATGAAAATCATTAACGGACTAATATAATTGGCCCAATATGGTATAAAGTTGAGATAGTAATCAAATATTATCGCTTTTGTTGGGGCTTTTTTCTCAATAAAATCGTCTGCTTTTTCCGTATAATCCACTACCACTACAATGGCTACAATAATCATAACCACATAAACATAGGTAATCAAAAATCGCTTGGAAATGTAAGAATCTAGAATTTTCAAATTTTCTGGAAAAGCTATTTAAATTTTTATTTGATTTTTTTAAATCAAATAATTGCAAATTTAGCCAAAAAAATAAACACTGGGCTTAATTAAGTTTTATTAACAGATTCTTTGAAACCTCATAGCTCAAAAAATGGTCAATCTCATTGTTGATTTTTATAGAAATAGAATGATCAAATTCATTGATTTCATTCAAAACAATACTGCATCCAAGGGTTAAGCCAATTTTTGCCAAAAATTTCAGAAAAGAAGGATTATGCTCAGAAACACCCATCAAAATACCCGCTTGACCTATTTTTAGCTCCGTCAAATTATGATAGATTGTAGAAGGGAACTTACCTGATTGGTCTGGAATTGGGTCGCCGTGAGGGTCAAACCTTGGAAATCCCAAAAATTCATCCAATTTTTCGACTAGTTTTTCAGAACTGATATGTTCAAGTTCTTCAGCCACATTATGCACTTCGTCCCAAGTAAAGTTTAATTTTTCCAACAAAAATACTTCCCAAAGCCTATGCCTTCTGATGACTTTTAATGCAATAGTTTGACCCAATTTTGTGAGTGTAACACCTTGGTATTTTTGATAATTGACTAATTTTTTTTCGGATAGTTTTTTTAACATATCCGAAACAGAAGCGGCCTTCGTCTTAGCCATTTCAGCCAAAGAGTTGGTACTCACTTCGCCCCCATCCAACTCTTTGGATAAATGGTAGATTATTTTGAGGTAATTCTCTTCCGTAAACGAATTAGTCATTATCAATCTGAAAATTTAGTGAATAGCTATAGAGAGCTAAATGTAAATAAAAAAAGTTATTGTTGCGTAAAATTAAAACAAAAGATTCGCATAAATTCCATAAATTTTTAGATTTGTCTAAATTTTTATTTATATTTACAAAAAAATTAAACTAAAAATTATAGCTATATTATTGATTTATAGATTATTATGGGTAAAGATTGGTTAAAAAAATTGGCTACAAATTCCCTTCCAGAGGTATTTGCGACTATTAAGGTACCAGAAAATTCTTCTTTTTGGCGAAAACTTTGGGCATTTACTGGGCCAGGATTAATGGTGGCGGTAGGCTATATGGATCCTGGCAACTGGGCTACTGACATCGCAGGTGGTGCCCGCTTTGGTTATACTTTGCTTTCTGTGATTTTGATTTCCAACCTTTTTGCGATGCTATTACAGCATTTATCATTAAAGCTAGGCATAGCTACCAGCCGGGATTTGGCACAGGCCTGCAGAGATGCTTTTCCAAAACCAGTGGTAATTGCTCTTTGGGTTCTCTGTGAAATTGCCATTGCTGCCTGTGACCTCGCCGAGGTAATTGGCTCGGCAATAGCCCTCAACCTGCTTTTTGGCATACCTTTGGCTATGGGTGTTACTATTACTGTCCTAGACGTGCTTTTAATATTATATTTTCAAGGTAAAGGATTTCGAACAATCGAAGCGATAGTAGCCAGTTTAATTTTCATTATTTTACTTTGTTTTGGTTATGAAATTGCTGTTTCAAGCCCCTCCCTATCGGGTATATTAGGGGGGTTAGTACCTACCACTCAAATTATTACTGACCCTTCAATGCTTTATGTATCAATTGGTATTTTGGGAGCAACTGTGATGCCACATAATCTTTATTTACATTCGAGTATCGTACAGACAAGAGCCATTGGCAGCTCGATAGCACAAAAAAAATCCGCTATTAAATTTGCTACTATCGACTCAACCGTATCATTATTAATTGCTTTTTTTATCAATGCCTCCATTCTTATCCTAGCAGCAGCTGCCTTTCACAAAGCTGGCTTAAACCATGTTGCAGACATCAACGATGCCTATAAGCTGCTAGATCCGGTATTAGGAGTAAAATTTGCAGGGATATTTTTTGCAATCGCATTATTAGCCTCTGGCCAAAATAGCACATTGACTGGTACGCTGGCTGGTCAAATAGTGATGGAAGGCTTTCTAAATATACGTCTTAAACCTTGGCTTAGGCGGTTAATCACTCGACTTATTGCAGTAATACCCGCCTTAATTATCACTATCCTTTATGGTGAAAAGGGAACTGGGGAGCTATTAGTACTCAGTCAGGTAATATTATCCTTACAACTAAGTTTTGCGGTGGTTCCATTACTCATGTTCACCTCTGATAAAATAAAAATGGGTGCATTTGCCAATACTCCATTGATTAAAATTACCGCATGGGTGGTGGCTGTAATCATCATTTTACTGAATGGGTATTTGTTGTATGATACTTTTTTTAATTGACGTTTAAAATAAAACCAATTAAGCATGCTAGATAAATTTATAAAAAACTTATAACAGCTTGTAATTCTGTGTAAAATCCAAAATCATCTTTATCTTTGCCTCCTGCTTATTCTAAAGTATTTAGAATACTTCAGTCACGATGAGTTAAATATTATTTATTGATGGATCATAAACATAGCAACAAATGGTCGGCGCCTGGCCTATTAGTTGCATTAGGTATTATTTATGGCGACATCGGCACCTCGCCACTCTACGTTATGCAGGCCATTTTTAATGGCGAAAATCCACAATTAATCACAAGGGAAACCGTGCTAGGAGCACTCTCATGTATATTTTGGACCCTTACCCTGCAAACCACCCTCAAATATGTATCCCTAATACTAAGAGCTGATAACCGAGGCGAGGGGGGTATTTTTGCCTTATTTGCTTTGGTGAGAAGGCATAAAAAATGGCTGACAATCCCAGCCATTATTGGCGGAAGTGCTCTTTTGGCTGATGGTATTATCACTCCACCGATTTCGGTAATGTCAGCAATTGAAGGTCTTAAAGTTATCAAACATGATATCAAAATTATCCCAATTGTATTAGTGATAATCACCATTATTTTCCTTTTCCAAATAATGGGTACTAAGCTTATTGGTAAAGCATTTGGACCTATCATGTTTATCTGGTTTGCTATGCTGGGCATTTTTGGAATCATTTGGATTGATCATGACTTGTCAATTTTCAAAGCCATTTCACCTGTTTATGCCTTTAAACTGCTGTTTGAACACCCAGAAGGTTTCTGGCTATTAGGCGCAGTATTTTTATGTACCACTGGTGCCGAAGCTTTGTATTCTGACTTGGGCCATTGTGGTCGTGGCAACATTCGGATCAGCTGGGTTTTTGTAAAAATATGTTTACTATTACAATATTTTGGACAAGGCGCTTGGCTGATAGCGCACGAGGGCCAGTTTCTTGGAACTCGTAAACCAATTTTTGAATTGATGCCATCTTGGTTTTTAATTTGGGGAATTGTCATTGCTACTTCGGCGGCAATTATTGCCTCTCAAGCACTCATATCAGGCTCTTTTACCCTAATTTCCGAGGGAATAAGATTAAACTTTTGGCCAAAAGTTCGACTAAATTACCCTTCTGACCAAAAAGGTCAAATCTATGTGCCTTCTGTAAATATTTTATTGTGGATGGGCTGTTGTGCAGTGGTATTATGGTTCAAAACTTCCAGTAATATGGAAGCAGCTTATGGTTTGGCCATTACTATTACGATGCTAATGACCACCACCTTATTTGCTTATTATTTACATGTCAAAAAGTTTGACCTATGGTGGGTAATCGCCTTTTTAGTAGTTTTTGTCTCCTTAGAAGGTGCTTTTTTAGTGGCAAATTTAAAGAAATTTATGCATGGGGGTTATGTGTCATTATTGATGGCCTCCATTATTATTTTGGTAATGGTCATATGGCATCGAGCTAGTATTATTAAACACCAGTTAACTGAATATGTAAAGTTGGATGAGCATATTGAACCCATAAAACAATTAAGTGAAGATTTGAGCATCCCCAAATATGCCTCTCATCTAGTATTTATGTCTAATGCCTCTCGAATATCTGAAATAGAATCAAAAATAATTTATTCAATATTTCAAAAAAGGCCCAAAAGAGCCGATATTTATTGGTTTGTACATGTTGATACCGTTGACGATCCCTATACAATGGATTATAAGGTGACAGTAATAGCCCCAGACGATATTATAAAAATCACTTTTAAATTAGGATTTAGGGTAGAGCAAAGGATCAATTTGTACTTCAGAAAAGTAGTGGAGAATTTAGTTAAAAATGGTGAAGTAGATATCACAAGCAAATACGAAAGTTTGAATAAACAAAATGTAATAGGAGATTTTAGATTTGTAGTTTTAGAAAAATTTCTTTCTTACGAAAATAAGCTGCCTTTATTTGAGCGTATGACCATGAAAGCTTACTTCTTTATCAAACAATTTACCAATTCGGAGGATAAATGGTTTGGCTTGGATAGTAGTTCGGTTAAAATTGAAAAAGTACCTTTAATAATACGATCTGACGATAATGTAGCGCTCAATCGAATTATGTAATTTTACCTAGTATTTTAGAAAATTTTATATGTAACATTAAATTTGTAAAATTTTTAATAAAAAATATTGATGTCAAATCAACCGATTGCTATTGGCGATTCACACGGTCATAATCATAATTTAGATAAAATCTCAACCGCTGGCTTATTAATAGCCTTGGGCATAGTGTTTGGCGATATTGGAACCTCCCCACTCTATGTATTAAAAGCAATCGCTGGCACTGAACCCATTGGAGAAGAAATAATTTTAGGAGCCTTATCTTGTGTGTTTTGGACACTCACCTTACAAACAACTATCAAATATGTAATCCTCATCCTCAGAGCCGATAACCGTGGTGAAGGAGGTATTTTGGCTCTTTTTACATTGGTAAGGCGCCATACCAAATGGCTTACCATTCCAGCTATAATTGGAGCCAGCACCATGATAGCCGATAGTATCATCACCCCGCCTATTTCTGTATCCTCAGCAGTGGAAGGCCTAATCATATTGTACCCAACAATCAAAGTGGTTCCCATCGTAATTGCCATTATCTCTGGTTTATTTTTTGTGCAAATATTGGGTACTAATGTTGTCGGACGGGCTTTCGGACCCATCATGACAGTTTGGTTTATCATGCTAGGCACCTTTGGTTTTTTAAGTTTATTAAATGATTTTACTGTATTAAGAGCCATCAATCCAGTATATGCTTATCGGCTGCTAGCGGAGCATCCCGGAGGTTTTTTCCTTTTAGGCTCCGTATTTCTTTGCACCACTGGAGCCGAGGCACTGTATTCAGATATGGGGCATGTAGGTCGAGCTAATATCCGTATTAGTTGGATTTTGGTAAAAATATGTCTCCTTCTTAATTATTTTGGACAAGGCGTTTATGTATTAAGTTTGTCTGGTCAGAGGCTAGGACCACGTAGCCCGTTTTATGATATAATGCCCTCTTGGTTTTTACCATTTGGTATTGTAATTGCCGCAATGGCCACAGTCATTGCTAGCCAAGCTATGCTCACAGGCGTATTTACATTGGTATCTGAGGCCATTCGACTTAATTTCTGGCCAAAAATAAAAATCAATTACCCCTCTTTACAAAAAGGACAAATTTATATCCCAAGTATAAATGTAATGCTCTACATCGGCTGTGTGGGTGTAATCTTGTATTTCAGTAAAGTGGCGGATCAAATGACTATTGACCAAAACTTAAAAAACGGGGAAAGAGTATTGATTTCCACGGCTATGGAGGCGGCCTACGGCTTGGCTATAGTTTTGACGATGCTCATGAATACTTTTTTATTCAGTTATTTTCTATATGTAAAAAAGTCGAAATTCGGCTGGGTAGTACTCTATTTTGGTCTGTTTTTTGTTATTGAATGTGCCTTCCTTACTGCCAATTTGCAGAAATTTATGCACGGTGGTTGGGTATCGATGTTGATAGCTGTAATCATGATTGGGGTGATGTATATTTGGCTATCCGCTTCAAAAATCAAAGCACGGTTGACTGAATACAATAAGCTTGATGAGTATATCGAGCCACTGAAAAGCCTTAGTGAAGACCTTAGTATCCCTAAATATGCCTCTCATTTGATATTTATGTCTAATGCACTGAGAGCCAATGAGATAGAGTCAAAAATAATCTATTCTATTTTGCA
Source organism: Bacteroidota bacterium (assembly GCA_040385875.1). Taxonomy (GTDB): domain Bacteria; phylum Bacteroidota; class Bacteroidia; order Cytophagales; family Spirosomataceae; genus JANMZR01. The sequence continues at coordinate 99,332 of JAZKGO010000040.1, forward strand.
AAAAAGGCCAAAAAGAGCTGATATTTATTGGTTTGTACATGTGGATACCGTCGATGAACCCTATACAATGGAATATAAGGTGAACATTATAGCGCCTGACGACATTATCAAGGTGAATTTTAAACTTGGTTTCAGAGTAGAGCAAAGAATCAATCTCTATTTTAGGAAGGTAGTAGAAGACATGGTAAAAAATGGAGAAGTGGATATTACCAGTCGCTATGAAAGCTTGAATAAACACAATGTAATTGGTGACTTCCGATTTGTTGTGCTCGAAAAATTTCTTTCTTACGAAAATCAGCTGCCTATTTTTGAAAATCTAATCATGAAAGCCTATTTTGCCATAAAAGGATTTACTCCATCGGAAGATAAATGGTTTGGTTTGGATAGTAGCTCAGTAAAAGTTGAAAAAGTACCACTCATTATTCGTTCGGCTGATAACGTAGTACTGAAACGTGTGCCTTGGAATATTCATGTAACTCCGCATTAATATTTCTGAACAATAGGATTACTAATTAAGTTGATTCAAAATCAAATGACAAAAATACTAATCACCGGTGGTGCCGGTTTTGTGGGTTCCACATTGGCCATTACATTCAAGCAGAACTACCCAAACTATGAAATATTTTGTCTGGATAATCTAAAAAGAAAGGGATCTGAGCTCAATGTGGCTCGATTTAGCACTTTAGGTATCAATTTTATTCATGGCGATATTCGCAATAAAGAAGATTTTGACCCTATTCCAGTGGTTGATTTTGTGATTGAAGCCTCCGCTGAACCTTCGGTAATGGCTGGTTTGGAGGGTACCCCTGATTATCTAATTAACACTAATTTACTTGGCACTATTAACTGCCTCAATTTTGCAAAAAAATCAAAAGCAAAGTTTGTTTTTCTATCAACGAGCAGGGTATATCCTATAAAGGCAATTGAGAAATTAAATTATTTTGAAACGGCTACTCGATTTGAGCTTACTGACAATCAAACAATTGAAGGAATTTCTAGCAAAGGCATTGCTGAAAATTTCCCCTTAAATGGAGCACGTTCTCTCTATGGTGCTACCAAACTAGCCTCTGAACTAATCATACAAGAGTATCAGGAATTTTATGGCCTTGAGACGGTGATCAATCGCTTTGGAGTGGTTACAGGGCCTTGGCAAATGGGTAAGGCAGATCAAGGGGTGATGGTGCTTTGGGTGGCGAAACATTATTATGAACAGCCTCTCGCTTATATTGGCTATGGAGGAACTGGCAAGCAAACCCGTGACATGCTTCATGTGCAAGATTTGTACCGACTAATTGATTATCAACTACACAATTTTGATGTGGTAAATGGCGAAATCTTGAATGCTGGGGGCGGAGTAGAAATATCGGCCTCTTTACAAGAATTGACTGCTATTTGTCAGAGTGTCACGGGCAAAACTATACCAATCAAACCAATTATTGAAAACCGATCAGCTGATATCCCAATCTATATCACTGACAATTCCAAAATAACCCGTCTAACTGGCTGGAAACCAGAACTTTCTATTCAAAAAATAGTAGAAGATATTAGCGATTGGATTGCGGCAAATGAAGAAAAACTAGCCTATGTTTTGAAGTGAAATTAAACCTCATTCTGGCACCACTCCTTTATACAATTTAGTATCCAAAAGAGGAATGTTCGATTTATAATAAGTATTAATAGCTTTTATGTATTCATTGGCAGTATAAGCATTTCCTTTGGCGGTCAAGTGAGCGCCATCCAATGAAAATATGCCGCCAGAAATATAGCCAGAGTCGACAAACTCTCCATTATCGGAAATCCCAATTTTAAGTTTATTCAAAAAACTGTATGCATCCACAATAGCCAATTTTCTGATGTTAGCTTCTGCGGAAATTATCTCATTTAATTCAAGAATTGCCTTTTGGGCAATGGCCACTTCATCACTATCAAACACCTCGTTATCGGCCCAAGGCTCACTTAGTTTAGTGCCTTTAGCTGTCAATATGCCAATATCAACCGTACTTAGATTATTCGGCAATAATAAATAATCTTTAGAAGTACCCTCCCGAACTCCTTTTTTGGTTTCAATATAAAATTTTGTCGAGACAAATAAGGGTCTTAAATTGGTGAGCAAAGTGATGGCAGGAGCAGCGGTTATATCACCAATATTGGCCACAACCCCTTTTGCCCCATTTTTGGTGAGCAATTCCAAAAGTTTGACCAGATTAGTTTTGAAAATGGTTTTATCTGTAATTGGAATTCTACCTCCGGAGGAAGCGAAACTGAGCACATCATTATTACCCAGCCAGCAGGTAAAAAAAGTCGGATTTGATGCTTCAACTAATTGTAAATAGCTGATAGACTGGGCATTATCCGCTAATATCCTATCAAAAAATAAATTGAAGTTTCTTATATTTTTATCATCAATATCAGCCATTTTCATAAAAGGCATTCCTAAATTCTGGTTTTCACCGACATATTTATTCAATCTAGGAGGTACCAAACTTATTAAAGCTGTATTGGAACTTTCTTGAACAATATTGGGAATAAAACCATTGTATCCTTTAAACTTTAAATAACCTGTGCCGTTTTCTTGACCCATTGCAAATAAGGCTTGCAGGAAACTCCCACCACCAACAGATTTCATTTGTTGGGCAATCAAATTGGGGTAGGAATTTTTAATCGATTCGTTATAAAGTCCATTGTTTGAAACACCCGCTGTCAGAGAATTACCCACCGCCACATACTTTGCAAAATTTAATTGAGGATCAGTCTCTGAAGATTTCTTACAAGACCAAACTATTGAAAAACAGGCTAGTATAAATACTAAATGGTATAAATCGTTTAACTTTTGACTAAAAAAAATTTTATTCATACTTGTTTTAAATCTCCTTTTCATTTTTAGGATTGCAAATTGGCGAATTATTTAATTTTCTGGTTACAATTCATCACATTTTACATTTATTTTTTACTTTTGTATAATTAGCCACTACAAAATAGATCAATTCCTGCAGAATTTTGAACCCTTTTCGTTGTGCCAATTTATCCTTTTACTAAATTATCTCTCATTTTTTCATGGAAAACACACAACCTTCATTCCGCCAATTCTCATTTACTGGAGAGGGTATGGAACTATTCAAAATTTACATTGTAAACTGGCTTTTGACTATTCTCACACTGGGGATGTACTATCCTTGGGCAAAAGCTACGCTACTCAAATACAATTATCATCATACCTTTTTTGATGGCTCGCCATTTCAGTTTCATGGAACGGGTCTCGAGATTTTCAAGGGGTTTATCAAGATATTTATTTATTTAATATTAGTATTTTCAATGATTTTGGGATTACAATTATATGGCAATCAACGGTATATGTCAATTGCTATATTCCTTATTTACCTTGTTACTTTTGTACTCATTCCCTTTGCAATCCATGGGTCTGTACGCTACCGAAGTTCAAGGAGTTCGTGGCGAGGTATCCATTTTGGTTATCGGGGTCAGCTTAATGAACTAGTGAAACTTTACCTATTGGGTATTTTACTTACCATTTTTACTTTTGGTATTTATGGTGCTTGGTTTATCAATGATTTACGAAAATATATAATCAGTCACGGTCGGTTTGGCAATATCAAATTTGATTATACTGGCGAGGGTACGGCCTATTTTTGGCTGAACTTTAAAGGCTTTTTCCTAACCCTCATCACCTTTGGGATTTATGGTTTTTGGTGGGCAATGGATCAATTCAATTTTTTTGTAGAAAATGTATATGCGGAACAAAACGGTAAAACTTTACCAATCCGTTCCTCAGCAAAAGGAAGCGACTATTTGGTACTTATGTTAGTAAATATTTTATTAACAGTGTTCACAATAGGCTTAGCATTGCCTTGGGTCGTGGTTCGAACAATGAGGTTTTTTATGCAAAATATTTGGGTTCAAGGAGATTTTGAAGCCGATTCTTTGGTGCAAACGGAAGAAGCTTACAAAGATGCGACTGGTGATGATTTTGCTGATTTTCTAGACCTGAATATAGTTTGATGAAATCTTTTGCTATAAAATATTTTGATGGCTCTACTTCACAGCAGCACCAAGGTGAACTGATTTTGAAACCTGACCTTTGGGAAATAAACCTAATGGAGGATGGAGTTACTTACAAAAATATAAACTGGAGGATAAGTAATATTCGCCAATCTGAATTTGTAGGTGGGAGCAATTTATTCAAATATGGCGATTTCCCACAGCAAACAATTGAATGCAATGACTCCAATTTGCATCAAGCTTTAAAAAGCCAATACCCCTACCATCATTTTTTTAACCCGACAAATTCTTGGGCACTTTCAGCTGGTTTTGGTATTATAATTTCTTTAGCAGTAGGCATTCTATTCATAATATTTGGCCTTTATAAATGGGCACTTCCCCCTATAGCTGAGGCATTTGCCGAAAAAATACCTATCGAATATGAAGTGAAATGGGGTGATACCATGCTAAAAAATATAGTAGACTCAGAAAATAAAATTGGGGATATGAGCTATTCAAAAAATGATAGTTTAAGTGAATTAGCAAACCAATTTGTATCGAAAATCGACTTTCAAAGCCCCTATCAATTGAAAATTACTGTAGTGAAAAGCGACCAAATCAATGCATTTGCATTGCCTGGTGGAAATGTGGTAGTATTTGATGCATTGCTGAAAAAGCTGAAAACCAAAGAAGAATTTGCGGCGCTTTTAGGACATGAAATAGCTCATATCAATCAAAAGCATAGTCTTAAAAATCTGTTCAGAAACCTATCTGGGTACTTATTTATCTCGTTGATTACCAGTGACTTAAATGGAATGTCAGTTGTGCTATTTGAAAATGCCAACAGCATTCTTAATCTTGAATATTCGAGGGAACTTGAGGCTGAAGCTGATAGTTTTGCCGTAAAGACCCTGCAAAAAAATGAGCTAAACACAATAGGTTTATTGAATCTGTTCAACATATTAGAAAAGGCGACCACAATAGAACCTTATGAAATATTGAGTAGTCATCCCCTCACGCAAGACAGAAAAGTTTTTGCCAAGAAGCATCTAATCCAGACCAAATCCTATCCCAAAAAGGAAGAATTAGAAAAAATATGGCAAGAAATTTCAAAGAAGCGTTAAATTTGAAAAAATATAAACAACAAAATTGGTCTCCTTCCCAAATACAAAAATAAACCTTGGTCTCGCAATTGTTACAAAGAGAAACGATGGCTTTCATAACCTGGAATCATGCTTTTATCCAATTCCTTGCTATGATGTTTTGGAGATTTTACCTTCTGAAGTAACAAGTTTCAAAAGTACTGGAATTGAAATTCCTGGTGAAGGCAATAATAATTTATGTTTAAAGGCCTATCAATTATTAAAGGCAGATTTTGAACTTCCTAATTTTGAATTTCACTTGCATAAGGCTATCCCAATTGGGGCTGGCCTTGGAGGTGGCTCAGCAGATGGGGCCTTTACCTTAAAGCTCTTGAACGAAATCAATAATCTACAACTCACTCAGTCACAATTAGAAGATTATGCACGAAAACTCGGCTCAGATTGTGCCTTTTTTATTGAAAATAAACCTAAATATTGTTTTGGAAAAGGAGATGAGTTTGAGGAAATAGAAATTAACTTGACAGGCAAATATATTGTTTTAGTCAATCCTAATATACACATTTCCACAGCCGAAGCCTATGCAGGCGTTGTTCCCAACCAGCCTAAAACCAACTTACGTGAAATACTCAAACAGCCAATTTCTGCATGGAAAAATCAATTGGAAAATGACTTTGAAAAAAGCCTCTTCCCAAAATACCCTGTACTTCCAAAAATAAAAAGTGAACTATACGAATTGGGGGCAGAATATGTATCTATGACTGGTTCAGGATCAACCCTTTACGGAATATTTGAAGCCGAACAAAATCTATCTATTTTTCAAAATTATTGGACATTTCAAAAGGAAATTTCTTGAATTTTTTTGACAGAATCAATAATTTTCAATCTTTACTTTTTGATCTGAAATATACCATTGCAACTGGTCTTTTTCATCAATAATTGCCATTCCAAATTGGTATTCACCTTTTTGAATGGCTATATCAAAATAAGTTTTATCGATTACATAATATGAATTACCCCCAAATAATTTCAAGTTAGAAAGCATTTCACTACAGCTAGGATTGATTGGATTCATCACCCCAAAATAATATATGTTTGCAGTAGATTTGATAAAACCAAATTGAGATTTTATTCTTGAATTTTCAAGTTTGTTTCGAGCAGCTTCAAAACCAATTTGATGCTCCCCTGAAGCCGTTAATTTATATTTAAAATTACCCTTTTTTAAGTCCTCCTCTTTGGGCATTTCAAGCAACCTATTTTCTTGTATTATTGGCTTATAAATGCCTTTATCATAAAACTTATTCGAAAGTACTTCAAACTTTTTATACATTGGATAGCTCACCTGAGTCAATAAAAATGACCACTTTTGATTATTGTGGAAATTGATCATGTCCGCTTTGAGGTTCGAATGAAATACTTGAATAGTTGGCAGCATGATTCTAAAATTTTTCAAATAATTTGTAGAGCTATAAACCATCAATCCCATCAAAAATAAGGCTTTCAAATACTTGTTTTTGAATTGAATCAAAACAAAAATAGTGGCAAAAACAATTAATAATACTGAATAATTAAAATACCAATTGGGTATATCAATATTGCTACTCCCTCGGTAGACCGCCACAGAAAGGGCAGTGCCAATAATCCAAATCAACACAGACGATGAAAAAACCCAGATTTGCGGATTGGAACCTGGCAGGTTTTTAAATATAATTTGATAGCTGTCAATCAGAAACTTAACTGTAAAAAACAAAACAATTGCCACTGCTGCTACTAATTCGATCGTCTTATGTCCAGTATAAAAAGCAGCACTCAAAAACTTAAAAAAGTAGGTAACCCTTTTTATTGAAAGCATCAATTGGGGAGCCATATCATCGGCAGTTGTAAAGTAAACTGCAATAAATACTACAAAAATAAGGGAGGCTATTTTGAGGTGTAAAGTTCTTTTTTGAAGAAATAGAAAATATAAAATAATCGGGAAGGAGAGTATTCCATTTCCATTTGAAAATACACTCATAATTGCAAAAATGAGCATCAAATAAAATGCCCTATTAGTAGCGAGAGTAAGGCAGTAAAAAGCTGAAATTGCCCACATATATACGGCCATATTGGGAAAACCGTAGGTGCAAACAATATTTTGATAGAACTGAAATTGGAAAAAAATGAGAGCAATCGGGAATACCAAAAGCCGCAAAGACTTCTTTTGCCACAACAAATAAGCTATCACTAAAAAAGTCACTACATGGCTTAAATTGCCAATTATTACTAAATTTTTAAAATTAACGGTTCCAAGCAAATGATAATGCCCAACAATGAATAGTCTGAAATAAGCTATCCGATGTTGTGCATGCTGTTGGAAAATTAGTCTTAATTTTTCGAAAATTGAGTCAGTGGCAATGTATTCATCCAGAAAGGTAAATCCCCAGAAAAAGTCATCAAAATAAGGAGCATTTGTAGAATATTGGATAAAAATAAAACAATAAAAAGCCAACAACAAAAATGTACAACCTAAGCTAAAATAGTAGCAATATTTCAATAATTGTTCTTTTAGCTTCAAATTCATTTATTGTATTGCTTTAGCAATTAAACCTACTTAGTTGTACTGTTTTCATCCCTGATTTGGCTCTCCAATAGAATAATGAGTTCCTCATTTGAATAAAGAGAAGGCTCCACCACAGGCAATGCCGTAAAGTTCACATTAGTAAAACTCACAAACGGGAAAAAGCCTTTGGGGTTTAATTTATTATTCCCCTTAATCGCAATTGGAACAATCACTGCATTCTTGGTGTATTTCAACAATACTGCCAGGCCTCCAATTGCAAAAGGTTTTATTTGATCGGTTTTGGATCGTGTCCCTTCCGGAAATATTGAAGGACTAAAGCCTCTCTCAAGGGCCGTTTTGGCCATTCTTGCAATTTCGGGAATGGCCTGCCTGCTATCTTTTCTGTTGATGAGGGCTGCTCCGCTCAAGCGCAGATTCAATGAAATACTTGGGATGCCTTTTGAGAGCTCAATTTTTGAAACAAAAATCGGATTATACTTCCTCAAAAACCAAATAATGCCAATGATATCAAACATGCTTTGGTGGTTGGATACTAAAATTATTGGTCTATCTGATGGGATTTTCCCTTTTTGAGAAAATTTAATGTTGGCACCTGTGATTATTAAAAATTTTAACAGAAAAAAATTAAGCCAATGAACCGTAATTTGATGAGCTTTTGGCCCCCAAATATGAAAAGCTGCTAATTGAATTGGGTGAAAAATTAAAAGGAAAAAACCAAAAAATATAAAATAAATAGTACTCAAAAAATAATCTACAATTCTTTTCATAAATGGACCTAAAATAAAATCAAATTTCGGAAAATTATTTTAATTATACGCTTTTTAACTAAATTTGAACTCACTCCCTTTTTATCATTGCTTTTGAAATTTACTTTTGCCGACGAACAGTTTTTGTTATTACCTGAAAAAGCCCTCTTTTGGGAAAATGAAAAGACACTGATTTTAGCCGATTTACACTTGGGCAAAGCCAGCCATTTCAGAAAACAGGGATTGGCTGTACCCACCCAAAGTATTCAAAAAGATTATAGTATTTTATCAAGCTTAATAACTGATTACCAACCTAATAGAATTCTCATTCTTGGCGACTTGTTTCATAGTACTTATAATACAGAATGGGAAATATTTGGTGACTTTCTTGAAAAAAATCAATCTGTTCGTTTCGAATTAGTGATGGGAAATCACGATATTTTGCCAGTCGAAAAATACAACTCTTTAGGTCTCATCATTATGGGCGAAATAATGGTTCACAAAAATTTAATCTTTAGCCATCATCCATTGCAATCAGTCCCAGAAAACTTTCTGAATTTTTCTGGTCATATTCACCCTGGTATCCGACTGGAAGGAACTGGGCGTCAGTCTATTACAATGCCCTGTTTTTATCATCTCGACTCTAATTTCATATTACCAGCTTTTGGGAGCCTTACTGGCTTAAAAGTTTTAGAAAAGCATAAAAATGCGGAAATTTTTGGCATTTCAGGCAGCAGAATATTTAAAATTTAAATCATTAGGCCTTTAATATTTGTACTTATCCTTTAACTTATTGATAGGATTTTCAAAAACATACCAAGAAATCGTAGAAATGATCAAGACTATCGGAAATAAAATACACAATTTTACGAAGATATTATCGCCAAACCCTAATGAGTAGTGGTTTAGTTTATTAAATATCTGCGGGATGATGTTTGAATTGTCTGAATAATAAAAATTATAAATGAAATGATGGTAGATATAAATTCCGTATGAAATTTTACCTCCGAAAACAACGAATTTATTTTCAAAAATGGCCCTTTTTAAAATTGCAAATAGGCTTTTATCTTTTATTTTAACAAAACTGAAAATTAGAAATACAGATAATAATGATTCGAAAAATCTGAGTAATACAACGGAATAAAAATTATGCGGCTCACTGATTGATTTCATCTGAATGACCAGTAAACAATAGGATATTAAGCTTATCAATAGCCCGATTTTTATATATTTATTGGAAATCATTTCAGTGGCTTTACCATTAAAAAGATAATAAGCAAGCAAACCTCCCAAGCCCAAGGCATCTAACGAGGTAGGCATCAGTACATATGGCTCAACCCAGGAATGGTGGTTGAAATAAAACCAATATCTCAATAAGACTGATGAGAGAATCAGTAAAATGAGTACTCTAGGAATATTGTTGAGTCTAATAAAAAATATAACAAATGGGAAAAATAAATAGAATTGCTCTTCGACTGCCAATGACCAAAAATGATCGAAAGAGCCCATCCAAGTATTGGTATAAGCAATATAATTATTTGTTTGATAGGTAATTAACCAAAAAATATGCTGTCTCAAAAAATCCTCATTTTGTATATAAAGCACCAAAAGCACTAGATAATAAAGCGGGAAAATGCGTAAAGTTCGCCGAATATAAAATAGCTTCAAGGACCTGCTATGATCACGATTATTTAAATTATCTGCAGTTTTAGCTCTTAACAAAATCCCTGTTATTAAGAAACCAGACAGCACGAAAAACAAACTCACCCCAAAATAACTTGCTGGAAAGCCCATTTTACCGTTGGTCCAATGGTCAAGCAAAACAAGCACAACGGCAAAAAACCTCAATCCATCCAGCGATTTTACATAGTCTTTTTGCTCCATATTTTGAATTCATGATCTCAAAATCAATTTTTTGAAACCCCTATACTGTAGAAAATTAAAACATTTTAAAAAATGCGTAATCAGCCTCCTCTAGTAATTCCTTGTCGCCATTGCTATCACCATAAGCGTATAGCTCATAGCTTTTGCGAACGGGATATTGTTCTAAAAGCCGATTCACTTTCTCGGCACCATGGCAATTTTTTGAAGAAAACTTGCCTGTCAACTTACCATTGACAACCTCAGGAACAGTGGCAATTACCTGTTCAAATCCATGTTGTAAAGCCCAAGGTTCAATCCAATTTACTATAGATGCCGAAATAATTACCAAAGCATGGTGTTGGCCTTTATGCCAATTAATTTTTTCAATAGCTTCTTTATTAAGCAGTTGATTGATTTCAAATTGATATTTTTCTCCTAAATCTTTGAAATGATCAATAGGCATCCCTCGAAATAAGATAGAAAATAGGGTTTCTTTTGCCTGGTTATTTGAAATATTTCCAAACATGTAATTGATAAAAGTGGGAATAAAAATGACCAAGCCAACCATCATTTTTGACCAACCTAACGCAAATATCATAAATTGAAAAAGGGTATCTTTGGTGGTGATAGTTCCATCAAAATCAAAGGCTGCTATTACCAAATGGGGTTTATTTTCCATCAGATTTTGCTAGATATTTGTAAAAAATGGATTGATCAGTAAGACCCATAAAATTTCTCACCAACACATTATTCGGGTTTTTCAAAGTACCCAAATTATTTTGAATCGTTAAGTTTTTGTCTTTTGCCACCAAAAGTCTATCTCCAATATTTTTGATGATTGGGTTACCGTTGGTAGATAAAGTTTCTCCCAAATTCGTTTGACTTGCCGCTTCCAAGCTTGTGAAATACACCGATCTTATAAATTGCATATTATGACCCAGCCCAGCCACAATCAAATAGAGAATTACCAAATTTTTTCTGATTCCATTTTTCGCTTTCAATAAATACTCACCGGCTAGTAGCATCAAAATAAACATAGCCGGGATAGATGCCCGTGCAGTCAAATCCAAACCAAAACCCAATTGAAAAAAGGGTAAAATCAATAAAACAAATAAGATTAAATAAAATAATAGGTCCGTTTTGTATCTATCAAATAGTAGAATGGAGATGATGCCAATTGATAAAAATATAAAAATCAAATAGGTCTTTATTTCAGGCAAAACGATATTAAAAACATTGCCAGAGGAATTGGAAGCAAAATAGAAATAACAAATCGCCATTACTGAAAATGAGCCTCCAACGTTTTCAAAGCTAAGATATTTCCCAAATTTTTTAAAATCAATGTTATTTAATTTAGCCTTGGAGAAATCATTTTTGTACACAAAATAAGCAATGAATGAAAGGAAACCAATAAAAGCAAATGGGCCATAGAAAAACAATATACTTGACAAGAAGAGTATATTTTTTGGATTCATTTGATTAATAATCAACAAAATAATGAGCCAAGGGACAATCGTTTGGTTGAATGTCCAATAGATTAATCCTGTATTGCCATCTGCGAAAAGAAGGTTCCCAGCCCATAAATAAGCATTACCCTTTAATATTTCTTTGATAGGAAAAGTATAGAATGTACCAATAAAATAGAGCGTGCCCCAAGCTATAAATAGCCAAAATATTTTAATCGAAAATCTGTTAAAATATTTACATAAAAAATATAAAACAAGACTAATCCCAATCACCGTCCATAAATAAAGAATAAAGCTGCCAACTTTAATGCCCAAAATTTTGCCAGCAACTGCCGCTGGAAGCCAGTAACCCAAATAATAAACGAGGAAAGTTTGTTTGCCTTCCAAGGGATTTTCAGAAGCAAAGCCTTTGATCTGATATACAACCGGCCATTGATTATTGATTAAATCTTGAAAAACAGCCGATCGATAATGATGATCTTCATTTTGAAAACTATAGCCGCCTATTCCTGAAAAAAAGAGATAAACAATGAGTAAAAATAGAATTAAATAAAGCAACTTTGATTGCTTTCTAATTTCGTCAATTATCTTATTATCAATCACATAGCTTCCAATCGAGCAATACAATGCATAAACAAAAAATATTGAAATAGGTATTGAAATATACCAATGCAGCCAACCAATAAGAAAAATCAAATAAGGCAATCCCAAATAAAAATACGCAAGCCGGATCATGAACCTATCCGTTATTTTCAGATTGTTCATAAAACTATTTACAAAATTGTTTGGCCAAAAAGGCAATCATTGACATTTCAATTTTTACTTGTCCCGAATTTTGGTTCTGTTTAGAAATATACATCCTGTTATGATTGATTTATCTCAATGAAAATAAAGAATAATCCCAAATGAAATGATCCAGCCAATCATAATCAATTGCAAAAAGCTATCTTTCAAAAACACTTTGGTCGGATTCCCACTTTGTTGCTTTACAAAAACCACTTGCAGGTACCTGAATACACCAATAATCACAAAAAACGAAGTTAAATAGATGTTTTTACCAGTTCGTAGAATTACTTCGTTCGAGGTGGTATACATTATATAAGCCACAATCACTATCGCAGAACTGATAATGATGGCTGCATTCAAAAACTCCAAATTATACCCATCGATATTACTCCTATGTTTTACTCCCGTGGTGGTAGTGAGCAACAGGTCATCTCTACGTTTGGCAAAAGCTAAAAATAGCGCCAAAAGGAATGTCATAATAATAATCCAATGCGACAAATAAATATCGGTGGCTGCACTGCCTAAAAATATACGAATCACAAAACCAAGTGAAATAATGATTACATCCACCAAAGCGATTTTTTTCAACCAAACAGTATAAAGTATATTTTGAACCAAATAAAGCCATACACATAGCCAAACCCAAATACTGTTAAACATCCCATAAAAAATCAACCCGGAAAGTGTCAGAAGGACTAAAATGAGGTATTTAGCATAGTTTTGGGTGATAATTCCTGCAGCGATAGGTCTAAACTTTTTTTCAGGATGGTTGATATCCTCTTCAACATCACGTAAATCGTTGAACACATAAATGCTGCTAGCAATTAAAGAAAAGCCCAAAAAAGCCCAAGCTGAGTTTACAAAAAGAGTCGGATCGAAGATTTTACCATGAAAAAAAAGCGGCATAAAAATTGCCCCATTTTTCACCCATTGGTGCACTCTCATTAATGATAAAATCGACTTTATTTTTGACAACTTTCTAAAATTTTAATTTCATTATCTAATCCAAAAACACGCTTATTCGACAAAAGTAATGGATTTTGATCGAATGTATTTACTTTTTGTTAAAGGCCACTACTTTCCATTCAGTTGACTTATAAATATTTTTTTGTGAATATAAGGAGGTATCAATCAGGCTTTTATCATTGATTTTATAATCCTCAATCTTTTCATTTTGAGCCAGTAGAGCGAGAAAACTTTTCTCTTTTTTTATTCGATCAAATACCTCAGCATTCAAATAATAGCCCTCGTTGGCATAATCGCCCAAAATATAATAGCCCTCAAATGAATGCACAGCCACATTTGGATGGGAAAAATCAGCTTTCAAAGTTTTATGTAACAATGCTGGGGGATATTTTTCATAAAAGCCCACGAATAAATAATTAAAAACCAATTGAGAAGTAATTACAATTTTTTCGCTCGGCTTTTTACTTTGATTGGCTACTTTTATGGCTCCATCAAAATTTGTTACAAATTGGTCATAATTACGAAATCGGTAAAAATATTCTCCATAAAAAATAACTGACTGAATACAAAACAAGCCAATAAAAGCACATAACAATTGCTTTTTAAATCGGGTATCCAATATATTTTCCATAAAAATGAAAACCCCAATCAGTGATAAAATAGGTACAACCGCCTGTAAATGAACCGACCGATTCAAGTTCATTTCAAATAAAAGAAACGGAATTAAACAAGAAAGCGACCAAAAATACAGCACCTTAAATTGGTTATTCAATTGATTATAAGCTTGTTGTGCTAAATAAATTAATCCCAAAAGGCTAAAAACTAAGAAGAAATGAGGTGTGAAAAATTTGGTGGTATTAATAGCTCGATCAAACTCTTTAAAGCCAGAAAACACAAAAATGAAATTCTTTTTAATGAGAGCAAGATTCTTACCAAAACCTTTGTAAACCTCCTCTCGGTTCGAAAGCATTTTGGGGATTTCAAAAGGTAAATATTGTTCAATTGCCAACTCTGTTTTTAAAACATGATTTTTTAAAATGAACAAAATAAAGGGACATAGAATAAAAAAAAACAGTGCAATTGAGGCCGAAAATAAGAGTTTATGCCTCTTAATATCTTGCCAAAAATAAATAAAAATTAATCCCATAAAAGCAGGAATAATAAATAAGGCCGAGGCATAGGTATAGATAATGAGCGCTAGCGATGGAAAACTGAAAATTAAAATCAACTTCTTACTAAAATTTAACTTTTCCTCTGATGAAATAGTAAGAAAGGTTTTAGTAAATAAATACAATGAAAATATTACAAAAAAAGGAAGGATATTGTATTCCAAAGCCCATCTTGATATCATAAATAGGTAAGGATCAAATAGATACAATAAAGTAGCGGCTAAAACAAAGTAGTAATTCTTGAAAAGTAACTTCGCAAATAAATAGACTAAAGGAATGGTACCCAACCCTAAAAATGCTGAAAGCAATCGGATTGAATGTTGATTTAAATCAAAGAAATACAAAAAAGGAACAGATAAATAAGCGTAAAGGGTGTTTTGTCCACTGCCAAAAGAAAGGAAATAGGGTGGTAGCTGGATTCCCCAACGGTCGGCACCCGTTTTTAGAATAGAATAGGCTTCATAACCAATCGAGGCTTCGTCGGCATTGAGCCCCACAGGAATAAGACCCAATTTGAAAATTCGCAGAAAAACCCCAATCGCCAAAAGGAAAAAGAAGGCTATTTTTATGGAATTGGTTGGTTTAATTGATGACATCATTCCGTTTGTTGAATATATCGCACTACTCTCCAATCATGATTTACATCTTTGATGAGTATTTCCTCTTTAAAGTTCTTGAAAAAAGGAACCTGCTCATTGGTGTGTAACATCGCAATAAAGCTTTTCTCGGCACTCAGCTCATTAATTACCTCTATATTGTCAGTTTTAGGGATGTTCACCACATCCCCCAGCATATAATAATGGCCAAACGAATGAACAATTACATTACCAGTGGTGCGATCTGTTTTCACTTCTTTTTGAAAAGCCTCAGGTGAATATTTTGAATAAAAAGCAGGATATAAATAATTGAATACCAACTCCTTAGATAGTGCTATCTTTTCATTAGGTTTCTTATTCTTTTCAGCAATTTCTAATGCCCATTTTACATCTTTTGGGAAAACATTGTAATGCGGAAACTTAATAAAATACTCTCCAAAAAAAGCAGAGGCCTGCAATACAAAAAAAACTGCGGCGCCCATTAAAATCAATCTTTTAAAAGTACCCTCTTTTATTTTTTCGAACACTGCAAAAAGCCCAACCGCCACTATTATCGGTACAGTTGACTGAAAATGCAAAGATCGATTGAGATTGACATGGTATAAAAAAAATATGGAGAAACTGGCTACCGCCCATAGCAGGAGAATATTCCGAACATCTGATTTATTGGTCTTGAAAACAATTCCCAAATAAATAATAGCTGGAATAAGAAAAAGTACAAAAAAATGGGATACTCTGAAATGAGTGGTATTGTAAATCCATACATATAAGTCGGTAAAGCCTGAAAAAACGAAAAACATATTTTGTTTGATGATAGCCAGGTTTTCGCCGATTCCAATAAAAATCCGTTCTCTTGGCGAGAGCATAAGAGGTAAGCTAAATGGCAAGGAGGATTCTATCGCAAGCTCATGCTTTAAAATATTATTTTTCAAGATAAATAGCAAAAACGGAGAAATGAGGATTAAACCCAAAAAAGCGGAAAACCCAAACCATTTAATTTGCTTGAGAAAACTTTTCCAAAAAAACATCAATACTAAAAAGATGAATAAGGGAACGATAAATAAAGAAGGGGCATAGGCATAAAATAACAACACCATTGCCGGAAATACTAGGATCAAGGTTGCTTTTTCTTTTATAGATAAAACCTCATTCTTATTCACTATGAGTAAAGCTTGGGATAATAAAAGCAAAAAAAGAATCACAAAAAAGGGAACAATATTAAACTCATCCCCCCAACGTGAGGTCATAAAAAGAAATGGATCGAAAATATACAAAATGGCGGCAATTCTTGCAAGATTTTCATTTTTGAAAAGCCCTATACAAAGCTTATAAACCATTGGCACACAGAGGATTCCTAAAACACCCGAAAGCAATCGAACTGAAAATTCGTTGAGACCAAATAAATAGACAAAAGGAATTGAAAGGTAGCCGTAAAGGGTATTCTGGCCTGATCCCCAGCTCAAAAAATAAGCTGGTAGATGGAAACCCCAGCGGTCGTTGCCTGTTTTTAAAAGTGAAAAAGCTTCATAACCAATTGATGCTTCATCACCGTGTAGGCCAGTGGGAATATTACCAAATTGTAGAAACCGAAGGATAATACCTATAATCAGAAATAGGTAAAAAATCGATTTTGAGGGTAATGAATTAATCATTCAATTCTTTTCTGACTGAAATTTATAATTGGGGATTTTTTGCAAACTAAAGAAAAGACTCTGGTTGATACAAGAATCAAATGACTTATTTACTAATTATCACACTCTTTGTAACCATCAAATTACCAGATTTTAAGCGAATTTTATATACACCATTGGGCAAGTCTCTCATATCCAATAGCTTACGATTATTGAAAACATCAACAGTGGTTTCGAATAATACTTGCCCCAATGTGGTAAAAACTAATATTTGCGCCCCTGAAACATCATCTTTCGTTTCTAAAGTCACTCGACCATCCTTTGTTGGATTAGGGAAAACAGTAAATACATTACTTGGATCTTCGAAGTAATCAAACAAACTAGATTGACCTGAATAGCATTCCAGTTTATTGCCATTTGGAAGAGTATAATTAATTTTTGCTTTCACAAAATAATTACCCGACTGATTTACTTTAATTGCTTTTTCTTTAGCGTTCAATAACTGATCCCTAAAATACCAATCATAGCTAGTACCATCAAGGCCTAAGATAGGAGCTTTTGCTTCCAGAGTGAAAGTACCTACTCGATCAATAAAAGGCAGACTTGGGTTTGCTCTTATGGCTACCAGCACTTTTTCTGAGGGCAGTGATGTACAGCCCCTTTCGTCGGTAACGGTAGCAAAATAAGTGGTATTTGAACTTGTTTTTGAATCTGAAAGTGAGTTAATGGTAATTCTCGTATTGGTTGAAAATATACCTGTATCTGTAGTTTTCCAAACCAAATTTTGCAATGAACTACTCGCCAATAATTCCACAGAACCTCCTGCACAGAATTCCGTAGTTCCATTTTTTGTAATAATTGGTGAATCTGGCAAAGCCCAATTGGAAATTTTTAATTCGTCAGAAAAGGCAGATGGACAGCCAAATTCATTAAACACTTTGGACTTATAATCACCTTGTAATGAAAGATTTACAACTTGAGTTTTGAATGAAGGATCTATTACATCGTTTCGGTACCACTCATAATTTGAATTGGGAGAAGTGGCTACAGTTACAAATTTGTCTGCACAAAAAGTGGTGGGGCCACCCGCTACAATATCTGGTTTGGTGGGGTTTGGGTTTACTTTTACCTCAATAATATTGGAGGGAAGCGATTCACAATTTTTACTATCTTTCAATTTCAATGAATAAGAACCCTTTGTATTTATTGATACTGCTGTATTATAGGTATCATTTGACCATACTGGATCCAGGTTTCCGATTGAACTTTCTGGTCTTAATATTACGCTAGTCCCTTCACAAATATTGGGCGAACTTTCTGAAATTATTTTTGGGGTGGCGGGCAATGCATTTACAGTCACTGCAAAATTGCCTGAAGCCTGCGCCACACAACCATATACATCTTGAGAGTTAACCGAAAAACTATAGGAACCAGCAGTTTTTATTGGGATGGTTTTCGTGGTAATGCCGTTGCTCCAATTATAATTATTGTTGAATGTATTGGCTGTAATATTTACAGTTTGCCCCTCACAAAGTGTAGTGGAACGGTCTGTAGTGATCACAAGTTTGGCAGGGGTAAAATTAATCGGAGGACTAAAAATATAATTTTTACGAGAGGCATCCTTCATATAAGGCACCATAAATTTATTGTTTATGGCTGTAATCGATTGGTTTTTAGTAACTTGACTGTAGTTGTCAGTATACCATTCATAATCTGTAAACCCTTGAGGCAATTGTGCAGTGATTTGGTTGTTATTCACACAGTTACCTAAGCTAGCACTCTGAGGTGGAATAGCCAAATGAGGTTTTGAATTGTTGATAAAATTGGGGGTATTCATGCTGTTAAACCACCCATTGGCTAAATCAATCAATCCTTGCCCCCAGAAATGGACTCCATCGGCTCGTTCATAGATTGATGGTTGAATCAAATCGGTATTTGGGCCAGCAAATGTATTAAAGTTGGGAAGGTTGATTACCATCTGTTGACCATCCAATACCCTTTGGCTATAAGTTGTTTGTCCGTTTAATTTTTGTAATGACGCTTTTGCAATTACCCAACTAATGTCTTTATCGGTATAGCTTCTGGAATACTGAACAACCTGTTTCAAATTATCTCTAAATATTTCAGAAGTATTTCCAGTCCCTTCTTGGAAAATTCCAGTATCTGTTTCTCCCTGTTGCCATAAGATAGTCCTTACCCCCATCAATGAACAAAAATAATTCAAGGTTTTTTTTAACTGAATAAAAGGCTCTCCTTTAGTAAAATCAAATCGACCAAATTGATCTATTTCTGTGGTAGAGAATTCGGCCCCAGCTCTCCAGGCTGTTATATTTGAATCACCAATCGCAGCATTGAATATAATTACGGGTACGTCCCAATTTTTGGCAATTAAATCTCCCAAAGGGCCCCAGCACCATGAATTTTTTCCCGTTGGCCCAACAAATGAATTGGCATCAATATGTGATATTACTGGGTACTTAAAAGGTTTTGAGGTACTAAAATCTTGAAAATTGATGCAATTTACACGGTCATCCTTTGCTTCATAGAATATATTTGGCTTATCTGTCGCATTTTCACCCTGTGTATTAGATTGCCCAGCTACAACAATTACTTCCCCAACACCCACTTTGATGGTGGAGATTTCTCCCAATTGCACGCTATTCTGTATACCTCTCACCTCTAATCGATACCAGCCTCCTTTTTGATCGGGCATTGAGGCCAAAAAGTTGCCTTTTGAGGGGTTACTGACAATATTTTTCCATTCAGTTTGGTCTAATGGTGTTTTAGGGTTACCAGTACCATCGAGTCTAGTAAGCCTTGCTTCAATTCTATCCAATTGCCCACTAAAGCTACCTCCAACATAAATAGTGGCCGTATTTTGTTTATTCCTTTGGTAGACCATCCTATTGGCAGGCATGGTCAAATCTATCTGTGCAATGGTATTAAAAGCTGCAAACACAAATAAAATAGCAAATTTTAATCTCCCCTTTTTGAAAAAATTCATAAAATTAATACCCTGTAAAATCAATTCTTATTGTCAAATTCATTCCAAATCATATCTTTAAGTTGATCTATCCCCAAATTGGTTAGTGAAGAAATAAAGATTGAAGGAATCCCTTTTGGTAATTTTGTTTTTAATTTCTTAAGCGATGGCTCATCCAATAAATCTGATTTTGTGACAGCCAAAAGCCGGTTCTTGTCTAACAATGCAGGATTATATTGCTTTAATTCATTCAAAAGTATTTTGTATTCTTTGGCTAAATTTTCCGAATTAGCAGGCAATAAGAACAATAAAATTGAATTACGTTCGATATGCCTTAAAAACCTGATGCCCAACCCTTTGCCTTTAGATGCCCCCTCAATAATCCCAGGAATATCAGCCATTACAAATGAAAGGTCGTCCTTATAACGGACTACTCCCAAATTTGGTACCAAAGTAGTAAAAGCATAATCGGCGATCTCCGGCTTAGCCGCAGAAATGACTGAAAGTAAAGTTGATTTACCCGCATTTGGAAAACCCACCAAACCTACATCAGCCAACACTTTTAATTCAAATATGAGCCAGTTTTCTTGACCTTCCTCCCCAGGTTGTGCCTTTCTTGGCGCTTGATTCACTGAGGTTTTGAAATGACTATTCCCTAAACCTCCTCTACCACCAGGCATTAATATTTTGGTTTGGTCGTGGTCAGTAATTTCGGTAATATATTCGCCAGTTTCAGCGTCTTTTATAATAGTACCTAAAGGCACTTCAATGATTATATCCTCTCCTTCGGCTCCTGTTCTTCTCCCCCCTTCACCGGGCCTTCCATCTTTTGCAAATAGGTGTTTTTTATAACGTAAATGTAGTAAAGTCCAAAGCTGTGCATTTCCCTTTAATACAATATGCCCTCCACGACCTCCGTCACCGCCATCTGGCCCACCTAATGGTACGTGCTTTTCTCTTCTAAAATGGGTAGAACCAGCCCCCCCATGCCCTGATCGGCAACATATTTTTATATAATCAATAAAATTTGTGGTCATATTCTTAGTTTACGTTCTTGGATAAGCCATTTTGAAATGATAATTCATTTATCTAATGTAAAAACAGCTTTTAAATTTTAATATGACTACATAGCTCATTAAAAATATCCTCTATTTTGCCTATACCATACACTTTGGCAACTTTGCCTTGCGCTTCATAATGGGGCAATACATGAATAGTTTTATTGAAATATTCATCCAATCGCTTTATTAGCTTATCCGCATCGTCATCGGCCCTTCCAGATATTTTTCTTCTTTCTTCAATTCGGCTTTTTAGCTCAGCCTCAGGAGTGTCCAGTTGTAATACGATATCAATTTGTTCGTTTTTTGCTTCCAAAAATTCATCCAGCGCTTTTGCCTGGGCAACTGTCCGTGGAAAACCATCAAAAATAAAGCCTTTTGCATTGGGATTATTGCTCACTTCTTCTTCAAGCATTTCAATAGTGATGCTATCAGGCACCAATAGACCATCCGCCAATATTTGTTTTACTTTTGTTCCTAAAGCAGTATCATTTGTGATATGAGCTCTGAACATATCACCAGTTGAAATATGATGTAACTGGTATTTTTCAATCAATTTTGCAGATTGGGTGCCTTTTCCAGCACCTGGAGGGCCAAAAATTATTAAGTTGAGCATTAAAAATAAAATTCTTTAGTATAAAAAAATCAATATTAATGAAGGAATGCTCTTCTATCAATGACTTAATTTATTTGGCTAAATCGCTGAGATTCAACAAAACAAATTATTTTAGAGAGACTCCTCACAAAAAAATAGACGTAAATTTACGACCTAATTTCTTAAAATAGTTCAATAATGACTATTTTTTGAATAAACCATTATTCAATACAGAGATTTTAGGGTAAGGAAATGGTTCAATTGAATTAATTGCAATGTGATTTTTGCAATTTTTTTGAAAAATAATACGACTTATTAAGCCTATCCAATCAGTTTTTGCTTTAAAATTGAGCCAGTAAGGAGGGTGATTTTTTGAAAATTGGGTACTCTTATTCGCTTATTTTGAATGGTGGGAACGGAAGCTTTTTTGATTTTTTCAAATAGGCATTCATAATAATTAAATGCTAATAAAACTCCAAATTTTGCCTCCTCAGGTAGATTTGTGATAGCCTCATAAGCCAATTTAAAGTCGTTTTCAATATCAATTTCAATATTTTCCTTCTCTTGGCTTGAAAAATTTTGATAGATAACATTTGGAAAATACATTCTTCCCCGATCAAAATAATCTGATTTGATGTCTCGAAGAAAATTTACTTTTTGAAAGGCTGATCCCAATCGCTTGGCTCCCTCTTCCAATTCAGAAAATTTTTGTTCATTGCCTCCGCAAAAAACTTTAAGACACATTAATCCCACCACCTCTGCTGAGCCGTAGATATATTCTTCATATTTATCCGAGGAATAATCTGAAATTTCTAAATCCATTTTCATAGATTCCAAAAATGCGTGAATATATTCTAGATTGATATTGTACTCATTTACAACCAATTGGAAAGCATGTAATATTGGATTTGTACTTATTTTTTCTTCAATTGCCAAAAAAGTGTCCCTTTCAAACCTTTCAAAAAGTGTTTTTTTATCAAAATCATGAAAAGTATCAACAATTTCATCGCCCAATCTTACGAAGCCATAAATAGAATAGATAGGCGTATGAAGCTTCCTGTGAAGTGTTCTGATCCCTAAAGTAAACGAGGTGCTGTAGGTCTCAGTTATGAGTTTGCTGCACAATTGTGAACTTCTGTTAAACAATTCTATCATAGTGTTATTTGTTTAAATCTTTTTCTACTTCCTCAGCAACCAACAATCCTGATATAATGGATGGAGGTACTCCTGGCCCAGGAACCGTTAATTGGCCGGTATAATAAAAGTTTTTAAGTTTTTTATTTTTCAAACTTGGTTTCAAAAAAGCGGTTTGCCAGAGGGTATTTGCCAGACCATATGCATTGCCTTTAAAAGCATGATAGTCGGCCTTGAAATTGCTTTGTGCATAGCTTTTTTTATAAATAATATTGGGTATAATTTCCTCTCCACAATAGGCCTCTAATCTTGCCATCAATATTTTAAAATATTTTTCCCTTATTTCTTCACTATCCTCCAAATCTGGGGCAACTGGCATCAATATAAAAAGATTTTCACAGCCCTCCGGGGCAATTGTACTGTCGGTTTTGGAGGGAGCCGAAACATAAAAAAGTGGCTTTTGGGGCCATTGAGGGTCAGTATAAATCTCATCGGCATGTACTGAGAAATCTTCATCAAAAAATAAATTGTGATGGACCAATTTTTCAATTCTTTTATTAATTCCCAAATAGAAAATGAGGCTAGATGGCGCAAGTATTCTAGAGTTCCAATATTGGTCTGAATAGTTTTGGTTTTCCTCTAAAAGCAAATCAATATGCCGATAGTCTGCACTTGCAACTATTATGTCTGCTTCCATTTCCTCATTATTCAAATACACTTTATTAACTTTTGAATTTTTGATACCAAAACCAACAACTTCCGAATTAAATTTAAATTTTACCCCCTTTTCTCTAGCCAATGCAACCATTGCTTTTACAATTTGGTGCATGCCACCCAAAGGATACCAAGTGCCATTTTTCATTTCTGCGAAATTCATCAGGCTGTACAGCGCTGGTGTATTTTCTGGGATTGCTCCTAAAAATAATGCAGGAAACTCAATGATTTTCAACAGTTTAGAATCTGAAAAATATTTCCGAGCATGTGCTGCATAAGATTTGAAAATATCTAATTTTAAAGCATCTATCAACAGTTGTAGGCTAAAAAACTCCCAAATACTTTTGCTGGGTTTCCATACAAACTGCCCAATGCCAACTTTGTATTTGTAGGCGGCTTCGTCTAAAAACTTTTGAAGTTGTTCGGCGCTTCCTTTTTCTATTTTTTCAAAAGTTTGTTTAAGATTCTCGACACCAGCTGGTAAGCTTACTTTTTCAAAGTTTTCAAAAATAACCTCATAGGATGGGTCTAATCTGACCAAATGATAATAATCCTCGACTTTTTTGTTAAACTTTCCAAAATAATCTTCAAAGATGTCAGGCATCCAATACCAACTTGGCCCCATATCAAATGTAAACCCCTCACTCTCAAATACTCTTGCCCTCCCACCTGCAGTTTCATTTTTCTCAAGTATAGTTACTTCATATCCTTTTTGAGCCAAAGAAGTTGCTGTAGCTAAGCCCGAAAATCCTGCCCCTATCACTATTATTTTTTTCATTCCATTTTTTGAGAGACCCTAAAAAGCGGTAATAAACTCTCTTGTTAAGTGCAATTTAGAATAAAAAAGTCGAGTATAACCCGACTCTTTTCCCTAAATTTAATTATCCATACCACTTAACCTATCTTAATCAAACTAACGTAATCTAATCCTAAAATTCTACTTTTTTTATCAATTCTATTTGTGCAACTTTTATGCATACATAGGTAACATGTGCTTCAACTCCTTTCTGGCAATATGAATCCTATTTTTTACTGTGCCGATAGGAATATTTAAATTATCGGCTATTTCATGGTATTTGAAGCCGCTGAAATACATCAAAAAAGGAGATAAATAAGTCTCCTCCAACTTATTGAGGGCTTTTGTCAGATCTTTCTGAATAAAGCTGCTATTAGCTGTGTTTTGTGTACTATTTTCAAATGAATTGATAAAATGTAAATTATCTGAAATATCAATGAAAGTATTTCTCCTCACCATCTTTTGATAATTGGTAATAAAGGTGTTTTTCATGATAGTGAACATCCAAGCTTTTAGATTGGTCCCATCGGTAAATTTTTCTCTATTAGTATAACCTTTCAATAATGTATCTTGTAACAAATCATTGGCATCATCTGTGTCTTTGGTAAGTCTTATTGCAAATGGTTTTAATGATTTAGTAAGCTTTACTATCTGACTTGTAAATTCCTGAGCTGTCATGTTCAAATTCTTTATTTGTGAAAATGCTACTTTTGTTTAACAAAATTAATGAATTATTAAACAAAAGCAAATTATTATAACATTATTTAAATATTTTTAAACAAAAAAGTGGGCTACTTTTATCTATCTTACTGTAATCAGTATTTTTAAAATAAATAATTTATAAATTGGTTATATTTAGACCTTATTTTTATCAATAGAATGAACAAATTAGTTTTATTTCTTTTCGTTTCATTTGGTTCAATTGCCCAAAGTGATAGGCTTTCAGAACTAATTGATGAACGAAAGATTTTATATGCGGAGTGGAACGAAGCATTGGACAAAAAAAGCGGTTTTTTTGGCAAGCAGAATAAGGATGATTTAGAAGAAATAAATACCGTTTTAAAAAAAATCATTAAAAAAGACAATGAAATAATCAAGGCCATTGAAGATTCCAAATTGAATCAATATGGGTCTTTACAAGAAAAATTCAATCAATTAATAGACGAGAACGAGCAGCTTTCAAAGCAAAAAAATGCTATGGAAAGAAAACTTCTTGTGGAAAAAGAGTATCAAAACGCCAATCATAGCCAAATTGAAAGAGCCGAAGGGGACAAAATTTTGGTTGGTTTGCTTTGTCTTCTATTTATAATTATCACAATTGTATTATTCCGAAATCTATCAAAGACAAGAAAAAAATTGAGAGCACTGGAAGGTATCATAAAAAATTCAAAATTATAGTTGCCTGAGACCATAAATTCACAATGATTCAAATCAAAAACTTAAGCTATCAATTTGCAAAAGGCAAGACCATTGCTTTCCCTGATTTTGTTTTAGAAAAAGGGGGTCATATGCTTATTTTAGGAAAGTCGGGAGTGGGCAAAACCACCTTATTGCACCTTCTCGCCTTAATTCTCAAGCCCAATACCGGTTCACTTTTTATCAATTCGGATGAAATAAACAAGCTTTCAGAGAGAACCCTTGCGAAGTTTAGGGCCAAAAATATCGGAACTGTTTACCAAAAACCGCATTTTGTAGCTGCTCTTTCTGTTTATGAAAACATTCAATTAGCAAGCTATCTTTCTGATAATCAATTAAATATAAAATACTTAAATGATTTGGCTGATTCATTGGGCCTCACAAACCTACTTAACAAAAAAGTAAGTCGCCTTAGTTTAGGTGAACAGCAAAGAGTAAGTATCGCCAGAGCACTCATTAATAACCCAGCTATAATTCTTGCTGATGAACCCACTTCAAATCTCGACGATGAAAACTGTAGAAATGTGGTTGAATTATTGCAAAAACAGTCGAATAAAATAGGTGCTTGTTTAATTATTGTGACCCATGATCAACGCTTAAAGTCGGTATTTGAGAATCAAATCACCCTTTTAAGTAGTTAATATTATTACTCCCAGAATGAATATTCTTAAAATATCCTATAAAAACTTATCAACTAAAGGGCTTACAAATGGCCTTAGTACCCTATTAATGGCTTTAGGGGTAGGTATTATTTCTTTGATTCTCACTGTAAGTAAGCAGTTGGACGAGCAGTTTACCAATAATATCAAAGGAATTGATATGGTAGTAGGGGCAAAAGGGTCGCCGCTACAATTGATTTTATCTAGTATTTATCAAATTGATGCTCCAACAGGTAATATTAATTATGCTGAGGCAAAATCAATCACTAAAAATCCTTTTATTAAACAGGCAATTCCTGTTTCGGTAGGCGATAGCTATGCCGGCTATCGGATCGTTGGGTCAGATTCAACCTATATACTGCACTATAAGGCTTTATTGGAGTCTGGTTTATTATTTAAAAAGCCTTTGGAATGTGTGGTTGGGAATAGTGTCGCCAAAAAGCTAAAACTCAAAATCGGAGATCAATTACAAACCTCACACGGCCTCGACAGCGAAGGTGAAAAGCATGAGAAGTCCACTTACTTGATAACTGGTATTCTTAGCTATAACAATTCGGTAATTGATCAATTAATCATTACTCCATTGGAATCGGTATGGAACGTGCACGAACACGATGGTAATCAATCGAATGTACTAGATTTACTGGAGGAGGAAGATCATCCGGAAAAGAAAGCAGAAGCTACCAATCAAAAAGAGATTACGGCTCTATTGGTAAAATTCAGGAATCCGATGGGGCTTATGACCATCCCTAGAAATATCAACACCAATACAAATATGCAAGCTGCCCTGCCAGCGATTGAGATTAATCGATTATTTGCCTTGCTCGGGGTAGGTGTGGATACGCTGAAATGGATGGCCTTTTTAATTATTTTAGTATCAGGTATTAGTGTTTTTGTATCTCTTTTTAATTCATTAAAGGAACGCAAATATGAAATGGCTTTGATGCTTTCATTGGGTGCCAGTCGTATTCAACTCTTTATACTTTTATTACTCGAAGGTCTTTTCATTGGTATAATAGGCTATTTTTTAGGTATTTTAATAAGCAGACTAGGCCTTTTTTGGATGAGCAAAGCTTCGGAACAAAATTTTCATCATCAGTTCGACCTATTAAACCTTTCTCTTGATGATTTATTTATTTTTTTGGCTTGTGTTTTTATCAGTTTTATCGCCGCAGCCCTACCCTCGATTGGGATTTACAAAATTAATATTTCAGAAACATTAAGCGATCAATAATATTTTGATAAAAGCGTTAATCCTTTTTTAATAGGAACTAAGGCAATATATTGTAATTTTGTGAAAACTATTCATCAAAAATGAGAAAATTTGTTCTGTTGATTTTTGGCTTAAGTCTATTTGGTTTTAGAATTGATGAGCCTCAAAAGATAAGTTGGGAAGTATTGAAAGACGTGACTTTCAAGAAAAAATGGTATGAGAAGGAATCCATATTTATGTTATATCCAACTTTTGGTCCTAATATCAAAAAAGTCGAAAATAAAACTATCCTCATAAAAGGCTATATGGTACCTGTTGATCCCGAAAGCAATCAATATGTGCTTTCAGCTTACCCCTATAGCATGTGTTTTTTCTGCGGGGGAGCAGGTCCGGAGTCCGTAATGGGATTAAAACTCAAAAAGAATCGAAAGTTTAAAACTGATGAAATTCACGTTTTCAAAGGCACTTTAGAACTTAATGCCAACGATATTTACGAACTCAATTATATTCTAGCCGATGCCGAGGTGATTGATTGAGCTTGATTCATACTAATCAATTAACAAGGCACCCTTTTAAGTGCCTTTTTTTATATCAAAAATTAATGAAAACGACAAATTCCAAATATATAGTAGGCGCAATATTGATTTTCATAGGGGCAGTTATGTTTGCAGGTAAAGCCGTGATAGTAAAGTGGTTATATATCAATCATCCAATCGATACTGTTTCGCTTTTAGCTTTAAGAATGCTATTTTCTTTGCCTTTTTATATTGCTATTTTAGTTTGGAACAAATGGAAATACCCATCAGACTTACGCCTTACAAAACGGGAATGGGCCTGGATGCTTGCCATTGGGCTTTTGGGATATTATTTGGCTTCTTTTTTCGACTTTTGGGGCTTGCAATATATTTCGGCAGGTTTAGAGCGATTGGTCTTGTTTATTTATCCGACACTAGTATTGCTCATTACCGCTTTATTTTTTAAGAAAAAAATAGAGAAGATACAGTATATAGCCTTGATAATCACTTATTTAGGTATCGTACTGGCCTTTGTTCCAGAAATAAAAATAGGGATGCAAAAAAACCTGCTTTTGGGGGCCTTTCTTATCTTTTTGAGTGCACTTACCTATGCCCTTTATTTAATTGGAAATGGCGAAATGGTGAAAAAAATAGGCACCACACTTTTTACCTGTTATGCCATGCTTATTTCTACCGCAATGGTTATTATTCATTATTTCATCACTTCAAAAACTAATTTATTCCATTATGAACCTATAGTATATCAACAATCCTTGATTATGGCGGTGTTTTGCACCGTTATTCCTTCCTTTCTGGTTTCCGAAGGCATTCAAAGAGTGGGATCAGGCAATGCTGCCATAATTGGGAGTGTTGGGCCGATGGCCACTATTTTTATGGCGACCTATTTTTTGAACGAAACTTTTAATAACTGGCAAATCGCTGGCACTATTTTCATTTTGGTAGGTGTCCTCATGATTTCGGTAAAAAAATAATCTGCTTAAACTTTTCTATCCTATTTCTACTTTTCTTAATCTTCTGTTCGCTTTTTAAAACTATATAGATACAATTAATTCGGTCTAAAACAATTTATTATTCACTATCCAATCATTTTTCTTTTTGCAAAAAGGTTATGTAATATCTCCTTTTAAAGCAAAGGTCGCTTAATTAAAAGCATTGTCTATACAAGTTCATACAAATATCTTTAAATGAAACAGTTATCTATTTAATTTTTTTTTGTAAAAACAAAAAAATACAAATTTTTGAATTTTTTTTCATAAATTGTGCTTCTAAATTCAAACTTTTAAAATCTATATTATTTATGAAACAACTCAAACTTTTAATGCTGTTGTTTGCTCTTGGTGTAATTTCAATAAACCTTACACAAGCGCAACGAATAACCGGCAATGTGAAATCCAACAGAGATCAAGCGCCTCTCCCAGGGGTTTCAATCTTAGTGAAAGGAACCAACTTAGGTACTAATACCGATGCAAACGGTGCATTTAGCTTAAATGTAGGTTCAGGTACCACTCTAGTAGTTAGCTATGTGGGTTTTAAATCGCAAGAAATTGCCATTGGAAACCAAAGTCAGATTTCCATTGGATTGGATGAGGATAGCCAGTCGCTTTCAGAAGTGGTAGTAACTGCATTAGGTATCAAAAAAGAATCTAAAAAGTTGGGTTATTCAACCACTACTGTTGGCAGTGAAGCCATCACCGAAAACCGAACACCCAATTTTGTAAACACCCTACAAGGTAAAATAGCAGGGGTAAATATTTCGGCATTAGGTACAGGGCCTGCTGGTTCTTCCAAAATTAGGATTCGGGGTCAATCTTCTTTTTCGGGCCAAAATACTCCCCTTATCGTAATTAACGGCGTGCCTATTGACAATACCAACTTTGGTACTAACCCAGGCAATGCCTCATCTGACAACTCAATAGGTGTACGTGGTGGTGGAAATACTTCAGATGGAGGTGACGGACTTTCATCGATAAATCCTGATGATATTGAAAGTATGACAGTACTAAAAGGGGCTACGGCAGCGGCCCTTTATGGCTCAAGAGCCAAAGACGGTGTAATCATGATCACCACCAAAACCAAAGGAGCTAGTAAAGGCATCGGCGTTTCTTTCAATTCCAACTTTACCAATGAAACCCCCTTAGATTTCTCTGACTATCAATATGAATATGGTCAAGGGGAAAACGGGGTAAGGCCTATTTCGGCTAACCCAACTTCGGGTCAGTGGTCGTTTGGTGAAAAAATTGCGCCTGGTATGACCCAAAAATTATACGATGTAGAAGTGCCGTATGTGGCTCAGCCAAGTCATATAGGTGCATTTTATAGAAACGGCTCTAATTTCACTAATACCATTTCACTATCTTCTGGTTCTGAAAAAGGGGGCTTTAATCTTTCATTTGCCAATATGGATAGCAAAGGAATTGTGCAAAACAACAGTTTTAATCGTAAAACTATTAATATGGGTTTTGCTTATGAATTAAGCAAAAAATTGAGCTTTGCAGGCAATATGAACTATTCAAATGAGTACAATAAAAACCCTCCTAATATTGCCAATCAAGATAATTCAATACCTACTACCATATCCAATTTGGCTAATACCATGCCATTAAGTTTATTTAAAGAAAAAATGATGAATGCGGCGGGAAACGAGTACATTTATTCTCGCTTTATGAACCGTACCAATGCCTATTGGGTATTGGCTAAGCAGTTTCAGAACATTCGTCGTGATCGTATTTTTGGAAATATTAGTGCAAAATATAACTTAACCGACTGGCTATATATACAAGGCCGAGTGGGGCAAGACTTTTGGAGCCGTGATCAAGACTTCAACAATTTTGCTCATGGAACCGCTTCTTTGGCAAAAGCTCCTGATGGTTTTGAAAATGGCTCGTTTACACAAGAATCAAGACGCTTTCGTGAAACCAATACTGATATATTGATTGCCGCCACACAAAAATTTGGCGACTTTGGACTTGATGTAAATGTGGGAGGTAACCAAATGTATAGAAGAAGCGACCTAAATAGCACTTTTGTGCAAGACTTTGTAGTTCGTGACCTTTACACAGTACAAAATGGACGTGTCAAAGATCCTATTTATGGGTTGAGTGAAAGATCGGTTAATTCTGTTTATGGTTCGGCCGAAATTTCATTCCGTAATTTCTTATATGTAAATGCTACTGCCCGAAACGACTGGTTTTCAACACTTTCTCCAGCGAATAGAAGTATTTTATATCCGTCAGTATCTGCTAGTTTTGTGTTTTCGCAAGCTATGAAAAGCATTCCATCGTGGTTAAGTTTCGGAAAGCTTAGGGCTGCATATGCAGAGGTAGGTTCAGATACCGATGTGGGGCCTTATTCCAATAGTTTATTTTATGGTATAAATGGCAATCTTTTTGCTGGCCAACCAGTTGGAGGATCGTCAGGCACATCGGTACCCAATGCAAACCTTAAACCAATGCGTACTTCCGAGCAAGAAATTGGTTTAGAGTTGAAATTATTCAAAAATAGATTGAATATCGATGCAGCTGTTTATAAAAAATTGACTTCTGATCAAATTGTTCAGGCACAAATATCAGATGCATCTGGCTTTCAGACTTCCTTAATCAATAGTGGAAAAAGCCAAAACAAAGGGGTAGAAATGTTAGTAAATATTGTGCCTATCAGATCAAATGATTTTTCTTGGGATTTTACGTTCACAGGCTCATATAATATTACCAAGGTGTTGAGTTTGTTAAACGACACCCCTGGCTCTAGAATTACCACAGGTACGCACGTATTTAATGGCGAGCAACGCCAAGTAGTAGGGCAAGAAATGGGGCTTATTTATGGCTTCGGCTTCAAAAGAGATGCCAATGGTGCTATCGTGCATGGTACCAATGGTGTACCGCAACGTACTGCCGATTTGATATCTTATGGCTCAGCTTTACCAAAATGGGTTGGCGGTATTACCAATGGCTTCAATTATAAAGGGTTGTCAGTATCGGCATTAATCGATTTCAAACTGGGCAATATGATGCTTTCGGGCACCAATTTTAATGCGGTGCGCCATGGTTTACATAAAATGACATTGCCAGGCCGTGACTCTGGTGGTATTGTGGGGGTAGGTGTAAACGAAAAAGGAGAGCCAAATGCAGTTAAAGCTTTACCAGACCAATATTGGGCTGTAGTACGCTCATTGGCATTGGTTGAGCCTGTAGTATTTAATGGCGGCTATTGGAAACTTCGACAGATAACTGCCGGATACGACCTTACCAAATTATTACCGAAAAATTTCCCAGCTAAATCATTGAAATTGAGCTTTGTAGCTAACAATGTTTTATTGTTAAAAAAATGGGTAGATAATATAGATCCAGAATCATTTGGTTATAGTTCTGATAATATTTCAGGAATGGAATCGACTGGTTTGCCAACTACTCGCAGTATGGGCTTCAACTTAAATGTTAAATTTTAGAAAATTGCTTTTCGCTTTTAATGCTAATAGCTATTGGCAAACAAATATCAACTATTTGAAAATCTTAGATTCAAAAATGCCAATTGCTAAAAGCCAAAAGCCAATCGCCTAAATAAAAAAAATATGAAAAATACAATAAAATCAATTTTACTCCTAACAGGCTTGTTTTTAACGAGTTGTGACGACGGTTTCGACGAATTAAATATCAATAAAACGGCTGCTACAGCTATTAATCCAGTATTTATTTTGAATAATGCAGTGGTTAATATCTCATTTCCTTCCAATACGGTGATGTACGATATTGGTATTGTGCAGCAGATGGTTACACCCAATTCTGGGGTATTAACTGGCGCAAACTTCAACCAGCCAAGTAGCGAAAATATACAAGCCCTATGGCAGCGTATGTACCGAAGTGTTATTCGCAATAGTTATGATGTGATCAATGCAACAAAGGAATTGCCAGCTCGAAGCAACTTGTACAATATGGCACGAATACTACAATCTAACGCCTTTTTAATTTTAACAGACACCTATGGCGATATACCATATACTGAGGCTGGTAAAGGCTATTTAGATCAGATTATATTGCCAAAATATGATACACAAAAAAGTGTGTACGAAGGCATAATAAAAGAGTTAACCGAAGCTACTGCCGCTTTAGATGCCACAAAAACCAAAGAAGCTGCTGATGTACTTTATGGTGGCGACGTTGCCAAATGGAAAAAATATGGCTACTCACTTTTACTTCGTGTAGGTATGCGATTGACAGAAGTGGATTTGGCTTTGGCAAAAGCAACGGTAGAAAAAGCAATTGCAGGCGGAGTAATTACCTCTAACGCTGATAATTGCTTTGTAAAACATGACGCCAACTATACCAATGGAATTGGCCAAATGTTAAATTCAACTGAAGCGTCTAATATTTACTTGGCAAAACCTTTTGTAGATTTTCT
Organism: Bacteroidota bacterium; assembly: GCA_040385875.1. Taxonomy (GTDB): domain Bacteria; phylum Bacteroidota; class Bacteroidia; order Cytophagales; family Spirosomataceae; genus JANMZR01. Next base: position 132,706 of record JAZKGO010000040.1, read on the forward strand.
TGTAAAAACTAGTGATCCAAGACTTAAATCTATAGCGGTACGTTATGTTGGGGCAAAATCGGGTCCTGAACAAACCGCTGCAAAAGCCAGTACGGATCCTAAAATACAAATTGGTATGCCTTTTGGCTATGACAATTCAACAATTGTAGCACAAGCTACTAAAGATGGATTGGCAAGTTTTTATGACTATACGCAAGTGGATAGAGCTCGTATGGTAAAAACTGCTGCCCCAATGTTTTTGGTAACCAATGCTCAAACACAATTGCTTTTGGCGGAGGCAGCACAAAGAGGGTTCACCACTGGCTCTGTTGAAGACTATTATAAGGCTGGAATAAAAGCACATATGGCTCAAATGGCCGATTATGATGCAGCTTCGGCAGTTGCAACTGCCGATGTAGATGCTTATTTGTTGGCCAATGCCTACGATGCAACTGCTCCATTGGAGCAAATTAATAATCAATATTGGATCGCTTCATTTTTGAACGGACCTGAGGCATTTGCTAATTTCCGTCGATCGGGCTTTCCAAAATTGGCGCCAAATCCTTTCCCTGGCAAAAGCATCAAAGGAAACTTTATTAATCGACTGAATTATCCTGATTCTGAGATTTCGATAAATTCGGCTAACGTAAAAGAAGCCATCGCACGCCAAGGTGCCAATGATTTGGATACCAAAGTTTGGTGGGATAAATAGATACAATTTTAATTGGAAATGATATTAAACTTATATGACGGCCATGCTAAATGTGTGGCCGTCATTTTTTTATATTATGTCAAAATTTTAGGATAAATAAAAAAAAATCCTGTCAAATTTATAAAACTTGACAGGACTACCTTACCCTTAACTAAACAAATTTTTTCTTAAATCTCGATATTTTTAATTTCAGTACTGTTGCCATCAGTCAATTCCAAAGTATAGCTTCCGGTTTTCAACTGATCCATATTGAATTTTGTGCGAAATTTAGTGCGTTTTTTACCAATTACATCCCGATAAATTACGGTTCCGTCTGTATCTTTTAAAACTATTTTTACTTTTGAACCCTCTAACTTATTTACAAAAAGGTTGATTGCCTGTACTCCGTTAATTTTATACATACTCGAGGCAAAAGGTTTAATTGTAGGATTGGCAGGTAAAGTTTTAGCATTTGCAAAAAATACAGTACCTAAAAGTAGAGCAGCAATAATTGGTTTGATTTGATTTTTCATTTTTTTAATTGTTTAAATTGATTTTTATCCCTTATTTATTTATTCTTGTAATTGTTTTTAATTAATATTCCATCTCTGTGCCAAAATTTATAATTATCTGATTATCAGCTTTTTATGTTAATTTTTACTTTTTATTAGTGTTCGATTTTGAAACAGTCTGTTAATATTTCGTTCGCTAATTGATGATACAAAGATATATGTTTACTTTAGTACTATGCATTACATATTAGCTGGGCGGTTACTTTTACTTTTGAGCGGTTAATATAATCCAAAAATAAAATTTGACTTGTCTTAAAACTCATCAAGAAGATGAGATTTTCTTGAAAAAGGTTGCTTTGTTGAAAATAAATTAAAGAATTAAAGCCCCATTTTTCATAAGGGAGTAGGCCAAAACCCCATCTTGAGCAGCCTCTTGTTGAAATCTGTTAGTATAATAGTTTGACAAACTCCCATCAATTATTAAATATTTGAAAGCAATCCTGTTTTTAATATTTTTAAAATATTGGAGTTTCTTATTTCTGATAACCAAAAAATCAACATTCAGTTTTTCTCCCTCTTTTATTCTATCATTCAAAAAGAGAAAAGTTTGGCCTTTCCAAATTTGAATTGAACTGGTTACAGGAAGGCTTATTTTATTCGTATCAACGACACCTTTGCTTGCCCAAAAATTGGCAAAATTAAATTGAATATTTTTATTTGAACTAATGAAGGACTCCTCTCCCATTAATTGTACTCTTCGTCCATTAATTACGGATATTGCAGTGGTTTTCGGAACAGCATGTAAACAGATAATTTTTTGATGCAAAACATCAAGAAAATTGGCAATTGATAACCCGATTAACAGCGCTGCAGAAAAGGTTCCTAATTGAACCCAGCCATATTTTTTGGTATGGATAAGGGCTAAAATGCAAAAGAGTAAGAAGTAAAGAATAAGCATTTCAACAATGCTAAAATTAAGAAATTTACTAATAGCTCCTGGTAAACTTTCAGTAAAAATGACAGTAGCATTTAATGCTTTTACAAAAAACTGAAGCAAAAGACCAAGGCCACTAATTATCAGACTAAGATTGAACCAACTTAAAATTAGTGCAATCAGTAAGAATACTAACCCGCCGATTAAAACAATTGAGGACAATAAAATAACGATTGGGTTAGCGAGTAAAAAATAATTTGGAAACTGATGAAAATAATAAATTGTGATAGGCAATGTGGCAATTTGGGCAGCAATGGCCACTGTAGTTACCTTCCAAAGTCGGTCCGTTAGCCAATGTAGTTTACTCTTTCGCTTGTCAATTACCACCAAAGGATTTAAAAGAGGTTGTATTTGTATCATCCCAAAAACCGCTAAATAGGATAACATAAAACCAATATTGGTGAGCATAAAAGGATCATAAACCAATAAAACAAAACTTGAGATGGCCACCGTATTATAAGAGTTCTCTTGCTTATCAATTGTTTGAGCTATTAATATCAAAGAAAACATAAATGTAGATCGTAATACTGGCGAGGAAAAGCCAGTAACAGCCGCATAAAGCCATAAAATCGATAAGATTATCAAAAGGAAAAACCATTTGCCGCCACTTTCTACTTTTTTAATTCTACCAAAAACCCAAACCAAAATGATATAAATAACCCCAACATGAAGCCCTGAGACCGAAAGCACATGAATGGCTCCAGCTGCTGAATAAGCCGCCATAAGCTCATTATCAATATCATCACGAAGCCCCAACACCATTGCATTCGTAACACCAAGTTCGGTCTTATTAGGAATATACTTAGTAAAAATGCTATCTGAATAGCTATTGATTTTGAATGCAAAACTATTCAGTGACCAATCAGTTTTTGACGAGATATTCACTAAAGAGGTATCTCTTAAGTACTGTTGAAAGTAAATTCCTTGATTTGATAAGTATTTTTTGTAGTCGAATTGAAAGGGGTTCTTAGGGCCTTCAATCAAAACTGGCTGCCCTTTGATGAGTATTGATTCACCGTACTCTGGCTTAGGTACCGTAAGCTTATCGAGATAAAGTAGCACTTTTCCTTGTACGGGAATATACTTTCTATCTTGAAAAACCCCCTTCACTTGTACAATAGTTTTCCAAGAATTCGGCTTCTCCTCAACCAAGCCAACAATATCAGCACTATAAAATTGGAAATAAGTTATTTTAGAAAAATGATTCTCTCGGAACCCCGCCTCCACTTTAGAAGCATTAAAGTATCCAAAAGTGATTAGAAAAACAATACCTAGTGCGCCTAAAAAGCTTCTCGCTTTTCCTCCAAATAGATAATAGACCCCTAAATATACAATTGCTATACCTATTAAAATCGGTAATAATAATGGTGTATAAAATGGAAAATTTAAGAATAGCAAAATGCCAATAATCATGGCAATTGAGTATCTAATAAATGGGAAGTTGGAAAAGATCGTGTTCAAAATAATCTATTTTACTCATAAAAATAATCAAGATATTCATTATTTCCAAGTAACCTCCTATTCAGGAAAATGGCCATTATTCATTACCTTTGTAATTGTATTTAACAATTTATGCGGGTACTTTTTGTTCATCAATTTCTTTGGGCTCATTATAAAGCCAAACATTTCAGTGATCTTTTTGCTATTTCACAAAAAACCAAGGAATTTGAATTTTATGTGATTCAAATGTCTCGCACTGAGGCAACTCGTATTAATATTGGAGCGATCAATGAGGACTATCATCAATATAAATATAGCTTACTCTATGATGATTATCTAGAAAATACGCCTTTTTGGGGTAAGGCTACTAAAATATTTAAAATCATTCGGTCCTTTAAAGCCGATGTGGTGGTATTACCCGGCTATTTTGATCCTTCTACCTGGCCCATATATTTGTATTGCAAAATTGCAGGTATCAAAACAATTATGTTCATCGATTCGGGAGAAACCGATAACAAAAAAGTTTGGTACAAGGAAATTATCAAAAAAATAATTGTATCTATTACAGATGGGTTTTTAAGTATTGGTCCCGCCACTGACCAATATTTGTTAAAATTGGGTGCCAAAAAAGAGCAAATTCTCATGAGCAGAAACGCTCTCGACAACCATGAAATTAGGCGCCAGTTTGAACTCTCACAGCTCAATAAGGAAGAAAGAAAAGAAAGTTTGGGGCTTAGTAAGTACAATTTCATATTTGTGGGACGCTTAATTGACTTCAAAAACCTTTTTATAATGTTGGAGGCTTTTGGAAAAGCTTCAAAAATACATCCTGAAGGTGAAAATTGGGGCTTTTTATTAGTCGGCGATGGTCCTTTAGAAACCGAGCTGAGAGCATTTGTAGTGGATAAGGATATAAAAAACGTGAGCTTCCTCCCTCCCTGCGAATGGATTGAAGTACCCTGGAACTTATCTTTAGGAGACGTTTTGGTATTGGCCAGCTATTCTGAGCCATGGGGCTTTGTGGTGAATGAAGCCTTAATTTGTGGGAAACCCGTGATTGTATCCAATCATTGTGGTTGTTCTTCATCACTCGTTAAAGAAGGAAAAAATGGGAATGGCTATACTTTTAGCCCCTATAACACCAATGAATTAGCTGATAAAATGGCTCTCATGATGAGCAACAATAAAAAGTTTGACTTGATGGGCAAAAAAGGATTGGAAATTATCAAGGACTTCTCTCCTGAAAAAGTTGCAGCTGAAACCGTTGCTGCCTTTAAAAAAGTATACTCCTCTTAAAATAGACCCTTTAATTCGTCCAAAGTGATTTTATTTTCATAAAAAGCCTTACCTACAATTACTCCATAGATATTCATTTGATTGAGTTTTAAAATATCTTGCAGACAAGCTATCCCTCCGCTAGCAATAATATTTAAAGTTGGATTTTGGATTTGCAAGTTTTTATATAGTTCAAAACTAGGGCCTTGCAGCATACCATCCCTACTTACATCGGTACTGATACAATACTTAGCACCTAAGTTCACCCATTTTTTTACAAAATCGTAAACCGATTGCCCCGAGCTTTCCTCCCAACCAGAAATGGCAATTTTTTCATGATGTGCGTCAGCGCCCAAAATAATTTTTTCTGAGCCATATTTATGAAACCAACCTTGAAATAAATCTGGATTTTTCACCGCAACTGAACCACCAGTAATTTGCGCAGCCCCATTTTCAAAAGCCATTTCTATCATTTCATCCGATTGTACGCCACCCCCAAAATCGACTTTGAGTTTAGTTTTTGAGGTTATCTCATGCAAAACTTTATGATTTACTATTCGTTTTTGTTTGGCTCCATCCAAATCAACTAGATGCAAATGTTCAATCCCAGCCGCTTCAAACATTTTGGCAACCTCCAAAGGATTTTCATTGTAAATAGTTTTCTTTGAATAATCTCCTTGTGAAAGTCTCACGCATTTCCCATCAATAATATCAATCGCTGGAATAATTTTAATCATACTATAGCTATTTTGAAACGATTTGGTTGAATTATATTTCCATAAAATTTTCAAAAATCTTTTGCCCTATATCTCCACTGATTTCGGAATGAAACTGGCAAGCATAGAAGTTATTTTTTTGCAAAACAGCCGAATATTCCAAAATATAATTGGTTTTTCCTATGGTATGCTCACACAACGGAGCATAATAGCTATGATTGTAATAGACGTAGGCATTTTCTTTAATTCCCTGTAATAGAGGAGATTGCAAATCGTAAATATCATTCCAACCTGTCTGTGGTATTTTGAAACCCTCTTCTTTAGTGAATTTTTTGATGTCAATATCAAAAATCCCTAAACAATCTGTGTCGTTTTCTTCAGAGTGGTTACAGAGTAATTGCATCCCCACACAGGTTCCTAAAAATGGTTGCTTTAGAGTGGGGATTAACAAATCAAGATTACTTTCTCTCAGGCTTTTCATGGCGGTGCTCGCCTCCCCTACACCAGGAAATATAATACGGTTGGCACTCAATATTTCTTCGGGATTATCGGAAAGGCAATAACCAACCCCAATTCTATCTAATGCATACATGACTGATTGCACATTGCCCGCATTGTATTTAATGATAGTTACTTCCATAGCGCCCTAGCCCCCTGTGGGGGAACACACATTTATAAAATTTATTAAAATTTATCAGACTTATACTGTTCAAAAAATCCCTCTCAATGGGACCGGGGCCTTGCTAAAACATCCCTACAAAACTGTCAAATAAATATCGGGAGTCATGAGGGCCTGGTGAGGCTTCAGGATGATGCTGAACCGAAAATGCTTTTTTATCTTTTCGTTTTATGCCTTCAATTGTATTATCATTCAAATTTAAGTGGGTGATTTCCAAGAGTTCGTTTGACTTTACCTGTTCCTCATTCACGGCAAATCCATGATTTTGAGAGGTGATTTCACTCTTCCCAGTAATTAAGTTTTTTACCGGGTGATTTAGCCCTCTATGTCCGTGATGCATTTTATAGGTGGCTACACCAGAAGCTTGAGCCAACAATTGATGCCCCAAGCAAATACCAAAAAGGGGTCTTTCCGAAGCTAAAATTTCTTGAACCGTTTCTACTGCATAAGGCATCACTGATGGATCACCAGGGCCATTTGAAATAAAATATCCGTTAGGCTGCCACTTCTCCATTTCGGAGAAACTAGTCTTGGCTGGAAAAACTTGACAATAACAATCTCTATCCACAAGATTGCTCAAAATGCTTTTCTTGATTCCAAAATCGATCGCTGCTACCTTCCATTTGGCATTCGGATCCCCCACAAAATAAGGTTCCTTTGTTGAAACTACCGAAGATAGTTCCAATCCTTCCATCTGAGGCACTTTTTCTAATTCTGTTTGAAGCTTATCCACCTCCAATATTTCTGATGAAATGATACAATTCATCGCACCTTTACTGCGTATATGTCTTACAATTTGGCGAGTATCTACTCCATAGATACCCACAATATTGGCCTTTTCAAAATAATCTTGCAGTGATTCCTCCGCCAATGCTCTTGAATGAATCTGTGAAAACTCGTTGCAAACCATTCCTGAAATTTTCACTGAATTGGACTCCTCTTCAGCAGGTGGCAATACACCATAATTCCCGATATGGGAAGTAGTATTTACTACCACTTGTCCAAAATAGGAAGGATCAGTATAAATTTCCTGATAGCCTGTCATTCCAGTATTAAAACATATTTCTCCTCCATGGGTACCTATTTTTCCCAAGGCATAGCCCTTAAATAAAGTGCCATCTTCCAATAATAATAGTGCTTCTTTGGGTGTATTGTGTTTCATTCTATTTTTGAATTCAATCTTAAAAAAATATCGGGATGATTTCTATTTTACAAAGTTAATACAAAATATAAAAAAAGGGCTTCAACATATTGTTAAAGCCCTCATTCTATTATGTATTTTCATAAAAACCTATTCTTTTGGTTTTTCTTCAGAATCAGCTGCTTCGTCAGTTTCGGTAGCTTCAGGAGTTGGTTCCGTTGTTTCAACTTCAGCAACTGGAGTTTCAACTGTTTCCTCAATTACTTCGGCAACTGCCTCTTCTTCTTCAATTACTTCAGCGGATGGAGCTTCAGCCACAACTGCTGCTGCTACCGGAGCCACTACTTCTTTTTTCTCAGCTGAAGCTCCTGATGATCCTGCTCTTCTGCTTCTGCGTGTTTTCACAGGCTTATCTGCTGATTCCGCTAACATTACTTCGTTAAAATCAACCAATTCCATCATGCACATTTCTGCATTGTCACCTAGTCTATTTGGTAGTTTGATGATACGAGTATAACCACCTGGGCGATCTGCTACTTTCTCAGCCACAATTCCAAAAAGTTCTTTGATTGCTTCCTTATCAGTTAAATAAGCAAAAACTACACGACGATTATGAGTTTTATCATCTTTTGCTTTAGTAATTAAAGGCTCTACAAACATTCTTAAGGCCTTTGCTTTCGCAACTGTAGTTTCTATTCTTTTGTGAATAATCAATGATGATGCCATGTTGGCAAGTAATGCATGACGATGGGCAGTTTTTCTACCTAAATGATTGTGTTGTTTTCCGTGTCTCATGATATTTTCGTAAGTTAAAAGTGATTGCTCACTGCGGTTAAGTTGCTATTATTTATCAACTCACCTATTACTACTTGTTTAAATTTTAAATTAATTTGTTTTTTTGCGAATTCCAATTTAATAAATCTTATATCGCTAATTGACTAATCTTCGTCAATTCTATAACGATAAATATCCATCCCGAAAGTAAGATTTTTATCTGCTACTAGTTGTTCTAATTCAGTAAGTGATTTTTTACCAAAATTGCGGAATTTCATCATATCAGAAATCTCTAATTTCACTAAATCTCCCAAAGTTTTGATTTCCGCAGACTTTAAGCAGTTGTAAGCACGTACCGACAAATCAAGATCAGCCAGAGGTGTTTTCAACAATTTGCGCATATGCAATACTTCTTCATCCACCACATTGTCATCATCAGCCTTTTGGGTTTCAAATGTCATTGTTTGGTCTGAGAACAACATAAAATGTTGAATCAAAATATAAGCAGCACCTTTTAAAGCTTCTTCGGGATGAATTGAACCATCTGTTTGAATTTCGATGATTAATTTTTCATAATCCGTTTTTTGCTCAACACGTGTATTTTCAACACTGTATTTTACATTTTTTATTGGAGTGAAGATAGAGTCAATTGCGATATATCCAATTGAAAGCTCTGTAGATCTAGGCTCATCAGCAGGTACATAACCACGACCTTTTTCTACAATTATTTCCATTTCTAAATCCTTTGTCTCATCTAAATGACAGATGATTTGATCAGGATTTAAGATTTCAAAATAAGGTGTAAATTTTGCAATATCACCAGCAGTTAATACTGATTGACCTTTGCATTTAACAGTTATTTTATTATCAAGAATGTCTGTTTTCTTTTTAAACCTAACCATTTTAAGGTTCAAAATAATTTCAGTCACATCCTCCATTACTCCCTCTATAGTAGAGAATTCGTGTAGTACACCACCTATTTTAACGCTTGTAATAGCGTAACCTTCCAATGAGGAAAGTAAAATACGGCGGAGTGCATTACCGATGGTTACGCCATACCCTTTTTCGAGTGGCTTAAATTCAAAAAGCCCGTGGAAGTCGTCGGCTTTTTCCATGACTACCTTATCGGGCATTTGGAATGCTAATATTGACATATTTGATGAATTTTAGCTATTAAGAAATATTTAGGTAAAATTTTTAAATTTTCCCATTAACAATTTCTGTCAATGAATGATTATACATTGAATTTTATAACAATGTACAATCGAAAAATATTATTTAGAGTACAATTCGACGATTGCTTGCTCGTTGAAATTCTCAGGAATTTGGTCTCGCTCTGGGTAGCCTATAAATTTACCTGATAAGGTAGCAGCGTCCCACTCCAACCAATTGAACCTACCGTGCATTTTACCTGATAAGCTATTTGAAATTGTTTCAAGAGATTTAGATTTTTCCCTTACACCTACAATTTGGCCACTTTTTAATGAATAAGAAGGCACATTCACCACTTCTCCATCAATAACAATGTGTTTGTGAATAACCAATTGGCGAGCTGCACGACGTGTTGGAGCGATTCCTAAACGATAAACGGTATTGTCTAATCTTGCTTCACAGAACTTAATTAAGTTCTCACCTGTAATGCCGTCTTTTGCTGCAGCTTTGTGGAAAAGGTTTTCGAATTGACGCTCCAATATACCATAAGTATATTTTACCTTTTGTTTTTCCAACAACTGAAGGGCGTATTCAGATTTTTTACTTCTTCTTCCTTTGCCATGTTGGCCAGGAGGATAGTTCTTTTTTGCTAAAGCTTTACTTGGTCCAAGTATTGCTTCACCAAACTTTCTAGAAATTTTGGATTTTGGGCCTGTGTATCTTGCCATTTAAAATTAAAATTTAGTTTTGCCCGGATTATTTAAGAATAGAATCCGACAAAGTAATTACCTATTTAAAAAATATTCATGAGCCGATAATTACTAATCGATTCTCATGATTGAATATTATACTCTTCTGCGCTTAGGAGGGCGACAGCCATTGTGAGGTAATGGAGTAATATCCTTAATAGATACTACTTCAATGCCACAGTTTTGAATGGTACGGATTGCCGACTCACGCCCTGATCCTGGTCCTTTTACGAAAACCTCAGCTTTACGCATTCCAAGTTCGTGAGCTACCTGACCGCAGTTTGAAGCGGCTGTTTGTGCAGCGTAAGGGGTGTTTTTCTTTGAACCTTTAAAACCCATTTTACCCGCTGAAGCCCAAGAAATCACTTGTCCTGCATTGTTGGTAATTGAAATAATAATGTTATTGAAAGATGCCTTAATATGAACCTGACCAACAGACTCCACCACCACAATTCTTTTCTTGGCTTTATCTTTTCTTTTTGCTTGTGCCATTTTATGGAAAAATTAAATTCTATTTAGTCGCTTTTTTCTTATTTGCTACTGTTTTACGCTTACCTTTTCTGGTACGAGAGTTGTTTTTCGTACGCTGGCCTCTTAAAGGTAACCCTTTACGATGACGCAAACCACGGTAGCAACCAATGTCCATTAGTCGTTTGATGCTCAATTGCACCTCTGAACGAAGCGCACCTTCTACTTTAAACTCAGTACCAATGATTGTACGAATGATACTTGATTCAGCATCATTCCACTCACCAGCTTTCTTGTCTAAAGATATTTCTGCCTTCTTTAAGATTTTTTGAGACGTACTACGGCCAATACCGTAAATGTAAGTCAAGGCAATTTCGCCTCTTTTTTTGTCGGGTATATCAACCCCTGCTATACGAGCCATATGAATTAACCTTGTCTTTGTTTAAACTTAGGATTCTTCTTGTTAATAATAAACAACTTACCGTGTCTGCGGATAATCTTGCAGTCAGCACTACGTTTTTTAATTGAAGCTTTAACTTTCATTTTATTTATTGTTTTATGCTTTATGCACTAAATAATCTATTCAAACTCTTATTTATATCTGTAAACGATTCTTGCTTTTGACAAATCGTATGGAGACATCTCTAATTTCACTTTGTCTCCTGGTAAAATTTTAATGTAATTCATTCTCATTTTACCTGAAATATGTGCAATAACCTCATGCTTATTTTCCAATTCCACTCTAAACATGGCATTTGATAAAGCTTCTAAGATGATACCGTCTACTTCAATTGATGACTGTTTGGCCATTATTTATTTTTTGTATTTTCTAGATAAAAGCTAATTACTTTCATTTAGCACTTTTTCAATATATTCAAAAGTGGTAAGGATTTCTGCTTTACCCTTTCTTATTGCTACTGTATGTTCAAAATGTGCTGAAGGGCGACCATCCTTTGTTTT
>JAZKGO010000041.1:0-5044 GCA_040385875.1 Bacteroidota bacterium
TGTGATTTTAAAATTTGATACTTACGACTAGCCATATAATGATGATCGCTATGCCGACTGAGTTCAAAAAGCAATATTCTGCCCAAAATATGGTCACTGTTCCAACTATGACTGGGTATTGTTCGCTCATAATTACCTGATTCGGAGCGCTTTCTTTGCAATCCATAATGCTCAATGTAATTAACGGTCTCCAACATTAATATTCCAATTAAGGCCGCAATCATAAAATATAATGTTATTTTTAACCCGAAAACAAATCCTACTATTAAAAGAAAGGCAATCTCAATTAAATGAAATTGTACCATCTCATTTTGAAAAGAAAAAACCTTAAAACCTTTTTTTCTCATTTCTAAATTAGCAATTTGCCAAGCTGATAAATAGGAATAAAAAATAGATCTAAAATAGAATAAATAGACTGGCTCATTGAATCTGGCTGAGGCAGGATCTATTAAGGTAGCTACATTTTTATGATGCCCTTTATTATGCTCCACAAAAAAATGCATATACAATGAGCTCATCAACAGCACTTTAGCCATTCTCTGCTCCCAAATATTGGTTCTATGGCCCAATTCATGGCCCACATTAATTCCAAAAGTACCACATAAAACTCCCATTGAAGCGATACGCCCAGCAATATCAAAAAGGTTAAGATTGGTTTGACTGAAGCCTATCAAAAATAAATAAATTGCAATAAATTGGAGTGGCACAATTAGATACAACATATAATCATACCATTTATTTGTTTTGGCTAAATCCTCTTCGGCCTGACTTAAATTCTTATGATTAGGCTTTAATAACAATTCTAAAAGTGGTATGAGCCCAAATGAATATATAACTGGTAACCAAACAGCAATGCCAGTGAGCCAAAATGACTTTAAACTAATTATATAGAGAATAATTGGAGCAAAATATTTAAGACTTTTCATCAAAAAATCATTTTAATTCAACTAGTATTTCGTCGAAACTCATTTTAACTTGTTCTCCCGTTATTAGATTTTTCATACTAAATAGCTGATTTTCAATTTCTTCCTCACCTATTATCAAAAAATAAGGGATTTTCTTTTTGGAAGCATATTCAATCTGCTTTCCAAGTTTTGTACTATCAGGATAAATCTCCGACTTGATGTTATTCATTCTTAATTCAGCTAAAATCGGCAATATTTTGGGTAAAAGAATTTTATCAAAATTAGAAATCACCACTTTTGTACCTTCGGCCGCAAAATCTGGATAAAGATTAAGCTCATCCAAAACATCATAGATTCTATCAACTCCGAGTGAAATACCTACCCCAGAAACACCGGGCAGACCAAACAAATCAGTCAGATTATCATACCTCCCACCACCGGATATGCTACCCATCTGCACTCCGTTGGCCTTCACTTCAAATATCGCACCTGTATAATAGGATAACCCACGAGCCAATGTAATATCGATTTCAACTTTCTCATTTTCAGCACCATAGGCTTTAGATAACTCTAAAACCTTCTCCAATTCCTCTACACCTATTTGCCCAGTTTGAGAGTTTTTCAAGAATGTTTTCAAAAAATCAAGCTTCTCAACGTCGCTTCCTGAAAGAGAAAATATGGGCTCAATTTTTTGCAAGGACTCATCTGAAAATCCTCTTTCTTTCAACTCCAAAAGCACGGCTTCTTTGCCAATTTTATCCAATTTATCTATCGCAATGGCTAGAGTCGATTCTTGACCTGCTGCCCCAATTGCCTCAGAAATACCTGTTAAAATTTTGCGATTATTTATTTTTACGATAAAATCTATGCCCAAATTAGTCAAAATCTCTTGCAAGATGGCGATAATTTCTGCCTCACAGATTAGAGAATTGGTCCCTACTACATCGGCATCACATTGATAAAACTCACGGTAACGGCCACGTTGCGGTCGATCAGCCCGCCAAACGGGCTGTATTTGATAGCGCTTAAATGGAAAGACTAAATCGTTGCGATTCATAGCCACAAAACGAGCAAAGGGCACTGTTAAATCATAACGAAGTCCCTTTTCTGAAACCTTCATGGTAAGGTTTTTATAGCCTTCATCCAAATCAACTTGAGCTAATTTCTCTGAAAAATTACCAGAATTTAATATTTTGAACAACAATTGATCTCCCTCTTCGCCATATTTTCCCATTAAAACGGACAAATTTTCTATGGCAGGAGTTTCGAGAGGCTCAAATCCAAATTTTTGAAATACCGATTTAATAGTTGAAAAAATATAATTTCGTTTGGCCATTTTTTCGGGACCAAAATCACGTGTACCTCGAGCTAGAGATGGTTTTTGCTTACTCATGGCACAAAGGTAAAAGAAAAAGAAATGAGATATGAGATATGAGATATGAGATTTTGAGAAATTGGTTAGGTTTTCGATTTGAGATTTGAGAAAAAAGAAAAAAGACAATAGAAAAAGAATAGTCGAAAGTAAAAATTAAAATAAATATCGAACAGATGAATTTTGAATGCTGAATTTCGAATTTTATTTCTAACATCTCACATCTAAAATCTAACATCTAAATATCAGAAAAAACTTTGCCAATTAAACATTTTTCACTAATTTTGCACTTCGTTTTACAAAAAGAATACAAACATGGCAGTTACTACACTTAAAAGAAAAGATAGAAGAAATAAGACCGTTGCTCAAAATAGGATTTCATCAATCAAGATGTTAACTCTAACTCCAACTATCAAATTGGTTGATGTTGAGGCAATTAAGGCTTCTTTTGAAAAGAAATAATTATTTATTCTAGGTTCAATAATATTTTAATCTCAATTTTTGATTTAAATATTAAACAATCATTTAATATTTATAAGTGTCTCTGAAAAATTTATTCAGAGACATTTTTATTTTTGGAGTATCTGCTTTTTATTTTACGAACTACTTTCCTTTCAGTCCTTTTCATTTTTTGGCTGATATCAATTAATAATCTAAAACGGACCGCTTGCCCAAAACAAAATAGTCCTAAATTAATTAAAACAAGGCTGTAGGTACCCAATAAACCCCAACGAAAAGCATCTGCTCCTTCATTTTTGGCAGTTAGTGCATTTACAAATACATAGAGGCCAAGGCTTATTAAAAAAATCGCAAAAATTCCCAATAATAACGATTTGGTTTCAAGTCGCATTTTTTTTAATAGTCGATTTCCGGGGGTCTTATTTTTTATTTTTGGAATCATTTTATCTTTAAAAGATTGGTGTATGGCTAAAAATTTATCAAATTTGCAAAAATATAATCTAATAAATATAAAATACCTATGAAATTACCAAAAACAAACTTTCATTTGAAAGTACAATGTTCAAATTGGTAATTCCATGATACAATTTAAAAACAAACACTCTATCATGAAATTTAACTTAGAAACAGTTGGACTAGTTATCTGTGGCTATTTGGCCTTAAACATTGCTCAAGCGCAAGATCATCGCTTTGTTAAGAAAAATCCAACCGACCCAAAAGACACCGAATATTGGGATCCTGAAGTGAGAGTGGTTACTCCTGGTGCAATACCCTCGGATGCAACCGTTTTATTTGATGGAAAAAACCTGGACAATTGGGTAACAGCAAAAGACGGAAGCCCAGCAGGCTGGTCGGTAAAAGATGGCGCAATGACCGTTGTAAAAGGTGCAGGAAATATCTCAACAAAACAATTATTTGATAACTATCAATTGCATATCGAGTGGAGAAGCCCAGTTGAGCCAGAAACTTTGAAAAGTCAAGGAAAAGGAAATAGTGGCATTTTTATGCAAGGAATGTACGAAGTACAAGTGTTAAATTCTTACCAAAATCGTAGCTATAGAAATGGACAGGCAGGTAGTATTTACAAACAAACAGCACCAATGGTTAACGCAACCTCAAAAATGGGCGATTGGAACGTTTATGATATCATTTATACCGCACCAAAGTTTACAATAAACGGAGGAATTGAGACGCCTGCTTATGTGACTGTAATGCACAACGGAATTGTAGTTCAAAATCATACTAAAATACAAGGGATTACTAATTATATCGGTCAGCCTGAAAATCCTGTTCATGGCAAAGGCCCAATTTCTTTACAAGATCATGGTAATTTGGTGAGTTTTAGAAATATTTGGATTAGAGAACTTTAAAAAATGTTGAATGATAAATGGTGAATGGTGAATGTTATAAAAAAGAATAAGATTTACTAAAGGTATTTAAATCTTATTCTTATTTTTCATTAAGTAAATTGAAATAAACAACAAATTCATAATTTACCATTCATAATTTACCATTCATAATTTACCATTAATAATAATGCTAAAAAAAACAATCAGCTTTGCCCTTCGTTTTATTCCCCGTAAGTATCTACAACTAGTGAGTCATACAGCCATGAAACTGATGGCTTTTTGGTTTAAAGGTGATAAAGTTGAATGCCCAGTTTGTGAAAGTAAGTTTAGTAAATTCCTGCCTTATGGGAGACTTGTTTCAAGAGACAATGCCCTTTGCCCCAATTGCTTAGCTTTAGAAAGACATCGATTGATGTATTTGTATCTGAAAGAAAAAACAAATTTCTTTACTCAAAATCATAAATTACTTCATGTAGCTCCAGAGTATTGTTTCATTGATCGATTTGAAAAAATGCCAAATCTGGAATACGTTACTGCTGATATTGAAAGTCCACTGGCTAAAGTGAAAATGGATTTGCATCAAATTCCGTTTGAACAAAATACATTTGATATCGTTTTTTGCAACCATGTGATGGAACATGTAACTGATTATCAACAATGTATGAGAGAGATTCATCGGGTACTCAAACCAAACGGCTGGGCGATTATTCAATCCCCACAAGACTGGTCTAAAGCCCATACTTTTGAAGATGCTAGTATCACAGACCCTAAAGAAAGGGAAAGAGTTTTTTGGCAAAATGATCATTTGAGACTATTTGGCAGAGATTATAATGAAGAATTAATAAAAGCTGGCTTTAGGGTGAAAGAAGATAAATTTGTAATGGAAATGCCTAAAAGTAAATCAGAAAAATACGCTTTGCCAATGGAGGAAATTATTTATTATTGTCAGAAATAAGTAC
>JAZKGO010000041.1:5144-8524 GCA_040385875.1 Bacteroidota bacterium
GATTTGATTTGATTTGATTTATCATAAAAAAAGACCAGCTCAAGCAATGAACTGGTCTTTTTTTATCAGTAATAATATTTGAATATAATTAGAAGGTGCTTACATTCAAGCGACCGCCAGTTACGCATTTTCCAGCCAACGAAGGTGTGGGCGTTGCGGTTGACATTATAGCCGCTTTAATTTGGGATGCAGTTGCTCCTGGGTGTGTAGAAGAATATAGGGCTGCAGCTCCTGCTACATGAGGAGTAGCCATAGAAGTACCACTATAACTTGCATAGCTACTGGTTACCGTTCTTTTGTTACCTGCTGGCACAGTAGAATAAACTGCTGAACCTGGAGCACCAATATCAACTTTGGTGGCTCCATAACTTGAGAAACTAGAAATTGCTCCAGTAGAGGTTATTGAGGCAACTGCAATAATATTGTTATTTGGATAGTTTGACGGATAGTTTGCCACAACATCGTTATTACTAGTTGAATTACCTGCCGCACAAATAAACAAAATCCCAGCATTATCAGCCCTTTGTATGGCATCTTGCAACAATTGTGAGAATCCACCACCACCCCATGAATTATTCGTAGCGATAATATTTACAGGGTTAGAAGCACGAGTTTTCAAATTCGTAAAATAGTCAACGGCTTTAATAGCATTTGCAGTAGTACCCCCTTGCGAGCCTAGGAATTTACCACTTAATAATCTAACATTCCAGTTTACACCCGCCACTCCAATGCCATTGCCTCCAACAGCACCAATTGTACCAGCAACGTGGGTACCATGGTCATCGCCAATTCCATCAAAAACAGAGGAATCATTACCAGCAAAATCCCAGCCATAAACGTCATCTTTCAGTCCGTTTCCATCATCATCAATATTATTCCCTGCAATTTCTCCTGGGTTCTTACCGGCGTTTCCAGCCAAGTCAACGTGGGTATACATATAACCTTCGTCAATAATTCCTATAAAAACCGTACTCGAACCCGTATGCCCAGCATTCCAAGCAGCAGCTGCCTGGCTGCCATATAAATTGGAAGGACTTGAAGTGGTGCTTTGCATCCCCCATAAGGTGCTGAAAGAAGGATCATTTGAAATATCAGAATGAGTGTAAATATAATTGGGCTCTGCCAATTCTATTTCTGAAATATTTTTCGCTTTAGAGATAGCTTCCAAAGCATTAATATTTACCTCAATCAAATCAATTCCCTCGTCTCCAAACCTCTCCATCATTTTGGTAAGTATGTTTTCCTTCAATTTTCCGCCAATTTTTTCAAGAATCTCAGCTTTTTTCGATTCAGAAGTACCATTTTTGAATTTGATTAAAACTTCATTGGCAACCATATCTGAGGCATCTGTACGAGCAGAACTGTGACTTGTTTTTGATAGACTATCCTCATTGATAATATCAGGCTTCTGACATGCAACTAAGGCTACTGCAAAAGTTAAAGCTAGTCCAAATTTTAAAACATTCTTTTTCATTTTTTAATTTGTTAAGAGTTTAATTTATTAAAGTTTTGTTGACAATCACTATTTAGCTACAAAAGTAATTTTAATTCCACATTAATTCATTAATTAATCAAAATATTTAGTTAACGGTATTAAAATTTGTAAAAATCAAGGCTAATCAAGTAAGACGGTCTTTCCCAAATGCACAGATTCATCACAAGCAAAAGCAATTTTTAAACTATTTACTGCATCAGCCAAATGTTCTGTCAAATCAATGTTTTCGGTGATTGCTTTCAAAAAATGGCGCTGCTCACGATTACAAAGCTCCTGATGATCAGGCTCATCCGTCATATCTATCCACTCATCGGCTTTGGTAAATTTATTTTCACCATCAATATCTGCATAGTGAATTTTAAGAGATTCCGTTTTTGAATGTGAATTCACATCGTCGGATTTCCCTTTCCCGCCAGCATCTTTAGCGGTGATGGATACACAACCCTTCGGTCCGATTACGTCTTTGACAAAAAAAGCTGTTTCGCTCATCATCGGCCCCCAGCCTGCCTCATACCAACCGACAGATCCATCTTCAAATCTGATTTGCAACTGCCCATAATTATAATTATTAGCTGGGATATCCTCAGTTAATCTAGCGCCAATAGCTGACACTGAAATCGGTTTTGAGCGAGTCATCTGACACATCACATCAATATAATGCACACCACAATCCACAATTGGACTTAAGCTTTTCATCAAATTGCGGTGTACATCCCACATATAGCCTTGACTTTGTTGATTAAGGTTCATCCTCATTATCAATGGCTTACCTAATCCTTTGGCAATTTCTATGAACTTTTCCCAGCTTGGATGTACTCTCAAGATATAGCCAACTACTAGCTTTTTATTTGCCTTAATGGCCGCATTTCTCACATTTTCGGCACCCAATAAGCTATCGGCGATGGGCTTTTCTATAAATACATGACAACCCGCTTCCAACGCTTTGATCGCAAATTCTTCATGGGTATCTGGATAGGTCGAAATACATACAGCATCTGGTTGAGTCGCTTTTAATGCTTCGTCATAATCAGAAAAAAGCGGATAACCTCCACCCAATTTTTCATTTAAAACCACCTTACTATTTCCAGTGGAAACTATCCCACAGATTTCGAAACCATCAATCAATTGATAGGCGAGTGCATGCGATGCGCCCATATTGCCGCAGCCTACTACTAATACTTTTATCATAGTTAATTATGGCATTTCGCCGTTTTCTTTAATTTCAATTTTTTTGTTTATAAATTTAGGCCTAAAATCGTAAATCGCCAATCGAAATTCATAAATATCCAATGAAATATACCCAACTACCTTCACAACTTTTCATCGAAAACAGAAAAAGACTTACGGCAAAACTAAAACCCAATTCCGTAGCCATTTTCAATAGTAATGATGTAATGCCTACAAATGCTGATGGAACTATGGGGTTTCGCCAAAATTCTGATTTATTTTATTTGTCAGGCATTGATCAAGAGGAAAGTGTATTGGTAATTTGTCCACAACACCCTGATCCTAAGCATCGTGAAGTTCTTTTTTTGAGAGAAACTTCAGAATTAATTGCCATTTGGGAAGGTTATAAATATACAAAAGCCCATGCCAATGAGGTTTCTGCCGTGCAAACTGTTTATTGGTTAGATAGCTTTGAAATCATTTTGAGGCAAATCGTTTTTGAGTCGGAAAACATTTATTTGAATACCAATGAACATCTTCGCAACGGCTCGCAAGTGCAAACTCGTGACGATAAATTTATAAGTAAAACTTTCGGCCAATTTCCGCTACATAAATACGAGCGTATTGCACCGATTATGCATCAATTGAGGATGATAAAATCGGAAATTGAAGTGACTCAATTAGCAGAAGCCTGCCGAATTACAGAGCTAGGCTTCAG
>JAZKGO010000041.1:8624-31268 GCA_040385875.1 Bacteroidota bacterium
ACTCTATGGGATAATCTTCAAAAAGAAGTGGAGCTATTTATTCAGTCGGAGTGTATTGGATTGGGGTTGTTCACTAAAACTGATGTAGAAAACCAAAACCCAGATGCACCACTTTTCAAAAAATATTTTATGCACGGCAACTCACATCATTTAGGCTTGGATGTACATGACGTGTGGAATAAATACCGTCCATTTGAAGCAGGCATGGTACTCACTAACGAACCTGGGATTTATATCAAAGAAGAAGGCATAGGAATAAGGCTAGAAAATAATATTTTGATTACTGAAAACGGCAATATTAATCTGATGGCCAATATTCCGATTGAAATTGAGGAAATTGAGGGGTTGATGAATAGTTAATGAATTTTGAAATTGATAATAAAATTCACAGAACTAAAATCGGTCTTTGTTATTTTTTCTCTGTTAAATACTTGAAGATAAGCAATTTGCCAAATTATTTTTTTCCCAATTGAGATAGAGGGTTTAAGTGCCAATGATGTGTTATTAGGCGTAAAACTTGGTCCAAGAACGAAAGATATTTTGCCTTTTGGTGTTGTTTTATATGTTATTCCAGCAAGTAAATTTGTGATAAAATCAATACTTTCAGGTCTTTCTCCAGTCGATGTTCGAATTCCTACCAAAGTTGATGCAAAATTATCTATTGTAAAATCTAAAGATGGTGAAAATTTTGATGAATTATTTTGAAATATTTTAGCTCCAATTCCTATACTTGCAAAATTATTTTTCTGAGTATAATCATTTAAAGTCCAACCAAATTGACTTGAAATATAAATAGAATATTTATTTTCTGATTGCGAAAATGCGTTTAAAATTGAAAGTAAAAAAAACATTAGAATTTTTAACTTTCCAATTTTATTTCTGTTGACTTGCCAATTTATAAAAGTTTTATTCATATGAAATTGCGGTTTTGTATTTTAAACGTAAACATTATCCTAAACCGTAACAATCTTTTAATTAATTTTACAAAATATAATCAATAATCTAAATTCAAAAATCCCCAAATGGGGTTATTGCTATGGCAAAAAAAGTATTAATAATAGGTGCAGGTGGAGTGGGTAATGTGGTAGTAAAAAAATGCGCTATGAACCCGGAAGTATTTTCAGAAGTGGTTTTGGCGAGCAGAACTTTACGGAAATGTGAGGCAATAGCCGCTGAATGTGAGGCAATTAACTTGCCCACAAAGGTAGAAACGCATCAAGTAGATGCAGACTCTGTACCTGAATTGGTAGCTTTAATCAAAAAAGTGCAGCCGTTTATGATTATCAATGTGGCTCTGCCGTATCAGGATTTGACCATCATGGATGCCTGCCTTGAAACGGGAATACACTATATGGACACCGCTAATTATGAGCCAAAAGACGTCGCCAAATTTGAATATAGCTGGCAATGGGCCTATAAAGAACGCTTCGAAAAAGCTGGCTTAATGGCACTTTTGGGTTGCGGCTTTGACCCTGGCGTTACTCAAGTATATACCGCCTATGCTGCCAAACACCATTTTGATGAAATGCATTATTTGGATATTATTGACTGTAATGCGGGTGACCATGGCAAGGCTTTTGCAACCAATTTTAACCCAGAAATAAATATCAGAGAAATTACCCAGCCCGGCCGATATTGGGAAAATGGTGAATGGAAAGAGATTGAAGCGATGAGCATTCACAAGCCCATTGAATATCCGGGGATTGGTCCAAAAGAAAGCTATGTGCTTTACCATGAGGAATTGGAAAGCTTGGTAAAAAACTTCTCAACGCTGAAAAGAGCCAGATTTTGGATGACTTTCGGCCAACAATACATCACTCATTTGAATGTTTTGGAAAATGTAGGAATGACTTCAATTAAGCCGATTAAGTTTCAAGGAATGGATATTGTGCCATTGGAATTTTTGAAAGCCGTTTTACCGGAGCCAGGTTCTTTAGGTGCCAACTATACTGGACAAACCAGCATTGGTTGCCAAATAAAAGGGATAAAAGACGGCAAAGACAAAACCTATTATGTTTGGAACAATTGCAAACACCAAGATTGTTGGGCCGAAGTACAAGCGCAAGGCGTTTCTTATACCACGGGCGTACCTGCCATGCTTGGCGCTATGATGATGATTACAGGTGAATGGATGCAACCAGGTGTATGGAACTGCGAAGAAATGAACCCAGACCCATTTATGGCAATGTTAAATGTTCATGGATTGCCTTGGCATGAAGAAGTGGATGGTTTTGAAAGAGTGTAACCAATGTTTAAAAATTTATCGGTTTCAATTCGTGCTTTAAAAATATTCTCTTTATTGTATTTGATAATCCCCAATTTGATTTTTCTCAATTTTTGGGTTATTGGTTCAATTGGAATTCCATGCATTTTATTAATTGTTTTAGGGGCTTATCAATATTTTAAACTTGATAAAAGTACCATTTCGAGTGAAAAAGACATCACACTCTCCCCAGTTCAAATAGTTGGAATCCTCGGATTAGCAGCTTTTTTTACTTTGATTTCTGGCGCTGGCGGCTTCTCAGACCAGGTTTATGACTATATCAGCCATAATACCAAATTCAATGATTTGTATGTCAATGATTGGCCATTCAAATACAAATCAGCCAATAGCTATCCCTGCTATTATTTTGGCTATTATCTTTTTCCAGCATTACTTGCTAAAGCCTTCAATCATGTAAGAATATTATCAATGATTTGGATGTGTTTCGGCCTATTTATTACCACCAGCTGGATCTACGTATTAATTGGCAAAAAAAGCCTCCTTTATATTTTTGTTTTCCTCCTCTGGGGAGGCTTGTATACGAGCTTGTCCCATTTTTACGATATTGTATTTGGTTCAATGAAAGTGGCCGATTTGTATTGGTCAGACTTCAGGCCAATGTCTGATGGATTTCTATTGTATATGCCTGTTTATTTATCCTCTGTTTGGGTCCCAAATCAGTTTATACCCGCTTGCATTGTGATGAGTGTCATTGCCTTTGAAATATTTTTTGAGAAAAAAGGATATAAATCAATTGCCCTTATTCCACTTTTAGCTATATGGGCACCCTTCCCAGCATTAGGAATTACGATTATTACTTTAGGTTTTTTTATTCAGGAGACCATTTCAAAAAAACAAATTCAGTTTATATGGAAAGACTATTCACCAGCTCTGATTATGTTTTTTGGATGTTTACCTATTTTTCTCTATTTAATGAGCACCAAAAGTGGCGAAACCGCTAAAGGTTTTTTATGGAATTTTGATCAAAAATGGGCTTCAGTTTGGCTTTTATTTGTTTTAACTGAGTTTGGAATTACTACCCTAGCTGTATATTTTTCAAATAGAAATAATCATAAAAACGAATACAATCAACTGTTGTTTCCTGTGTTGTTGTTTTTGATTTTTCTTCCACTAATTCATTTTGGTAGAAATAACGATCTAGCAGTGAGAGCCAATATTCCAGCTTTTTTTCTGTTAAATATTTACTTAACACACCAATTTATTGAAATATTCAAAACAAAAAAGCTCATGAAATGGGTAATTTCAATAATTTTTTTAATTGGGTCGATTGTACCACTTAAAGTTATGTGGAGAGGTTCCTTTAACAATAAATTGACTGGCGAGCCTAAAACCTACTTTTTGCAAAATGATATGTATGGCATTCTACGTGACTACTACTCGCCTACTGAAGCCAACCAATATTTAGCGGATGAGAACAGCTTTTTCATTCAATATTTGCAGAAAAAATAACCATGAAATCTGAACAATATTTCAGATAAAAATAAAAAATTGATTATTATTTTGAAAAAAACATACACTAAAAATATACAAGTTCTAATTATTATACTCACAATTCTTTTCCAAAATTGTGGTGATAAATCCAAAACTGATCATAAGAAACCGATTGCAAAAGGACAAATCAGAAATGATAGTTTAAAAATTACTTTCGACCCAAAATCAGCCAGTGATAAAGCGTACAAAATAGATTCTCTATTTATGCATTTGTATTCAAAGGGCATTTTTAATGGCAATGTATTGGTATCACAAAATGGAAGAATTATTTATAAAGGAGCATTTGGATATGCCGATTTTGGCAAAAAAAGACCTTTATCGCTCAATACAGCCTTTCAGCTTGCCTCTGTTTCAAAACAATTTACTTCAGTAGCCATCATGCAACTGAAGCAAAAAGGCTTGCTCAACTATAGCGACCCTGTTTATAAGCATGTTCCAAATTTCCCTTATGACTCCAGCATTACCATTAGAAGTTTGCTTACTCATAGCTCAGGAATACCCAATTATATCTATGCTTTGGATAAAATTTACGACAAAAAGAATCCATTAAGCAACTCATTAGTGGTGAATTTAATGGGGCAATATCGGCCAAATATCAATTATCTGCCTAATAAGAAGTTCAATTATAACAATTCTAATTATATGTATTTGGCTTATATTGTGGAAAAGTTATCGGGTATGAATTTTCGGCAATATGCTCAAAAAAACCTTTTTGGCCCAGCGGGTATGTCGCACACTTTTATTTTTGACCCAAACAAATCATCACAAATTGCTAAGGCGGCGAATGGCTACTTGGCCAACAAACGAATAGTACCGCCAGATTATTTAGATGGGGTAGTGGGTGATAAAGGTGTATATTCAACCGTAGAAGATTTATTTAAATGGGATACAGCATTAAACACTGAAAAACTACTGAAAGCTGAAACTTTGAATGAAGCTTTTCAACCTAAACTCGATTTCAAGAACCTTATTAACAAAAATTATGGCTATGGCTGGAGGCTTCAGCTTTTGGATGACGGCACCTGGCTCACCTTTCACACAGGTTGGTGGCATGGCTTCAAAAACTTCTATCTACACAATAATCAAGACAATAGCTCCATTATAATATTAAGTAATCTGGCCAACAGCTATTTAACAAATGCCAAAAAAGTAGAGGCAATTTTATATCCAGAAAAAGCCAAACATTTTATTGGAGAAGAAGAGGAAGCTGCCGAGATGGGTGGAACCTCGAAATAAATTTTAAAAAATTACTTTATTTTACCCCCGCCAAATTTTACTACAAAATCAATGTAGGGAATTCCTATCCCCGCATCTAATTCACTATTGTTAAGAAAGCCAAAATCTACTGCCATTCTCTCTCCCATAAATCGACAGCCGTAGGAAAAAAAAGCTTTGTAATCATACTTAGTATTTGAAATTGAGCCGTTTAAATCATATTCCTGAGATGAGATTGGAAATATCCAGTTTTCAGTGACAAGCCCAAAACGCTTAGATAATCTCGTCATTCCACTTAATGTAATAATTGGTTTGGCTGACACTCCCTTATCAATTTCAGTAAGTTGGGTAGAGTAATCAATATATTTACTATGGTGAAACCCCCAGCCCACCCCTAATGTGAAATTATTATCTAAATTGCCTATTGTTCCCAAGCCATATATTATCCCCAAATTGGTTCGGTCGTCATTTGAATCAAAACTGGCCACATGGACATACAAAGCCCCTACTCCCATTTTAAATTTTGGCGAAACATCAAACCCTACCTTGGGTGTTAAAAATAGTATTTTGGGTGCTTCTTGAGCAAATAGAAGTGAGGCGATTTCTGTACCACCGCCAATTGTGATATGATCAGTAATACCTACATTAACAGATTGGCCAAATAAGTATAAGTTTTGATAATACCCTTCCCCTTTTTTAAGAGTAAAGGCTGATGGTCCTATGATATATCTGGTTCCATTAGGATTTTCGAACCAATACTCTCCTTTTTTAAACGAGGTTTCAAAAATTTCTTTTTTTAATTTGATATTGACTATTTCAATTGTGACCAAACCCATTGATTTGGTCTGGAGTACAATGTGTTTTTGATCCTCAGACACCACTGTGCCAATAATAATGGCCCCATCCTTGGTTTCGATTGAATACATTTTGGGCTTAAAATAATCAACCTTCGTGCTATCTTGTCCAAAAGAACTAAGGCTAGCAAATAAAATAATAATCAATAAATAAGTTTTCATCAGCATAATGGAAATATAGGGAAAATACTTTAATTAACGATTGTTTTCAATGAAAGATGTATCATTGGTTGCTTTTTTTGAAAAGATATAAACTTCATCAGTCAAATCCATATTGCATTCACCAATCAAAAAAAGTAATTTTGATTAAAAAAAGATTTAAAACTATAATGATTGACTTCTCCCTTACCCCTTCCCCTTGTTTTATTTTAGAAGACAGACTTTTACGAAACAATTTACGAAAACTGAAGTACTTACAAGAGCAAGCAGGTATTGAGATTATTTGTGCCTTAAAAGGATTTTCAATGTATTCTGCTTTTCCGATGGTAAGGCAATATTTGGCTGGAGCCACTGCCAGTTCATTGCATGAGGCCAGACTTGCCTTTGAAGAGATGGGGAGCAAAGCACATGTCTATTCGCCCGCCTACTTGGAACATGAATGGGATGAATTGATGATTTATAGCTCACATATTTCGTTCAATTCATTGAATCAATTCAATAAATTTGGAGAAAGAGCTCGTGAGAAAGGTATCAGTTGCGGCCTCCGAATTAACCCACAATACTCTGAGGTTGAGACAGATCTATACAATCCTTGTATTGCAGGCTCTCGATTAGGCATTACAAGAAATCAATTAACGGATACCTTACCAGCTGGAATTGAGGGGCTGCACTCCCATACCCTTTGTGAAAACGATTCCTATACTTTGGAGCGTACATTAAATGCTCTAGTTGAAAAATTTGGGGATTTATTTCCACAAATAAAATGGTTAAACCTGGGAGGTGGCCATGCAATTACCCGTGCAGATTATGATATTGAACATTTGATTTCCATTCTAAAAAACCTGAAATCACAATTCCCCAATTTAAAAATAATCCTGGAGCCTGGCTCTGCGGTGGGTTGGCAAACAGGGTATTTAAAGTCGACGGTTTTAGATATTGTGGATAGCCAAGGCATTCAGGTAGCTATTTTGGATATTAGCTTTGCCGCTCACATGCCCGACACTTTGGAAATGCCCTATAAACCAAAAATTTTGGGAGCCTATCACGAACCAGTTTTGGGAAAGCCCACTTATCGTTTCGGGGGAATGACTTGCTTGGCTGGCGATTTTTATGGTGACTATTCATTTGATTATGAGCTCAATATTGGGGACACTATTATTTTTGATGACATGATTCACTATACGATGGTAAAAACCACCACTTTTAATGGCGTAAACCTCCCCTCCATTGGCATTTGGAGAGAAGACAATACATTTGAATTGATAAAAAGCTTTGGTTATGAGAGCTTTAAGGATAGGATTTAAAGATATTTTTATTTATGTGCACAAATTTCATAAAAAAATAATAAAAGCAAATTATTTTACTTACTTTTGACGATAGTAACGCAAAGCAATACTAATGATTCTAACTTTTGGCAATTCTGATACAGAAAAAATATGGAATGGTATTCGAATCAAAAAATTGCCCTTAGAAATTCAGGAAATTGGAAGAAGAAAACTAAGGATGCTCAATAATTCAATAAATATTGCTGATTTGAGAATACCTCCATCAAATAGATTAGAAAAATTGGCAGGAAAATCAAAAGAGTTTTATAGCATCAGAATTAATAATCAATGGAGAATAATTTTCAATTGGGAATCAGGAAATGCTTTTGAAGTAGAAATAATTGACTATCATTAAAAAATAAATGGAAAAATTAAAAAATATACACCCTGGCGAAATCCTTCTGGAGGAATTTTTAATTCCTCTTTCAATTTCAGCTTACAGGTTATCAAAAGAAATTGAAATACCCCAGACCCGAATTTCGGAAATTATTAAAGGGAATAGACGAATTACTGCTGATTCAGCAATTAGATTAAGTAAATATTTTGGTAATTCAGCAAAATTTTGGATGGGGCTTCAGAATGATTATGATATTGAAGAGGAAGAATTGGCTAAAGGAAATATTTTCAATTCCATCAAAAAATTAGAAATTGCTTAATTTCGGACTAAACATCAATGCATAGTCCAAAAGACAGAAAGATGCATGATTATTTAATAAATTTATGAATAAGAGAATCCAATAACACCGCAACTCATACCCTAAATACACCAAACAATGATGCGTTTTTTAGAAGGCAAATCCTACCTCTTTCATGTTGCTGCTTGGCTTATTTTCTTATTTTTTCCATTTTTTGCAAGCCCAATCAACTTACTAAAAGACCAAGCGATTTATAACAATTTCATTATCTTTCACTGTGTAAATATTTTGATTTTAATTTCCATTTTTTATTTAAATCTATTTCATTTTACACCTATTTTATTGCAAGAAAGACGATTAGGCTTGTTTATTATCGGTTTTTTTATGGGTTTATTTTTGTATATAATTATCAATATTTATGTAGGGCATTTATTGTTTTCAAAAGTTGATTTGGCCCAGCATGCAACTAAAAATAATCAAAGTTTTGGCAGCAAGCAGTTAAGAGAAGGGCTGAAATTTACAAGAATAGTTGCACCGCTTTTTTCTTATTTTTTTGTAATATTAATTAGCTCATTGATTGGTTTGGTAAAAGACAGAGCAACCATAAAATTATTACAGCAACAAACCATTTTGGAAAAAACTGAAGCTGAATTGGCTGTGTTGAAACTACAAATCAGTCCACATTTTCTGTTCAATACACTTAACAACATCAGATGGCTTGCCCGTACAAAATCGGATAAAACGGAAGATTCAATAGTAAAATTATCTGAACTTCTGCGGTATATGATTTACAATGTTACCGACAAAAAAGTACCTCTAAAGCAAGAAATGGAACATTTGCAAAATTACATTGAGCTACAAAAGCTTAGATTAAGCAAATCGGAAAATGTGAGATATTCCTTCAACCCAAAACTAAACTCCATCCTAATTGAGCCGCTACTATTCATTCCATTTGTGGAAAATGCCTTTAAATATGGGATTGATACAACCCACGAACCTGAAATAAATATTTCGCTAAATAGTACTGAAAAAGGATTGATTTTTGAATGTAAAAACAAAATATTTCAGCAAAACAATTCAGAGGATTCTGGCATCGGCATTGCCAACGTAAAGCAAAGATTATCAATACTTTACGAGAATAAACATACTATTCAAATAGAAAATGACTTGGAATATTTTCATGTAAAAATTGAATTAAACCATTTGACATGAGTGTATTAAATTGCATCGCAATTGACGATGAACCTTTTGCATTAGAAATCATTGCCGACGACCTTAAAAAGTTCAACAATGTAAAGCTTTTGGGCAAATTTACTGATAGCAATGCAGCCAAATTGTTCTTAGAAAACAACCTGATCGACCTTATTTTTTTGGATATTCAAATGCCAGGAACCCTCGGTACACAATTTATACAATCCATAGAAAAGCCACCGATGGTCATTTTCACAACTGCCTACAGCCATTATGCGGTGGAAGGTTTTGAACTTAAGGCCATCGATTATTTAATGAAGCCTATTTCATTTGCAAGGTTAGAAACAGCCATTCAAAAGGCTGAGGAGCAATTTATTTTACGAGAAAATCTAAAACCCAAAGCAGAAAATCCGTCCATTACCATTTTTTCGGAATACAACAAAATCAATATTTTTCATGAAAATATACTTTATATCGAAGGCCTAAAAGATTATGTGAAAATATTTGTAAACGATAAACCAAAACCGTTTTTAACTCGATCTAACATGAAAGGAATTGAGCAAAAGCTAAATTCTGAGGCATTTATACGTATACATAATTCCATTATAGTGCATTTACCAAAAGTAACTTCCTACAATAAAACTAAAATTTTCATAGAAAAGACAGAGCTTCCAATTGGCCAAAAATATGCTGAGATGGTTGCTAATAAATTAACCCATTAAAAGCCAGTGGGGGAATTACAGCAATGTTTCAGATCAAAAACCAAGCTTAATCGAATTCCAAATGATCGATATAAGTTGTTTTTTTGAAATACTCAAACCTTAAATTTCCAATCCAAATTCCGGTAAACCAAGTCCCTTCTGGACGATAACATTTTGTAACAATGCGTCTTTAGCCCGTTGTTTTTCGTCAAGATTGAAATTTGCCTTCTCCAAAAAATACAATTTATCTACACATAGTGCCTATCTGTATACACCTAGCTTAAAATAGTTGTTAGTATCAACCATTGAGACCTATCTTTGTTGCATAATTAACTGAAAAGGGCAATAATGTTAGAAAGTAAAAGAAATATAGGGAAGCAAATTGCAACTACTTTTAAGGTAATTGGCCAAACTTTTAACATAGCATTAAAAAATGCACAATTGAATATTACAATTGAGCAATTCATAATTATCAACGCAATAGGCAGCCATGAAAACTCAGAGAGCTCAGTAGGCATTACTCAAAACGAATTGGCGGTGATGTTCAATAAAGACAAGTCGGGTATTTTAAGACATATTGAAAGCTTGGAAAACAAAGATTTGGTACTAAGATTTACCGATGAAACCGACAGAAGAAAAAAAATATTAAAACTAACCAAATTAGGAACCGAAACATTAAGAAAAATTAAAGAGGTAGAAATTAAAACTTACGAAAAATTACTAAAAAACGTACCGAATCAAAACTTAAACATATTATCAGAAACATTTGAAATAATACAAAAAAGTGCTTCTTAAAAGAAAAATATTCACTTAGGCTTGAGGGGAAATCCGAAAAAAGAAATTAGAAAAGAGACAAAAGAAAAACAATACGTAAAACAAAAAAATCATGAAAAAACTCATCGCAATCTTATTAATGGCTTATACCACCTTCGCTCAAATGCCAGGTATGCCAACTGGTGGAGCAAAGCCCGCAAATATTGGCCATGTTTATGGCAAAGTAGTAGATAACCTTGGCAAGCCCGTGGAATTTGCCAGTGTAATTTTACTAAAAGCAACGGTAGATCCTGTTACCAAAGTTTCAAAAGATGTATTGGTAAAAGGCATCACGACGGCTTTAAATGGCGATTTCAGCCTTGCTGAGTTACCTATGTTTGGGAAATTAACTTTGAAAATCACCTCTGTTGGTTTTAAAACTATAGAAATGCCGATTTCATTCCAAATGAAAATGGATCCAAAATCTGCTCCAAAGCCAGGCCAAATGCCCGACCCATCAGCCATGGCAAAAATGATTGATAATTTTGACAAAGACTTGGGCAACTTAAAAATGCAAGCCGATGAAACACTTTTAGCCGGTGTAACAGTAACTGCCCAAAAAGCATTATTAGAAATGGATATCGACAAAAAAATATTCAATGTGGATAAAAATATCGTTTCAACTGGTGGTACAGCGGTGGATATCATGAGAAATATTCCAGCCATTCAAGTAGATATTGATGGTAATGTAAAATTGAGAAATGCGGCTCCATTGCTTTATATTGATGGCCGTCCTACTACTCTTACACTGGATCAAATTCCTGCTGATGCTATTGAAAAAGTAGAAGTAATCACCAATCCTTCCGCCAAATATGATGCCTCTGGTAGCAATGCAGGCATATTGAATATTGTTTTAAAGAAAAATAAGCAGTCGGGGTATAATGGAATGATCAATGCTGGACAAGATAGGTTTGGCGGTGGCAATGTATTGGCCAATTTTAATGTTCGTCAAAACAAAATAAATTTTACCGCCATGGGTATGAACAACCGTATGAGAAACCAAACTACTGGTAACAGCTTGAGAGAAAGCAATGTGAGTGATATCAATTCCTCCATTTCTCAAGATATCAACAACAGAATGAAAGGTGCATTTTCATTTGGGAGAATAGGATTTGACTACTTTGCAACCAACAGAACTACGCTTTCGGCCTCTGGAACATTGGTAAATGGTAAGTTCAGACCAACAGAAAATATCGCTATTTCAAATACAACTTCAAATATAACAAGCCTCAGTAACCGTTTATCGAACACCGAGCGTGAATTTAGAGGTAAAGGCTTAATGCTAGGCTTAAAACATAATTTTCCATCAAAAGGTGAAGAATTCACCATGGATTTCAATTATTTTGGCGGAAAAAATGAAGGAAATAGCATTTACAATACGAATTACTTGAACAGCTCAAATACCATTACTGGTACGCAAATTCAGAAAAACATTGGCACAGGTAATAACAATTTCATGACTATGCAAGCCGATTATGTGAAACCTTTTACAGAAACTTTCTCTTTTGAAACAGGGGTAAAAGCACAAATTAGCAAATTAGAAAACATAAACAATAACTCGATTAAAGCGATTAACAGTACTGAGTTCAAAAATATCGCCTCAGCCTCAACCAATTACGAAAGCCAAAACAATGTGTATGCGGGTTATGTATCAATATCGGGAAAGGCAAAGAGTTTGTTTTCGTACAAAGTAGGCTTACGTGCTGAAAGCTCAGATTATGATGGAAAATTGTTGAATACCAATGAAAAATTCAGCAACAACTACCCAGTGAGCTTGTTCCCTTCCTTATTTTTAAGCAAAGAACTATCGAAAACAGACCAAATTCAATTAAGCGTCACTCGTAGAGTAAATCGCCCTAATTTCTTCCAATTGATACCGTTTATCGATTATAGTGATAGCCTAAATATCACTAGAGGTAATGGCAATTTGGTGCCAGAGTTCACTACCTCTTCTGAGATTTCGTATAGTAAGCAACGTGGTACTGGCACTTTCTTGAGTTCTATTTACTATAAGCATACTAATAATTTGATTACTAGATATTTACAACAAGACATTAACCCAATTTCAGGCAAAACGGATTTGATTAACACATTTTTAAATGCCAATTCAAGTGATACTTACGGTGTGGAATTAACTTATACCAATAAATTAAAAAAATGGTGGGATATGACTACGAATTTAAACTTTTATAACTCAAAAATAAATACGCAAAATATAGATAATGCCCCTAATGAAGCATTATGGACTGTTTTTGGAAAATTGAACAACAATTTCACTTTGCCAAATAAATGGACAATCCAACTTTCGGGTGATTATCAAGGTAAAACTAATTTACCTATCACACAAAATCAAGGTTTTGGCCCACCGATGAGTCAGGCACAAAGTTCGTCACAAGGTTATATTGAGCCCTTTTATGGAGTAGATATGGCCGTGAAAAAGACCTTCTTGAAAAAAGATTTGGCTTCCTTAACACTTGCTTTCAACGATATTTTCAGAACTAGAGGTAACACACAATACTCTTCTGGTGAGAGCTTTACGCAAACTTATTACCGATTGAACAACCCACAAATGATTAAATTGAATCTTTCAATTCGATTTGGCCAAATGGATATGAGTTTATTCAAACGACAAAACACCAAAAACCAAGGTAACTCAATGGAAGGCGTGCAGATGAATTAGTGAAGTGCTTAACTCTTTAAGGCTTTCAAACCCTTGAAGAGTTATTCCTAATTATATTTATCTTTTTATGCAGTCTGAGATTTTGAAATACTTATCAAACAACTTTTTAAACCAATTTATAACTAAAACAAACAAAATCATGATCAAAAAAGCAATTTTAACATTAGCAATTACCATTTCAAGCATCGCAATAACTTTTGCTGGCGATATCAATGGCAAATGGGCTGGCAAAGTAATGGACCAATTTGACGTTGTGTACACTTTTGCAGCGGATGGTGAGAAGCTTACAGGCTCTACAGTAGGACCAGATGGCAATACAATAACCATTACTGATGGAGTAATCAAAGGCGACGACCTAACTTTTACAATAGAAATAATGGGAAATGCCCTAAAAGTAACAGGTAAGATGGATGGCGAAAAACTAAAACTTTCAATGAATATGATGGGAAATGATGTAGCTATTGACCTTGTAAAGGCGAAATAGAGCTTTCAAAGCTTTTTTTTTACAAATCCCCAATTCGAGAGTTTTGGGGATTTTTTTTTGATCAATTTTATTCAAAA
This sequence comes from Bacteroidota bacterium, assembly GCA_040385875.1. Classification (GTDB taxonomy): domain Bacteria; phylum Bacteroidota; class Bacteroidia; order Cytophagales; family Spirosomataceae; genus JANMZR01. Next base: position 22,534 of record JAZKGO010000041.1, read on the forward strand.
CGGAGTTTCTACTAATCAGTGGAAACTCCGTTTGCTTTATTGCTAATCCATATTGACCAATTGCCTTACTTCTCTGATTGCAAAACCAGATTTTACCATGGGGCACGCTTGCGCAACAGCCACAGCTTCTTCTATATTTTCGGCCAAAATGATATCAAAACCGCTTAATCCAGTTGTGGAATCCAAAAATTCACCTTTGTTAAACGTTTCATTCTGAGTAACATAGCCACCGGAAATTAAAAATGGGGCACCCATAATGTATTTGCCAGATTCAATCAAAGCATTTACCCAAGGCATCATATCTGGTGAACGAGCAAAGCGATCCTCAGTTGTAAATTGACCTATCTCTTTCAGATTTTCTCTTACTATTAAAATAAATTTTTCCATGAATACGGTTTAGTTTCTCAAAATTAACAATTCTTTTTTCACTTTTCAAACCAGTTTATACTTTCTAAAAATTCAGTTAGAAAACAAATTCTATTATCTTTAAATTTAATAAAAAATGCAAAATGACTAAGTATAACGTCCTCCTAATTTTTTCAATTATCTTATTTATTTCTGGAAAATTGTCCTCACAGCAAACCGATAATCGGTATTTGATTTATAATGCACAGATAATTGATGTTTTCAGCGGGAAAATTATAAAAGAAAAAGCTGTTTTAATCGACAACCAAAAAATAGTTGCAATTGGCAGTTTTCAAAAACTCAAAAAATCTGTTGCAGCAAGCCATCAGATTAATGCTAATAACCATTTCATGATTCCAGGCCTTTGGGACATGCATATTCATTTGGAAGAACCCAAATTGATCGAGGAAACTAAAGCCTTACTCCCACTATTTTTTGCCTATGGAATTACCACAGTGAGAGATTGTGCGAGTGATTTGGGTGAGCAAGTTTTGGGTTGGAGGAATCAAATAAATGCTGGAAAATTGCTTGGCCCAACCATTTTTACAGCAGGAATTAAGTTAGAAGGCGTAAATTCTCTTTGGAAAGGAGATTATGAAATTGCAAACGAAACAGAGCTAAATACAGCTTTAAACAAACTGGATAAATTCAAAGTAGATTTTGTAAAAATTACAGAAAACACCTTAAAAGGGCCATTATTTCTGAAAAGTATTGAAGCCGCCCATAAAAGAGGGTATTTGGTTTCAGGCCATGTGCCTATCGATTTGACTTTAAATGAAATGGTGGATGAGGGCTTTTCCAGTGTAGAGCATTCTAGTTATTTGTTGCGACAAGGCAGTGCCGAAAATGATATTGTGTCAGATGTAAAATCAGGAAAAATAACAACTGCTCAAGCCAATAGTCTTTATCAAACCACTTTTAATCAAAGTCTGGCAATTAAAAATTATCAGATTTTGGGTAAAAAAGGTTTGTTTGTAACCCCAACATTGATTGGAGGCAAGCAATTAGCTTATCTCGATGAAAGTGACTACCCAAAAGATAGCATGATGGCAAATTTGTTGACAAAAGCCTATACTAGCAACTATGCGTGGCGAATTGAACGCCAAGCCAAAGATACTCCCGAACAAAAAGCAGACCGAAAACGGAGATATTTGCTCAATCAAAGCCAAATTCCACACATTCAAAAAGCTGGAATTACCATTTTGGCAGGCAGCGATTGTGCACCTTTGAATAGTTTTGTATATCCTGGCCAATCATTGATTCAGGAATTGCTGCTTTTCAAAAATGCCGGATTAACACCATTGCAAATCTTACAATCGGCAACTATCAATGGAGCCAAATTTTTGAAAAAAACCAGTACTATGGGCTCTATCGACAAAGGGAAGATAGCTGATATAGTGCTATTGAAAAATAATCCACTAATTGATATAAGCGCTTTGGAAAAAATAAATGCGGTTTTCACCAAAGGTCAATATTTTGATAGAAAAGCTTTAGACAGAATTGTTCAAGACATTAAAGCTTTGAAAATCAAGTTGGATTCAGAAAGAGGAAAATAAGTTTTCGACTTATTTAGAACTTGTGTTTGAAGTTTGTGAGGACACAAACTTTGGCAAAGAGAACACTTCAAAATTATTTTTTTTACAATTTCTTATTCATTGCAAAACTAAAGTTCTCATTTCCAAAATAAGGTTCGCTGTTTTTATTCAGAAAAAACAAAACATTATCGTCGCCCACCAAAAAAGAAATGGATTCTTCAGCTTTATCAGGCTCGATTTGATAGATAATAGCATCAGGATTTTTTGTTGTGCCCTTGATAATTGTCCACTTGCCAGTAATCATCTGAGCTCGACCATCTACTATTTTACGAATGGTATAAGTAGTTGGCAGATAAGTAGTTGCATCTCTATTGAGGATTAACCTCCATTTTAACTTGATACATTGATCACTCACTTTCATTTCGGGATGGTCAACTGCAAATATTTGGCAGGGTGTTCTTCCATCGAAAATCATTTGCAAAGACTTTTCATCTGAAACTGAAGAAGAAACCATAACATCTTCAGAATCAACTGGATTTTTTCTGTTGAGTGAATAACTCCAGCCTCCATTTCCAATCATCAAATTGTTTTGGGAGGTTAAAATATGAAAAACGTTTTCTGTGAGCTTTGCAAATGAAAGATTTTCTAGAAAACCATCACTTTTTAAGTCATATACTTGTTTAAACTTGCCATTATTTTGATTTTTAGAAACAGTAAAAGTGCCAGAAATGGTTCGTTTTTCACCATCATTGATAAAACCCATCGTATTGGGTTGACTTATCCCAAAGTGAATATCGATTGTAAAATTGTTGTTTTCGGCTAATTTCAGATTCCATTTAATAAAATCAATTTTTGTGTTAGCAGGAATTTTCAGAGCTGACTTAATTTCCTCATCCCCAGGCGTACTGCCGACTAAAATAATTTCAGAAACGGTATTTGCTGAGGCGCAAGAACCTGATAAAAACAAGGAAAAAAGTAGTAGGATATTTCGGGAAAATGTGCTTAATCTTTTCATAATTTCAGAATTAAGTTTAGTTAATAAATGCATTGCTTGTGGAAACTTCTTAAATCAAAATAAGTTACAATATTTTTTAAAAATTTTAATTAGATATTCATTTAATTTTTCAGCTGTTCCTGAATCCAAACCCGTCTACTTTGTATTTAAATTTTTTTTTGAATTTGCCAATAGTGCCCAAAAGGGTCTTTAAACATTCCTTGTCTGTAACCATAATCATAGTCAGTTGTTGGATTAATTTCTGTTGCACCCGCTTGAATAGCTTTAAGCATAACTTCTTCAACATTGGGCACAAATAAGCCAATTACCGATGTTACTCCTTTGGCACTTATTGGTTCTAGAGCGTCACGCATTGTTTCATGTACATGAAAAATAGCTCCATTGATTTCCAATTCGGCAACGTGAATACTCCCGTCATCGTTCCGAAAACAAAAAATTTCAATTGCACCAAATTTATTATAAAAATCAATATTGAATGTCCCATTGGGAATGTGCAATTCAGGGGCAAAATGCATCATGTTTTCTTTAGTTGGCATAATTGGTTTGTATTGGTTTAGTTATTTTTTAAATTATTGGACTTGTAGCATAAATATCGCACCGAACAAATTTATTGATTTCTTTGACAATTATTATCTTTTATTTCGTGAGTGAGTTACGTGAGGGGAATTAAGCGGCATTCTTTTTATTAATTTGAGCCAATGACCAAATTTAAAAAGATATCTAAAGGAGTATCGGTTTAGCTGGCTCCTGACGTGCGTCCGATTAAGCTCAATAACAAGAAGGGCGTGAGGGCTCTCCCAAAATATTTATTTGGATTTTTTAGGTAATTTTATCCAGATTTTAAGACCATTCAAACGACTGGCTACTATTGATTTACTGCTGAAAATTCGACGAAAAAATACTTTTACATTTTACATTTATCTGTTCTTCATTTTACATTTTATTTGAGTTTACGCCCCTTTTTACCTAACTTTGTATCCCGTAATCAAAGAAAATAAATCGTATGTCTGCCAAAGGCAAAGCCAAAACAGCTAAATATATTTTTGTTACGGGTGGGGTTACTTCCTCATTGGGCAAGGGTATTATTGCATCGTCATTAGCCAAACTATTACAATCCAGGGGTTTATCAGTCACTATTCAGAAACTCGATCCATATATCAATATCGATCCAGGTACGCTCAATCCTTATGAGCATGGCGAATGCTATGTGACGGACGATGGTGCCGAAACGGATTTGGACTTAGGCCATTACGAGCGCTTTTTGAATACACCTACTTCGCAGGCCAACAATATTACCACAGGCCGTATTTATAATAACGTAATTACCAAAGAGCGCCGTGGCGATTATTTAGGGAAAACGGTTCAAGTGATTCCGCATATTACGGATGAAATCAAAAGAAATATTACTTTATTGGGCCAAACTGGAAAGTTTGACATCGTAATTACTGAAATCGGTGGTTGTGTAGGTGATATCGAATCGTTGCCCTTTATTGAGGCGGCTCGCCAATTGAAATGGGATTTGGGTTATCAAAATACACTTTTTATCCATTTGACTTTGGTGCCCTACCTGAGTTCGGCTGGTGAATTGAAAACCAAACCGACCCAACATTCAGTAAAATCTTTGTCTGAATCAGGCGTACAGCCCGATATACTGGTCTGTAGAACCGAACATCATTTACCAGAGGACATTCGCAGAAAAATTGCTTTATTTTGCAACGTTTCTCAGCAAGATGTAATTGAGGCGATGGATGCCTCTACTATTTACGAAGTACCCATATTGATGAAACAAGAAAGTTTGGACAAAAGAGTATTGTTCAAACTGGGGATTTACAACGATAAAGACACCAATCTGGATACTTGGACGGAGTTTTTAGGGCGATTGAAAAACCCCACTTCTACGGTGAATATTGGCTTGGTAGGCAAATATGTAGAGTTAAAAGATGCCTACAAGTCTATTGCGGAATCGTTTATTCATGCGGGTGCTGCTAATAAAGTCCAAGTGAAATTGGACTGGATTCCATCCGAAATTTTTGAAACGGAAGAAATAACAGCTGAAAAATTACACGGTCTAGACGGTATTTTAGTTGCACCAGGTTTTGGTGAAAGAGGCCTTGAAGGTAAAATTAAAGCAGTAAAATATGCCCGGGAAAATAAGATTCCATTTTTCGGAATTTGTTTGGGAATGCAATGTGCGGTAATTGAGTTTGCTAGAAATGTATTGAATTTACCTGAAGCAAGTACAACGGAATTGAATCCTGATTCGCCGTATCCAGTAATTGATTTTATGGAAGATCAAAAAACGGTGGTAAACAAAGGGGGCACTATGCGTTTGGGATCCTATCCTTGCAAGTTGGATAAGCATTCAACGGCATTTCAGATTTATGGGAAGTCCATTATCAATGAGCGCCACAGGCATCGATATGAGTTCAACAATAAATATTTGGAGGCATTCAATAAAGCGGGTTTGGCCGCCACTGGGATTAATCCTGAAACGGGTTTGGTTGAAATAGTTGAACTAAAAAATCATCCTTGGTTCATTGGGGTGCAGTTTCACCCAGAGTTAAAAAGCACCGTGATGAGCCCACAGCCTATTTTTGTGAGTTTTGTGAAAGCAGCTTTAGAACATTCGAAGAAATAGATTTTAAATGATGAATAATAAATTTTGAATATCAGGCAAATAAATTTCATTCATCCAACATTTGAATAAGAACCTTGAAAAGGGAAAACATAGATTAAAGATTTGATTTTTTTCAAGGAAAAATAAGTTTAAAACAAACATTAATCACCACTAAATTATATTGTGGACTTTAAAAAATGATAGACAGAAATCAATTAACTGGGATTTTGCTGATAATGGCTATGCTGTTGAGCTGGCAATTTTTCATGTCCCCAACTGAGCAAGAGGTTGACCCTAAAAAGGCTCAGTTTACAGCTGATTCACTTAAAAAAGTGCAAGCTGCCAAAAAAATAGTAGCTACCCAAATCCCATCCAATACCGATACTTCCAAAATAGTAGCAGCGACTGCGCAAGATTTCGTTCTGGAAAACAAGGATATCAAAGTGACTTTAAGCAGCTTAGGGGGAGCAATTAAAAAAGTAGAGTTAAAAAACTACAAAACTTACCAAAACTTTGAAGCTAAGAAAAATATCCCATTGGTCATATTCAATGAAGGGGATAAATTGGGTTTTGAAATGACCAATCCCAAAGGAAGCACCGACTTTTCAAAAGTTAATTTTTCGGCGATAAAGGAAAAAAATAAAATTACTTTTAGCACTAATTCGACTGATAATCAAATAATTAGCCAGGCTTATACTTTACCTGAAAATGGTTTTGTGGTTGATTACAAGCTCAATCTGCCCGCTACAGCTACCCAAGCTGTTAAATTTAATTGGATTGAAAATGTAAAACAATCCGAAAAAGATATCGTAGACAATCGAACAAAGTCGACCGTTAATTATCTAGACTCAGAAGATGAATTTGATTGGCTTTCTGAAAATCCATCAGCAGTTGAAGAAGAAAAACTTGAATTGCCTTTGAAGTTTTTGGCATTCAAAAAGAAATACTTCCTCTCTGGTTTTGTACCAAATGCACTCATCACTAATGCCGAAATTATGTCGGCAGCTCAACCTGAAGACAGCCTCAATATTAAGATACTTTCAGCAAAATTTAGCTTGCCAGCTGATGCCTTAAAAAACAATAAAGGCAATATAAAGCTCTATTTTGGACCCAATGATTCAAAATATTTAAAGCCAGTAGCTGACGGATTTGATAGAAATGTGTACCTAGGTTATGAAATATTTAAGCCTATCAACAAATATGTGTTTGTACCGCTATTCAATTTTCTGGAGAAAATATTCAGCAATTACGGTTTGCTTATTTTGGTTTTGGTATTGATTATTAAAGTTGCCCTTACTCCATTGACCTACAAAAGTTATGTAGGTATGGCCAAAATGAAGCTACTGCAGCCTGAATTAGAGGCCTTAAAAGCAAAGATTGGTGACGATGCCGCTAAAATGCAACAGGAACAAATGAAATTGTACGGCCAAGTGGGTGTAAGTCCAATGAGTGGCTGTGTGCCAGTTTTAGCTACCATGCCTATCTTAATGTCTGTATTTTTCTTGTTTCCCAACCTATTTGAATTGCGACAGCAGCCATTCCTTTGGGCCAATGATCTTTCTACTTTTGATTCAATCATAAAGCTACCATTCAATATTCCTTTTTATGGAGCACACATCAGTATATTTACATTGCTAATGACCGTTTCAAGCTTAGCTTACGGCTATTACAATAACCAAATTACCCCAGCACAAACAGGCCAGCCATTCGATATGCGTATGATGGCTTATGTAACTCCAGTAATTTTCATGTTTGTAATGAACTCATTTCCTGCAGGTTTGAGTTTCTATTACTTTGTTTCAAACATTATCACAGTAGCTCAACAATTGATTATTCGTAAGTTTGTAGATAACGATAAACTTAGAGATATTTTGGAAGAAAATCGAAAGAAAATCGCCGCTGGCGGTGGCCCAAAGAAATCGAAGTTTTCTGAATATTTACAAAAATCAATGGCTGCTGCCGAGGATGCAAAAAAACAACAAGATGCTGCTAAAGCAAAGAGTAAAAAGAAATAAAATATTGTGATTAAAAAATAATTAATTCTAATTTTGCAGAGACGCCAATGAGGCGTCTCTTTTATTATTATAATAAAACTAAATGAGGGTAATTACAATTTTCTTTTTCCTGGCATTTATAACCAAAGTACAATCACAAAGCCCTTCCCTTGAATTCAAAGCGGCTTACAAGCAAGCCAAAATAGACCTTAAAAATAAGAAGTACCAAGAGGCCAAAAATAAACTCGAAAAGCTGTACCAAACGAATTCTTCCAACAGCTACAGTCCTTATATTCAATACTTTATAGCTTTTGCCAACTATCAATTAGAAAACTATCAATCAGCTGAAAATGAGCTAATTAAACTTCAAAACTCTTTTGCAAATATTGAAAAAAAGCAAGATATCAACTATCTATTAGGCTTAGTATATTTACGAAAAAAGGAAACAGAAAATGCTTTAACCACTTTTTCAAAGATTAATAATGCTAGTTTTGAAAAAGAATTAAATCAAGAAATTCAAAATTATTTTGCCGGGAATACCAATAAAAAATATATAGCAGAGTTAAAAATTAAATATCCCAATTTGAAAGTTTTGAAAGAGTTGGATTCAAAACCCAACATTCAAAATGTATACAATTTAACAGAGAACCAAATCCCCTATTTGCATGAAAAAGCACCAGTAAATTATCAAAAGGGCTATTACAATATTGGGCTGCTTCTGCCATTCAACTTGGATAGCACCCAGGATAGTCAAACAATTGGCAATCAATATGTGATTGATTTATATGAGGGAATGCTTCTAGCAACTGAAAAGTTGAAATCTGAAAAGATAAATCTGAAATTACATGCCTATAATATTGGAAATAGCCAAGCCAATATGGTAAGCCTTTTAAATAACGAAAGCTTTTTATCTGAAGATCTACTGATAGGCCCTTTACATAACGAAGCCAATAAAATAGCCCAATATTATGCTAACAATCAAAAGGTAGCTATCATAAATCCTCTATCAACAAACAAACAATTAATTGATAATAAGCCATTTAGCTTTATATCCAAAGCCAGTTCTGATGGATTTGTAAAACAATCCGTCAAATTTGCGAGCAGTAACTTTATCGGAGAATTTGCCGTTGTATATGAAGAGAGTGACGATACAATCGCTAAATTATATG
>JAZKGO010000041.1:31368-34074 GCA_040385875.1 Bacteroidota bacterium
AAAAATAATATCGCCTCTTATTACACTTATTGGGGTTATGATTTGATGCTTTTTTGGGGAAGGCAAATAAGTAAAAATCAAGAAAACTATCTAGACAGACTTCCAATCACGAAAGATTTAGAGGGCTATTTATTATCAGGTTTTAACTACAGAGATGTTCCCAATGAAAATTCCGCTTTCACCATCACCACAATTGACAACGGAATTGAGACTTTTTACAGAAAATTTTAATCAAAAAAATATTTTATGAATTTTTCAGAAAGTGAAAAATTGTTTCAAAAAGCACAAGAAGTTATTCCAGGTGGGGTAAACTCGCCAGTAAGAGCATTTAAATCCGTTGGAGGAAATCCCATTTTTATAAAAAAAGCTAAAGGACCTTACCTATTTGACGAAGACGGAAATCAATTTATTGAGCTAATCAATTCATGGGGCCCGATGATTTTGGGGCATTCGCACCCTCTAGTGGAAAAAGCGGTTTCTGATGCGATTCAAGAGGGTTTTTCATTTGGTGCACCTGGAAAAAGAGAGGTAGAAATGGCCGAATTAATAGTGGATATGGTGCCGTCTATTGAGAAAGTAAGGATGGTCAACTCTGGTACAGAGGCGACAATGGCGGCCATTAGAGTAGCTAGAGGATTTACAGGAAGAGAAAAAATCATCAAATTTGAAGGTTGCTATCATGGTCATGGTGACTCTTTTTTAATTTCGGCAGGCTCAGGTGCGCTTACTTTAGGCACTCCAGACTCTCCTGGGGTGACAGAAGGAACTGCCAAAGATACCCTTACCGCTCCATTCAATAATTTGCAATCTGTTGAAAATCTGATACTTGCAAACAACAATCAAATAGCTTGTTTGATTTTAGAACCCGTTGTAGGCAATATGGGGCTCGTGCTACCATTAGATGGTTTTTTAAAAGGCTTGCAAAACTTATGCAGAAAAAATGGAATTCTATTGATATTCGATGAAGTAATGACTGGCTTCCGATTAGCCAAAGGTGGCTATCAGGAAAGATGTGGAATTACACCAGATATGACCACTTTGGGAAAAATAATAGGTGGTGGAATGCCAGTGGGAGCTTATGGAGGTAAAAAGGAAATCATGGATTGTGTGGCTCCTCAAGGACCCGTGTATCAGGCGGGTACACTATCAGGCAATCCAATTGCCATGGCTGCAGGCTTGGCACAGCTTCACTATTTGAATGAGCATCCTGAAACTTATACTTATTTGGAAACTATTGGTAACCAACTAGTTAAAGGATTAAATGATAACAGTAAAAAGCTTGGGATCAACTATACAATCAACCATATTGGCTCCATGTTTACCCAGTTTTTCACTGATAAACCTGTGAATAATTTGGAAGATGCTAAGCTATCTGACACCAAAAAGTTTGGCCAATATTTCCAAAAAATGCTTCATAAAGGAATCTATTTGGCTCCTTCTCAATTTGAATCTATGTTTTTGTCCACATCAATAGAACAAGTACATATTGATCAGATTTTGGAAGCAAATTTGGAGAGTTTAAAAGAGATTTGTTGATGATGTTCGTTTTTTTTATAAATTTACTTTTATAGAATAATAACCAAGATGAAAGTAATAGTTCAAATTCCTGACGATAGAGCAGCTTTTGGCATTCAAGTTTTACACAGCCTTGACTTTGTGGATTCGATTGAAGAACAATATTCAGTTGACGAGGAATTTGAAAAAAAATGGAATGACCCCTCAAATTTAACTTTATCAGAAGCTAGAATTTTGACAAAAAGCAAAATTAAAGCGTTTTGGAAAAAATAATAATATCCAGATTTCTTGAAAATAAGCTCAGCGATTTAATAGAAATTCTTTACAAAGATGAATATTTTGGATTCATTGAAGATGCTGAAAATTATGTAGATAAAATTTACGACTTTATTCAATCTATACCTTATATACCTCATAGAGAGTGCTTTAATTCAAAAGTTGGCAAATATTTTGTGAGATATGATAATCCTAAAAGCAATATGCAATATTTTATCACTTTTAATAAAAGTGGGAATCGATTTATTATTGAAAATATCATTTCTCCAAAAACAACCGAATATTCACAGATTATTGAAGGATAAAGGATTTCAATTAGAACTATTTTTAGCATATTGATTTTATTTTGATTATAAATCTCAACCACCGATAAAAAGGATTGATAGTCCTAATTAATTAAAACCCAATGCATTTCTTCTCGCTTATAATTCCAATTTTCAACCGACCAGATGAGCTGGACGAATTGCTTCAATGTATTGATAATCAATCATTTATAAACTTTGAAGTAATTGTTGTTGAAGATGGTTCTAGCCTAAAATGTGATCATATTGTTCGAAAATATGAGTCCAAAATTGACCTCAAATATTTCTACAAAGAAAATGGGGGCCAAGGTTTTGCAAGAAACTATGGATTGGAGAGAGCAAAAGGAGATTTTTTTATTATTCTTGATTCTGACGCACTCATCGAATCCAACTATTTAGAAATTGTTAACCAAGCCATTGACAGCCAGCTTGTCGACTTATTTGGCGGCCCAGATAGAGAACATCCCAGCTTTTCCCCTATTCAAAAAGCAATTAGCTATTCGATGACCTCGGTTTTTACAACAGGGGGAATCAGGGGCAAAAAGAACAATTTAGGCGGCACTTTTCATCCTAGAAGCTTCAATATGGGCTTTTCAAGAAAATTGTACGAAAC
>JAZKGO010000041.1:34174-59583 GCA_040385875.1 Bacteroidota bacterium
TTAGCTTTTACACTTTTCTGTTTCTATACCGTATTTGTTTTACTTTTCTACACAAGAATAGTGCTATTCCCAATCACTATCTTATTGATTTTCAGCCTATTGATATTTTTTGATAGTTTGTCGAAATCAAAATCAATTCAAGTGGCATACCTGAGTATTGTTGCCGCATTTGTGCAATTAATTGGCTATGGTTTGGGATTTTTTAAGGAGAAGTTTTTAGGATAAATCAATAGTATTTTCCTGTAGTCAAATAATTTTCTACATAATCTTTCACTCCTGCTTCCAGACTGTAAAAAGGTTTTTCATACCCAATTGAGCGTAATTTAAGCATATTTGCTTCCGTAAAATATTGGTATTTTTCACGAATATCGGCTGGGGTATCAATAAATTCGATTTGAGGTTCTAAACCGAGTGCCGAAAATGTACTTTTGCCGAGATCAGCAAATGTGCGAGCCTTGCCTGTTCCTAAATTATAAATGCCAGAATTGCGTCTATGATGCATTAAAAAAATACAAACTTCGAGTACATCTTTTACATAAATAAAATCTCTCATCTGTCCACCATCCTGATAGTCAGCACGATGTGATCTAAAAAGATTCAATTTACCATTTGCCTTTATCTGATTGAAAGCATGAAAAATTACAGAAGCCATTCTATTTTTATGGTATTCATTGGGTCCATATACATTAAAAAACTTCAATCCAGCCCAAAAAAATGGTTTGTTGGTTTGCTGCAAAGCCCAAATATCAAATTGATTTTTGGATTCTCCATATAAATTCAGCGGTTTCAAATCCGTGATTTTTGCTTCATTATCGTCATACCCATTTTCACCTAGGCCATAAGTAGCTGCCGAAGAGGCATATACAACAGGTATTTGAAATTGGTGACATTTATTCCAAAGTTTCTTTGAAAATTCTAAGTTCAACTTTTCCAAAATATTCCAATCAGCTTCGGTGGTATCAGTGCGAGCGCCAATATGAAAGCAAAACTCAACCTCAGCATAGTTTGCTTCAAGCCAATCAAAAAAAGAATCCCTCTCAATCTTTTGGAGAATTTTCTTTCCTTCTAAATTTTTGTTTTTTTCTGCATCTGAGAAGTCATCAACAGCGATGATATAATTGAATTTATCTTGGTTAAGCCTTTGTATCAAACAAGATCCAATAAATCCGGCAGCACCTGTAACTATAATCATATAGGTAAATTCAAATATTTGATTAGTAGAACTTTATATAAAATATGAAGCCTGCAAAATTAGCATATGTCTAAATATCAATCAATACATTCTACTTTGATTAAATTGCATTATTTTAAGAAGGCATTCATTATCTGAAAAATTATTGATGATAACAAAAAGTAAATTATCTTAAAAAGGGTCAAATTTAATAACTTTGCAAAAAAAATAGTAAAAATGGTATTTGTAAGTAGGAAAGAGCATTTCAATGCAGCACATCGGTTATACAACCCAAATTGGTCAGAAGAAAAAAATATTGAAGTGTTTGGCCCTTGTGCCAATATTAATTGGCATGGGCATAATTTCGAATTAATAGTTACTGTTAAAGGATTCCCCAACGCCGATACTGGCTTTGTAATAGATTTAAAAGACCTGGGCGATATCATAAAAACTGAAATAATAGATAAAGTAGATCATAAAAATCTCAACTTAGATGTTGATTTTATGCAAGGTAAAATGGCTTCTTGCGAGATATTTATTATAGAGATTTGGAATATTTTGGCTCCAATCATTCATAAAAATGCGCCTAATGCCAATCTACATTATTTAAAATTGATTGAAACCAATAAGAATTATGTTGAATATTATGGGTAAATGTATGGTGACTGAGGGGCTGAATTAAGAACATCAATTCGTGCATAATATAAATAATGGACATTTATAAATTGTCTACTCTAGGCGATTCAACAAAACAATTAGGAGACTTGAAGTTATTTTTAGTAGCGGGAGAAAAGTCTGGAGATTTGCACGGTGGCAACCTTATCAAAGCTTTAAAAGCAAAGCGTTCTGATATTGAAATTGCCGCATGGGGTGGTGATAGGATGCAGGCTGAAGGGGCTTTATTGAAAAATCATTATGAGAAAATGGCCTTTATGGGCCTCTGGGAGGTTATTAAAAACCTTCGAACCATTTTCCAAAATCTCAAAAAATGCAAAGAAGACATCTTGCAATTCGGCCCTGATGCGGTGATTTTGATTGATTACGCAGGTTTCAATTTGAAAATCGCCAAATTTTGCAAACAAAATAATATTAAAGTCTTCTATTATATTTCTCCAAAGGTATGGGCTTGGAATACAGACAGGGCTTGGAAAATCAAGAAATTGGTGGATCACTTATTGGTTATTTTCCCTTTTGAGGTGGATTTTTTTCGAAAGTACGACTACAAAGTTGATTATGTGGGTAACCCATTAATGGATGAAATTGAGGCCTTCAAACCCAATGTTAGTTTTAGAAAGGAAAATAATTTAGGCGAAAAACCTATAATTGCCATTTTAGCGGGTAGCAGGCTGCAAGAAGTGAAAGCGATGTTGCCTATTATGCTGTCAATAAGAAATCAATATACTGATTATCAATTTGTTATAGCGGGAGTAAGCAATTTACCTGCTTCTATTTACGAACCTTTTGGAGTAAAAACTATCTATAACGACACCTATAATTTATTGGTCAACTCCGAGGCAGCATTGGTAACATCGGGTACCGCAACATTGGAAACAGCTTTATTAGGCATACCTCAGGTGGTTTGTTATAAAACCAGCCAGCTCACTTATCAAGTCGGCATGTTATTAATTAAGGTTAAATTTGCCTCTTTGGTGAACCTTACTATGGAAAAAGAAACAGTGAAAGAGCTGATTCAACACGAATTCAATGAGAAAAATTTGAAAATTGAGTTAGATTCTATATTAGTAAATGGGTCAAAGAGAGCCACACAACTAACTGAATACAAACAACTTAAAGAAAAAGTAGGAAATGCTGGAGCTTCTGAAAGGGCAGCCAAACTTATATTTAAATACCTAGCAACTGATAACCAAAATTGAGCAAAAAATAACCTTGATGGAAAATCTTATCCAAAAAATAAAAAACCAACCCAACGAAATCAGTTTTCAGGAGATCATTCAATTCATTGATGAAAACTATGATTTTACCCCTTCTAAATTTATTAATGGGCAGACAGTTAATGAAGTTGGGCAAAATTCTGGTTCATGTAAATTGTTTTCTTTTGCTAAAATAGCTCAATTGAATTTGGAGGAAACCCTCAACTGCTTTGGTGACTATTATCAGAAAGACGTGTTATAAAACCCAGAAGGGACTGACCATCAGAATATTAGAAACTTTGCCAAGTATGGGTGGGAAGGAATTGAGTTTTTCAATGAAGTTTTGAAAGCAAAATAAAACATTCGATAAGACTATTTTAATAACCAGTCTTTTTTCTTTCCTTTTATAGTTCGATAGAAAGCTTTTATTACTTCCATATCTGCCTCAAAATTACCCGTAACATAGAATGGCGTCTCATTGAAAATAACAGTTTTTGTGGGAAATTCAAAGCCTACAAACATTAATGGTACTCCCGTTGCGAGAGCAATGAAATAAAAACCAGTTCTTAATTTATCTACATTTTTGCGGGTACCCTCTGGTGCCATCGCAATATATAAGGTATCATTCTCATTGAAAAGTTCGGTGACAGATTCAACCGCATTCTGTTTTGAAAATCTATTGACGGGATGGCCACCAGTGGCATAAAAAAACCAGCCGTAGAATTTATTGTCAAACAATTCCTTTTTACCCAAATAGCCTATGGGTAAATTAATGGTTGCCCTTGAGCCAAGACCTACGAAAAAATCGAACCATACAAAATGTGGGGAAACTATAAAAATGGCCTTTTTTAAGGTCTGTGGATAACTCCCTTGTACTTTCCAACCCAATATTTTGAAAATATATTTACAAAGAAAATTGAACATTTCTAAAATTTTAATGGCTATTAATCAAATATAGGGATAATTATTTCCTAAAATACTACTGTTCACAAAAAATCAATTTTATAAAAAATAGGCGAATGCAACAATCAAATAAGTTCTAAATTCAATGAAATAAACTGAAACCAAATGTCAATACACTATAAATGGCGCAGGGCTAAAGCTTAGAATAAAGATAAGAAGAGTAAGCCAGCCCAACAATTTTCTATAGGGATTCAAAGGCTCATCAATTTCAACATCAGGGTGATAGACCCCTAAAAATCGCCCTAAAACCAAAACAAATGGCAAAAAGCCAGAATACCCCAAAAAATTAGGAAATATCTGAATCGAGATAAGCTGTAATATGGCTACTCCTAAAGCCAATGTCCAATCATGATAGGAGTCCGGTACAATTCTCGAAAAACAAATTTTCAAAAAGATGATATAGAGAATAAAGGGAAATAGCTTTTCCATGTATTCAGAAAGGTGCAAAAAATGAAAATCAGCTATTTTGAATATACCTACACCACTATAAAAAGTAAAAATGACCAATAAAATTGGTGAAACGAGGCCGTGTATCTTCTTGCCAACCAAGCCATAAAGAATATGCCCACCATCCAACTGCCCAATTGGAATCAGATTCAAAGCCGTGAAAAATAAAGCTAAATAGCCCGCCAATAAATAAGGATAATGCATCAGTTCGAACGCATTCGGCACTAAATCTGGATTGGCAACATAGGTTTTAAAAAACCAGAATAGAATATTGTCACCAATATAGATTTGCCCTTCCAAGTTTTGATAAGCCTTTTCAGCAAAATTCAAACCCAGTTTCTTATATTCTGGATGGATTGAAAAAATGTAATCAACAGGAGGTAAATGGGTAAAACCGTACCATAAAACCAATAAGGCAACTACAAAACCAGCCAAAGGCCCAGCAATCCCAATATCAAAATATTGTTTTCGGCTTAATGGTTTCTGAAGCAGTCGAATAAATGCCCCCATAGTGCCTATACCCATCATTCCGCTGAGCCAAATGGGAATATAATAGGGTAGAGATACTTTTATTGAATAATATTTTGCGGCAAAATAATGTCCAAATTCATGAAAAGTAAGGGCAAGTAAAAATGGAATTGAATAGTTAAAGCCTTTTAAAAAATCTTCCAAGCCTAGCGGATTTTTTACAAATAAAAAAAGGTTACCTGTCATCCACTCAGCTCCGGCTAAAGTAGTGGTGATTATAGTTAATAAAAACAACGAAAGGTGTAATAAGTATCCTCTAAATTTCATATAAGTGGTCAACGATGGTAAAGGGCTTAACTAGATGTATCGTGTTGATATGCAATAACTTGGCTCCTTCAATATTGGGTAATAGGTCGTCAATAAATAAGGTTTGTTCTGGCAAAAGATTGGAACTATCCAAAACCTCTTGGTAAATCTCCAACTCAGGTTTAAGCTTACCCATTTCAAAAGAAAAGTAGGGTTTTTCAAAAAGCGACCAAATATTTGGCCTACCAGTACAACGATGGGCAATTTTCTCAAATTCATCCATGTGAATCTTTGAGGTGTTACTCAAAACAAATAAGCGAAAAGATTTACCTAATCTTTCAATTAAATCAATTCTTCGAGGGTCTATATCTAAAAGCAACGCATTGAAAGCTTGATCGATTTGAGTATAAGTAGCCTGTAAATCAAGTGCTTGCGTCAAAGTTTCTCGAAATTCTCCTTCGGTATTGAAGCCTTTTTCATAGTCAAGCCAAATATGCTTTTCTTTAATTAGCTGTTCAACCTCGATGGCATTTTTTGACTTTGAAAGATTTGCAAATGATTGGTAAGTTTTGGAAGGATCAATGTCAATTACCACATTACCCAAATCAAAAATTATGTTTTTTATATTGGAAAAATTCATCAATTCAATTAATGATTAGGCAAATGAAGTGCTCAAAGCATATTCTTATTTAATTATTAAGCCACCACACCCATCGACGAGTATTTCTCAATCCTATCTTCAATGCGTTTTCTTACTGGCACTTTTTCTAAATCTGCAATATTTTCTAAAATAGTATTTTTTATGGTTACCATCATTGCATCCCAGTCCAAATGGGCACCTCCTAATGGCTCAGGAATAACACCATCCACTAAATTATTTTTGAGCATATCCTTTGAAGTAAGCTTCAGTGCATCGGCGGCTTGCTCTTTATAGTCCCATGTGCGCCACAAAATAGTAGAGCAGTTTTCAGGTGAAATTACTGAATACCATGCATTTTCGAGCATCAAAACCTTGTCTCCAATTGCAATTCCCAAAGCTCCTCCTGAAGCACCCTCTCCTATTATAATACAAATAACAGGAACCTTAAGCATAAACATTTCTAGAATATTTCTAGCGATTGCTTCCCCCTGACCACGCTCTTCTGCTTCCAATCCAGGAAATGCACCTGGTGTATCAATCAAAGTAACGATAGGCTTTCCAAACTTTTCAGCTAAACGCATCAATCTCAATGCTTTACGATAACCTTCAGGATTGGGCATACCAAAATTTCTCAACTGCCTTTGCTTCGTATTTCTTCCTTTTTGTTGGCCTATAAACATAATTGTTTGCTCTCCAATTTTACCAAACCCTCCTACCATAGCTTTGTCATCGGCTACTGTCCTATCACCAAATAGTTCAATAAACTCATCGCATATATGTTCGATATAATCAAGTGTATAAGGGCGATCGGCATGCCTTGAAAGCTGTACCCTTTGCCAACGAGTTAGATTGTTGGCAGTCTCAATTTTCAAATCAATAAGGCTTGCTTCTAGCTGTGCCACAGCTTCTGAAACATCCACATTATTATCTGCGGCTAATCTTTTCATTTCAGCAACCTTTGCTTCTAGATCAGCTATTGGTCTTTCAAATTCCAAAAGTGTTTTCATAAATTTCAATTAAAACGGGAGTACAAATAAAGGCTTTGTATAATTTTTTTCCAAATATTATTGATGATTATGATTCTTAAAGTTCAAAACTTTGGCCACGAAGCGGTATTGTAACACTGGAGTAGCCTTCATTTTGTAATAATTCTTTAAAAACATCCATGCTTGACGACTCGCCATGTACCAAAAATATATTTTTCAATTTTTCTTTTGACTGATAGTTTACAAATTTCAATAAGCCATCTTGATCAGCATGACCACTAAATACGTCAATTTTCTCAATATTAGCCTTTACTTCAACCTCCTTGCCTTTGATGTTGATTGTCTTTTGTCCATTCATTAACCTATTTCCTAAAGTACCTTCTGAGGCATAACCAATCATTAGAATAGTACAATAAGTATTACCAATATTTTGAGCAATATGATACTCCACACGGCCACCTTGCACCATACCAGATGACGAAACGATAATACAAGGTTCGTTATAATTGTCTATCGCTTTGCTTTCTTTTTCAGAAACGACATATTGCAGGTTTTCAAAATCAAAAAGTGACTCGTTTTCCTTCTGGTAATCTTTGGCTTCCTTATTCAACAAACCGATATTTCGCTGGTATACTCTAGTGCTTGCTTTTGCCAAAGGGCTATCTGAAAACACTTTTATGGGTGTAAAACCTCGCTCAGTATACAATCTATTAAGTGTATAAAGCAATGTTTGAGTGCGGCCAACACTGAATGAAGGCACAATCATGCGTCCAGGAATGTCAATACAGGTACGTTGAATTACGTCTGCAAGGGCATCTTCTGGCATCATTTCATCCTCATGTTTTCTGCCTCCATAGGTCGTTTCACAAATCAAATAATCGCAAGCCGGAACTGGCTCAGGATCAACATGTAAGGGATAATTAAAACGACCAAGATCACCTGAAAAACAGATTGATTTTTTCTCTCCGTTTTCATATATATCAAAAATCACATGTGCGGCTCCCAATAAATGACCAGCCGGTATAAATGTTACATTTAAGCCTTCAATTACTTTAAACTTTCTGTTGAATTGCAGCGTAACAAAGTTTTCTAGAGAATCTTTTACTTGCTTTTCTAAATAGAAATCACCCCTCTTTTGAAGATGATCCATTTTTTTCTTACTTTTTTTGGTATCACCCTGAGCAGCTTTCAATCTTTTGGCATGGAGATGAGCCGAATCATATAGCAACAATTCAGCAAGCTCATAAGTAGCTGTGGTACAAAGTACTTGCCCTTCAAAGCCAGCCTGATAAAGCATTGGAATATTGCCAGAATGGTCAATATGTGCGTGGGTCAGTACGACCAAATTAATTTGAGTAGCGTCAAATGGAAAAAAACCAAATTCAGACTTTATGGTTTCTTCCTTTTCGTCATAAAGCTTACGGTCCATGTCCGTACCACAATCAATCAAAACTCTGTAATCATCAGCCAATTCCAACAAATACATACTCCCTGTAACCTGCCTAGCTGCCCCCCAAAATGTTAGTTTCATAAATAATTTTAAAAAATCTGGCACAAAGATGATTCCTTGCAGTTGTTCGCTTTTCTAATCATCTTGACAAAAAAATAATTTTTATCAGACCTACACGAATTGCAAATTTACCAAAATAGTTTTTATTTATTTTGACGAATAGTAGAATAATAAAAATTTCAGAAATACCTAATCAATTAAGCTTATCTGAAAACTTAGACTAAATTTGTTTTTATAATAAAGAAATTAAAAATATGCTGCTATTGCTTTTTGCTTTTTTGTTAAATTTTCAAGGCGACTCACTCTCAATAAGCGCAGAGGATAGGTTTGTCCAAAAAATTGATAGTTTGCAAAAATCATCGATTCTTGAAAATGGAACTCTCGGAGTTTCGATTAGAAATTGCAAAACTGGCAATCAGCTGATTGGTTTTAATGAAAAGAAGGCTTTAAGGCCTGCATCCACACTTAAGCTGGTAACTACGGCTACTGCATTGGCTCTCTTGGGTGAAAATTTTAGATATTCGACCCACTTAGAAACGAGAGGAATTATAAGAAATGATACTCTTTTTGGAAATATTATCATTCGGGGTTCTGGCGACCCCACTCTCGGCTCATGGCGATTTGATGAAACTTTGGATTATTCAAGATTATTTGTCGACTGGGCAACCAAAATCAATCAGCTAAAAATAAAAGTAATAACGGGCGATATTATAGCCAATGCTGAGGCTTTTTCAGACAATAATGTACCCGAAACTTGGCAATGGGGTGATATGGGTAATTATTATGGTGCTGCCGGATTTGGAATTAATATCAATGAGAATTTATTCAGGGCACATTTTGCAACTGGAAAAATAAGTAATGAAAAAACAAATTTATTTAAAATTGAACCATCCATTCAAGATACGGACATCATTAACTCGGTGGTGGCCGATAAAGAAACCCATTTTGACGATGTACTATTCTTTTCGGCACCAATCAGCAATTTGATACTGGCAAAGGGCAAATTACCACTCAATAGAGCTGACTTTATTGTAAAAGGCAGTATACCAAACCCTCCCGATTTAACTACCCATTTATTGAAAAATGCATTGGGAAAAATGAATATTATCGTTTTAAATAAAGAAAAAGTAGAGGAGAATTCACCTTCACAAATAGTCGATATTGTAAAATCCCCTTCTCTTTTTGAAATGAGTTTGTATTGCAATTATGAAAGTATAAATCTTTACGCTGAATGCCTGTTAAAAACGATTCCAGCCACTGAAAGCAAAAAAGCCAATACGGAAAACGGGATTGAGATTTTAAGAAAATATTGGGAGGATAAATCATTGAATTTGAAAGGCTTATATATGAAAGATGGTAGCGGCCTTTCCACCTCAAATACCATTACTGCTAATCTGATGACAGAAATATTGGCCAAAGCTCCAGGCTTACCGTTCTTCAATGCTTTTCATCAGAGCATTCCAGTTTTAGGGCGTGATGGTACGGTAAAAAATATTGCTAAAAACAAAATATGGGCAAAAAATTTCAGCGTAAAAAGCGGCACAATTGAAAAAGCAAAGGCTTTTGCAGGCTATTTCAAAAATAAAAATGGTGACCTGTTTTCTTTTGCAATCATGGCCAATCAATTTGAAGGTTCAGAATCAGGCATGAGTCGTGAATTGGCGAAATTATTTGAAGCGATGTATGAATTAAAGTAGTCGGAAGTAAAACTAGTCGTAAGTCGTAAATCATCAAGTTTTGGCTCAAAATTTTAAGTTTAAAGAATGTTTTTCGTAAAATAAAACCACAATTACGACCCTCAATTCACAACTTTTAACTTACGAATCATTGACTTCCTCAATTTTAACTTTCGACTTATTGCTTTACTTCCTTATGACTTACGACTTATGACTTATAGGCTTGTGACTAATGCGTTTACGACTATTTACCACTTCCGACTATTTTGCCTACCTTTGCAAAAAGATTAAGCCATCTTATCACTGTCCCGAATAATTTCGGGAGAGAGGAAAGTCCGGGCAACATAGAGCAACATACTTCCTAACGGGAAGGCAGGTTTTTGGAGACGAAAATTTGACAGATAGCGCAACAGAAATGATACCGTCCCGTCTGACGGGATAAGGGTGAAATGGTGGAGTAAGAGCCCACCGGCCGGTCAGTGATGGCGGGCGCAAGGCAAGCCTTATGTGTTGAAAGACCAAATAAGTGCTGAATATGGGGCTGCTCGCTCCTAATTGGCTTCGGCCGATTGTCAGTACGGGTAGGTTGATGGATCCCGAAAGTGATTTCGGGGCTAGATAAATGATAAGACACGACAGAACCCGGCTTATCGGCTTAATCTTTTTTTCTAGTGAAGAGTTATAAGTGATAAAATATGAGTGCAAAACTCTTCGCTTCTATAGCATACCTCCTCAGCCCAAAACTATTTTCACCTCAAACATTGTAATTCTCAAATAAATTCTATAATTTTGCACCTCAATTTTTAAACACAGAGGGACGGGTTCCCTCGCTAAAACCGCTCAATATGGCCGTTAAAATTAGATTAGCACGTCGTGGACGTAAAAAATTAGCGATGTATGACATCGTAGTAGCCGATTCAAAAGCACCACGTGATGGTCGCTTCATCGAGAAAATCGGGATTTATAACCCTAATACCAACCCAGCTACCATCAATTTGAAAGAAGATGTGGCATTTAAATGGGTAATGGTGGGCGCTCAACCAACCGAAACCGTGAAAGCGATGCTTTCTTATAAAGGTTTATTGTTCAAAAAACATCTTCAAATTGGTGTAGCCAAAGGTGCTATCACTCAAGAAATTGCAGATGCCCGTTTGGAAGAATGGATGAAAGCAAAAGAAGCTAAAATTTCTGGAAAAGTGGAAGGTTTAGCTGATAAGAAAGAGAAAGCATCAAAAGCTCGTAAAGAAGCCGAAATCAAGGTAAATACTGCGAGAGCTGAAGCGATAGAAAAGAAAAATGTAGTAGTGGAAGAAGAGGTAGCTGAAGAAGTTGTTGCTGAAACTGAAGTAGAAGCAGTAGCTGAAGTTCAAGAAGAAACAGTAGTTGCTGAACCAGAAGCAGTTGTTGAAGCACCGGTGGCAGTTGAAACTCCTGTAGTTGCTGAACCAGAAGCAGTTGTCGAGGCTCCAGTAGCGGTTGAAACTCCAGCAGTTGCTGAAGAAGTAGTGGCGGAAGCTCCTGTAGTAGTTGAGGAAGTAGCCGAAGCGCCAGTAGTAGCAGAAGCACCTGTTGTAGCTGAAGAAACTCAAGAAGTTGCGCCAGAAGTAACTGAACAACCTCAAGCAGGTGCCGCAGATGCCGATGCTCCACAAGCGTAATTGAAAATAATATTTTTTTAAAAAATACAGACTTACAAAATAGGTCTGTATTTTTGTTTAAGGCAAAAGTGATAAAAATACTACAATCATGACGAAAGACGAGTGCTATGAAGTGGGTTATATTGTGAAAACTCATGGGCTAAAAGGGGAACTTGGCATTCATTTAGATGTTGATAACCCAGCTGAATATAGTGATATTGAAGGCTTGTTAATTGAAAAAAATGGTGAGCTCATTCCTTTTTTTGTGGAGAGAATTCGGATCAATCAGGATAAAGCAATCGTCAAGTTTGAAGAGATCAATTCAATTGAAGAGGCTCAGCTTTTAGTAAAAAAAACGCTCTATTTAAGTTTGGATCAATTAGATGAATTAAGTGACGACCAATTTTATTATCATGAAATAATTGGCTATCAGATTGTGGACGAACAAAAAGGTAAATTGGGAATTATTAAAACAATTTATAACCAACCACATCAGGATTTAATCTCAATGGACTATAAAGAAAAAGAAATACTCATTCCTATTAGCCATGAGCATGTATTGAATGCCAATCATGAAAAAAAAGAGCTATATGTGAAGTTACCAGAGGGCCTTTTGGAAGTTTATTTAGATGAAAAACATGAAAGTGAGCAGCAAGACAGTCTTTAATTTCAGCTAAAAAATGAGAATAGATATTATTACTTGTGTACCAAGCTTACTCACTGGCTTTTTTGAGCATTCTATTCTAAAACGTGCTCAGGATGCCAATATAGCCATGGTAAAAGTAATCAATCTCAGAGATTACTCCACAAAAAAGCATGCTCAAATTGATGATTATCCCTTTGGTGGTGGAGCTGGAATGGTATTAGGAATCGAAACAATTGCCAATTGTATTCGATCTTTACAGAATGAAACAGTTTATGATGAAATCATTTACACCACTCCCGATGGCTCCACTTTTAACCAAAAAATGGCCAATCAACTATCTTTATCCAAAAATTTATTGATATTATGTGGGCACTATAAAGGTATTGATCAGCGTGTTCGTGACCATTTTATCACCAAAGAAATAAGCATTGGCGATTATGTGCTCTCAGGCGGTGAAATTGCCGCCGCAGCTATAACTGATGCCATTGTGCGATTAATACCAGGTGCCATCAATGATGAAACCTCTGCATTAACTGATTCCTTTCAAGATAATTTATTGGCACCGCCTGTTTATACACGGCCAGCTGAATGGGAAGGCTTAAAGGTACCAGAAATACTACTATCAGGCCATGAGGCCAAAATAGAAGAATGGCGCCATGATCAATCCATCGAGCGCACCAAAAGATTAAGACCTGATTTATTAGACTAGCCTATTTCTTCAATTCTTTTTTCAATATTTTACCCGTTGCACTCATCGGCAAAGCCGCCAAAAATTCAACCATTCTTGGGTATTTATAAGCAGCAATTTTCTCTTTAGCCCAAGCTACAAGTTCAGATTCCGACAATTGGCAGTCTGGTTTCAGAACCACAAATGCTTTTATTTCTTCTCCAAATTGGTTATCTGGCACCCCAATTACGGCTACTAATGAAACAGCAGGATGTTGAATAATCATTTCTTCTACTTCACGAGGATATACATTGAAGCCACCTCTGATAATCATATCTTTTGTTCGGTCTACGATATAATAAAAGCCATCTTCATCTTTGACGGCAATATCACCTGAATACAACCAACCGTTTTTTAATGTTTCTGCATTTGCTTCAGGTTTTTTATAATAACCTTTCATCACATTATGTCCACGATAAAGCAACTCCCCTTTTTCACCAATTCCAACTTCATTCCCCTCAGAATCAACTAGTTTCACCTCCACACCCCAAACAGGCTTTCCAATAGAGCCTGGTTTTGTACCAAATGCCAATTGATTGAAAGTTACAACAGGTGAGCCTTCTGACATGCCGTAACCCTCCAAAATTGAAACATCAAATTTATTTTGAAAATCTTCCAAAACTTGTACTGGCAAAGCGGCTCCACCAGAAACTGCCATTTTCAGATTTTGAGCAATTTTTACATAATCAAAATCTCTTCCTTTATAATTCAATAGCCCCCAATACATAGTTGGCACACCCCCAAATATCGTCACATTGTGCTTTTCCAATAAACTAAATACAGCTTCAGCATCAAATTTTGGCAATAAAATACTATGTCCTCCCCGATAGATTCCAGAATTCATAATGCAAGTCATTGCAAAAATATGAAACAAAGGAAGCACGATTAATGAGGTATCGTCACTGGTCAGCTGAAATAAATCAGCACATAAAACTGCATTACAAAACAAATTTGAATGGGTAAGTTCAGCACCTTTTGGTTTTCCAGTTGTACCTGAAGTATAAATAATTAGGGCCGTATCCTCCGCACTGGTTTGTGATGTTTCAAATTGAGTGGATTGACCCGCCATCAGTTCGCCAAAAGTTTCTATCCCTTCAAATGGGGAAGGGTCACTGCCTTTAGGCATAATCACTATAAATTCATTGCAACTTTGTGCTTTTTTAAATCCTTCGAAGCCCATTTTGGCCATTGGCAATTCAGCAGAACCCAGAAAACAAAAATAGGCTTTTGCCTCACTATCCGAAAGGTGATAGGCTATCTCCTCTTCTTTCAAAAGAACACTTAAAGGCACGACTACAGCCCCAGCTTTTAGAATTCCAAAATAGATAATCGGAAAGTAAGGCAAATTAAAACAACTTAAAGCAACTTTATCATTGGCTTGAATCCCTTTGCTAATTAACGAATTAGCGACCTGATTAGCTGCCGCATTTACTTGAGAATAACTTAAGGTATTATCCAAGAAGGTAAAGGCGGGTTTTGATGGATATCGCCTTGCGCTATCCTCCAAAATAGTTGATAAGTTTAGCATAATTATATTGTTATTTGGGAGGGATTATGAAAATCACTAAAATTAATAATTTATTCTAGAAGTCAGTATTTTAACCTAAAAGCTTACAAAGCAAATCTCAAAACTGATATATAATGGCATTACAGTGCATTCCAGCTCCTACTGAGGCAAACACCACCTTATCACCAGATTTAATTTGATAGCCTTCCAAATTATTTTTTAAAATCAAATCAAGCATCGTTGGAATGGTAGCTACTGAAGTATTTCCTGTAAATTCTATTATGGTAGGGATTTTTCCTTCAAATGATGAGTTTTGTTTTCCATATAAACTTGCCAAATTATTGGCAATTGCAGCCAACATTTTACCATTGGCTTGATGAAAAAGGAACATATCTATATCATCCACATTCAAATTAGCTTTATCTAAAGCTTTTTTAATTACCTGTGGAAGCCAAATGGTGGCATATTTATACACTTCCTTTCCATTCATATGCAAATAACAACTTCCGGCCAGGCCGCTTTCGTTATTTGACTCGCCTAAATAAATACTTGTAATGTCATCATTGGCATGCGAAAAAGTGGCGGAAGAAATAAAGCCAGCACTTTCACCCTCATCCGATTTTGAAACAATACATGCCCCGCAGCCATCCGCAAAAATCATTGAATCCAGATCATGCGGATCTACTAATCGAGAAGCTACCTCCACTCCTACCACTAAAATATGCTCGGCCTCGCCCATTTGAATAGTTTGGTGCGCCTGAATAATACCTTGCACCCATCCTGGGCAACCAAATAAAAGGTCATATGCAAAACAATTATGGTTGGTAGAATTAATTCTATTTTTTAAAAGAGCAGCCATATTAGGCACAGGATGCCAAACCTTTTTACCAACAATCATATTACCCGCATTGTGCGCCACTATTATTCCTGATAAATCATTCACTTGTAAACCAGCATCTGCAATGGTTTTTAATGCTGTTTCAGCCATAAATGGAACTGAATCCTCATCAAAAGGGATATAACGCCTTTCTGATATACCAGTGATTGTTTGTAATTTTTCAATTACTTCGGCCATTGGCTTTTCATTTTTGTGGCCTTCTTTGTCATAAAACTCACTATTTAAAAAATAGCTGTTTTTGACAATCATCGAAGGCAAAACCGTTCCAGTACCAATTATTTTAGTTTTCAATTCATTTATTTTTTAGGGTATAAATTCTTATAAAAAATGGGGACTAAAACTGCCCCCATTTAATTTCATTCATTACCATTTCAAATTTGTTATCTATTAAACAATTCGTCAAAAGATAAAGAAACATAATACATAGAGCCAACTAAAGCACTACCATAGGCTTGAAAATAAGGTTTTGAGCCAATATTAGTACCTCCTACTTTCAAGATAGATTTGAAGCTTGGCAATTTGAAACTAACCTGAGCATCCAAATTGGTAATTTTAGGTACCTCTGTATTGGTAAATCTTTCAACAGCTGTAGTAGTTGGTTGGTTGAAACCAGACTCCCAAATAAAAGCATCTTGATGACGTAGCACCACATTAAAGCCAACTTTCTCGCCACTACCCAATCTTTTTCCAAAATTAAGATTGTAACGATATTTTGGTGTATTAAAGCCAGCATATTGCTGCTCGGCAGTAGCCGTAAAACCCGTTAATTCATTATTAGAAATATTTAAACCTACATTATATCCCTTGGTTAATGAATAATTTATACTGGTAGCCCAACCAGCAGCTTTTATTTCAGATGCTGTATTTGAAGGACGGGAATAGGCCAATCTAGTTGAGGCACCTCCTGCTCCCGATTCAATTGGCAAGCCAGGTCCGGCCGCCGCTGTAGGTACAACAACAGCTGTTCCTCCGATAAAGTCTTTATATAAACTTTGGTAATAATAAGCATCAATGAACAATCTTTTTGCAATTAAACCTTTGTAACCCACCTCCCAAGACTGAATTCTTTCCGGTCTAAGTGGTCTTGATTTGTATTTTGGAATTTTTGCTAGAGCGAATGCAGGTAAAACTTGATTAGTAACTCCTGGAACAGCTGCAGCCAAAGCTTTAGCTAGTTCAGCGTTGAAAGCTGGCTGGAAATTAGCAGCCAAAGCCCCTGGCAAATTAGCAGCAACAGCTGGCTCTAAATTAGCAGCTAAAGCACCAGGAAGAGCAGCAGCAACAGCTGGCTCCAAATTAGCAGCTAATGCCAAAGGTAATTGAACACTTACTGTAGGTTGCAAGTTAGCAGCTAATGCGCCCGGCAATGTTGCCGCAACCCCTGCCTCTAAATTGGCAGCCAAAGCTCCTGGAAGGTTAGCCGCTACCCCAGCAACTATTGCAGCAGCAGCATTTTCAGGAGCCAAAGTTCCATCTGCCACCATTGCCTCCACCTGAGCGGTTACACCAGCCGTTACTTGTTGAGTAATAGCAGCAGTAACCCCGTCGGTAACTTGCTTTGTAATGGCAGCAGTAACTCCGTCTGTAACTTGTTTAGTAATAGCAGCGGTTACACCAGCGGTTACTTGTTGTGTAATGCCAGCTGTTACCGCTTTAACCACGCCATCTTTAATGGCGGCTGTTACGCCTGCAGTAATTAATGGGGTAGCTTGTGCTGTAACAGCAGCTGTAGCATAAGCTTGAGCTTGAGCAATAGTAGCAGGATCAGAAGCATATTTAATAATATTGGCAGTCGTCAAATCGGATACTGCAATTCCATTTGCCAAGTTGTATCTTTTATCAAATTCGGGTAAACCGCCAATCAATGTGCCTGAAGGTGTTTTTAAATCAATGTATTGGTTTTGGGTAGTTGGTATTCTAAAACCTGTTTGGTAAGAAAGTCTGAAATTACTTTCACCAATTGTGTAAACCCCAGAAACCCTCGGTGAAATTTGTCCATCAAAATTTTGGTTTTTATCGTATCGCAACGATGCCGTTAACTTAAACTTATTGTCAAAGAGGCTTTTTCCAGCTTGTAAAAATGCACCGAATTCGTTAATTGGTATAGTCCCTGTTCTACCCTCTTTTTTATCTGCAAAAAGCGTTCCATTAGATTTTAATACAAATTTTCTAAGATTGGCACCCGCCAACAATTCAATCACTTTTATTTTATTTTTGAAATTATAAATTCCTTCCAAATGATAGAGATTGGTTTTATCTAAAAAAGCACCCCCACCATCGATAATTGCTTTAGAAGCAAATTTTTCTTTCAAAGTTTCAAAGGCTTGTGTTCCCGCCGTAGGCATTCCTTTATCGGCAACTGATCTTGCTAAAGCATGGGCAGATGCCTCAGCTGCACCAGCTGATCTTGCTTGTGCAAAAGCACCCACATAT
Source organism: Bacteroidota bacterium (assembly GCA_040385875.1). Classification (GTDB taxonomy): domain Bacteria; phylum Bacteroidota; class Bacteroidia; order Cytophagales; family Spirosomataceae; genus JANMZR01. The sequence goes on from JAZKGO010000041.1 coordinate 52,061, forward strand.
TCTCCAAACCAGTTTGCATGAGGTTTAATGTCATTCAACATTGAAACTGCCTGAAGGCCAGTGAAATAAGATTCCCCAGAGCGCTCTTGTGTAGTGTATCCACGCAAGGTAAAGGCATCCCCTTTCAATTCAATTTTGGCCTGAGTCATTGCAAAATTTCGCAATGAGTAACGGCCTGTTCCTGTATACATAGTGGTACCCGTTCCATAATTTAATTGGCCCACCAATTCCATTTTTTCAGTCAATCTATAATGCAATGCTCCATTAAATTTGAAACTTTTTGTATCATAATCAGCCAAATCTCTTTCTAAAAATCCTGTGCGACTTACCGGAATATTGGGGATAATAGCGGTGGCAGCGGCAGGCAACAATTTAGCAGCTACCAAACTATTGGCAACTGTAAGCATATTGGCTTGTACTTCATCGCCATAAACGTTAATGCCATCATAATCATAGTTTACACCAGCTCCTCTTGTTCCGTTTTGAACACCCCCTATATTTAAGTTGGTTGTATTCGTAGCTTCCCAATCCTTGGCACTCAAATAAGCAAAATTAAGTTTCATCGCAAATTTATTGTTCCATGCCTTTGCCCAACGAATTGAAGCATCATAAAATGGAGTATTTTTCACCGCACGATTATCAGCACTCATAATGCCAGTTTTAACTGCCGCCGATAGCCCTTGATATAAAAATGGACTTTTACTATTCATTAATATCAATCCTTGTAATGCGTTGGGACCATACAAAGCAGAGGCTGCCCCTGGAAGTATCTCCACAGATTCCACATCCAGCTCTGGCATACCTACAATATTATCAACTGGGAAGTTCAAGCCTGGTGCCTGATTATCCATTCCATCAATCATTTGAACAGTACGAGGGTTACCCGTAGCACCAAAACCTCTCATATTAACTGATTTGAAGAGTAAGCCTTGAGTGGTCATATCAATTCCCTTTATATTAGCTAAACCATCATAAAATGAAGCAGCGGGCGTTTCTTTCATGGCACGAATATCCATTTTTTCAACAGATACTGGTGAGCGCATTACACTTTCCTCCACCCTAGAGGCAGCTATTACCACTTCCTGACCCATAATTGCCTGCTCTTTCATCGATACATTTACCACTTTATCTCCAGAAATAACAATTTCTTCAGACTGGTATCCCACAAATGAAACAGAAATTGTAAAAGGTGTTGGGGTGTTAGTTGACAACGAAAAATTGCCATTAGCATCGGTAGTGGTTCCAATTACTTTACCTTTTACTGAAATATTTACCCCAGCAAGTGTTTCATTGGTAGCTCCGTCCTTAATTTTTCCAGATATTTTAGTTTGCGCAATTATTGCAGATGAAATACAAAATGCAAGTAAAAATAACATACATTTCATGGTAAATGTTTTAGTTTTTTTCATAATGAAGATTGATAATGGTTGAAGTTTTAAAGAATTTTGATTGACAAAGTAATAATAATTTCTGATGCTCAATGTAACTATATTATTTGAAAAAGACAGATTTTTCTTTAAAAAATAATACTATTAATTCATCGGAGTAAATTTAGTAAAAATTTGCAGAATAGTCAAATCAAATGATTTATTTGAATTTTTTTAATAAATCGAACCAATTTATTAGATAAATCTTTCTAAAAACTTACTAAAAATCTAAGTGAACATTGTACCAACCTTTGTCATATCTGACGCCAAATTTATTGTAAAAATTGATTGCGGTTTCATTCCAATCGAGCACTTGCCACATGAGGCCAGAGCAATGGCTAGCCCGAGCTTCATTGATCATTTCATTCAACAATTTTTCCCCTAATCCTTTTCCACGAAAATTTTTGGTGACGATTAAATCTTCCAAAAAAAGCCTTTTACCTTTCCAAGTACTGTATCTGAAATAATAAAGTGCCATGCCTACCACTAATCCCTCATTTTCAGCAATGTAAAACCCGAAAATAGGATTTTCACCGAAGCCATCTTTATACATCATTTCAATGGTGTTGCTCACCTGATCTTCAGCTTTTTCGTATATGGCCAATTCTTTAATTAAATCAAAAGCGGCTGGCACATCTGATTTCAAACCTTTTCTAATAATAACTTCCATTTTCTAATCGACTTTTAATAGATAAATTTTAATTCAATCTTCCTGCACAAAATTCTCCCATTTTGAGAGAATACTTTTAATATCTGTGGGTAATTCAGACTCAAAGTGCATAAATTTTTTGGTTTTAGGATGAACAAATCCTAATGACTGCGCATGCAATGCCTGTCTTGGGCACATTTCAAAGCAATTTTTTACAAATTTCTCAAATTTAGGATAATTGGTGTTTTTAACAATTTTATCCCCTCCATAAGTAGCATCGTTGAATAGTGGATGACCTAGATATTTCATATGGGCTCTTATTTGATGGGTACGGCCAGTTTCTAAATTTAATTTTACCCATGAAACATATCTCATGGATTTTATCACTTCATAATGTGTTTTTGCTTCCTTGCCTTGTGAGCCATCTGGAAAAACCGCCATGACTTTACGGTCTTTGGCACTGCGCCCGATATGGCCTTCAATAAAGCCTTTTTGTTGTTTCAATTCGCCCCAAACCAATGCATAATAGGTCCGTTCAATAGTATGATCATAAAATTGCTTTGCCAAATGTGTCATGGCAAATTCCGTTTTAGCAATTACCAATAATCCTGAGGTGTCTTTATCAATCCTGTGAACCAATCCTGGCCGAATTTCTCCATTTTTGGAAGTCGGCAAATTCTGAAAATGATAAATTAAAGCATTGACCAAAGTGCCCGACCAATTCCCAAAACCAGGGTGCACTACCATGCCGGGTGCTTTATTTACAATTAAAATATCTTCGTCTTCAAAAATTATCGTTAGTGGAATGTTTTCTGGAAGTAAGGTCGTATCCCTCGGAGGGTATGGCAGCGAAACTGTAATTATATCATCAGGCTTAACTTGATAGCTGGCTTTAGCAAGCTTATTATTCACCCTAACACTCTCAGCATCAATGGCATACTGAATTTTAGTGCGAGTAGCATTTTGGATTTTTATCATTAAATACTTATCCAATCGCAATAAACTTTGGCCTTTGTCTACCTCAATTCTATGGTGCTCATATAATTCATCCTCCTCTTGATCCAGCTCTTCCGCATTCTCATTATTTTGGTTTTCTGACAACATTCCCAAATTGTTTCTAATTTTGTAAAACACAAAATTACCTTTTAATTATCAATCTTTCGGCATCCATATCTCCCATTCAGCAGATTTTTTCACCCATTTGGGAAGACAAGAATATAGAATTGCATGTAAAAAGGGATGATCTTTTGCATCCATTAATCATGGGGAATAAATGGCGTAAATTAAAATACAATCTTATTGAAGCCCAAAAGTCAGGTTTTGAAACCTTACTCACTTTTGGAGGAGCCTATTCAAACCATATTTATGCAGTGGCTGCTGCAGGAGAAGAATTTAACTTCAAAACAATCGGCATTATCAGAGGGGATGAATTGAACTCCGATTCCAATGAAACTTTAAAATTTGCTAAAAGTAAAGGTATGGATTTGGTTTTCGTGAATAGAACTGACTATCAAAACAAAGATATCTTGGCCAATAAATATGGAAAAAACGCCTATGTTCTGCCTGAAGGAGGCACTAACGAACTAGCCATCAGAGGAGTTGTAGAATTGATGGATGAAATTGATAATCAGATTGAGGCTAATTTTGTTTGTGTCTCAATTGGCACTGGAGGAACTTTTGCAGGGCTTTTAAATAGCAGCAGATTGGATTGCAAAATATTGGGATTTCCCGCTTTAAAAGGGATAAATGATATTAACCAACTTATTCCTTCTCATTATTTTCGAAATAAATCGAATTTTGAAATTATTTCTGATTACCATTTTGGCGGTTATGGAAAATATGATTCTGAGCTTCTAAATTTTATGCAAACATTTGAAAATGAGCATAATATTCCATTAGAACAAGTCTATAATGCAAAGGTATTTTATGGTGTTTTGGATAAAATAAAGAGAGATTATTTTCCAATCAATTCAAAAATTGTAGTCGTGCACACGGGCGGATTGCAAGGGCGGATTGAATTTAAATAATCCTTTTGAGCTATTGCGACTTAGTGTTAAAAACTTCCCTAATTAATGATCTTTTGAATATACCCCAATTTCTTCAGTTTTTCAAGATAGATTAAATCAGCTGTTAAATCGATATAACGACCTGATGGACAGTTACAAGCAGCACAATAAATCTTTCCGTCTGGTTGAGAAATTGTGATTGTTTTTACTTCAATTTCATTTTCTTTCAAAAATAGTTTAATGTTGGCAAGGGTTTCTGTATCATTCGCACCAAACTGCCACTTTTCAGAACATTGAGTTGGGCTATAACTAAAGAAAACATCATTCGAACTATTTTCCAGTACTTCTTCTGATTTACAAGAAACTATAAAAATATATCCGATTATAATAAGTAGCTTTTTCATCCTAAAAAATTTGTTTTGTTTTGTTTTGTTTTGTTTTGATAATGACCCTCATAAAAACGAAAAGGTTGCAAACAATATTAAATTACTTGCAACCTTTATTAATTTTTGAAATCGAAAATCCCAAATCTAAAATCGTAAATTTATTTATCCTACACTGCCCTCCAAGCTCACTGCTAGCAATTTCTGTGCTTCCACTGCAAACTCCATTGGGAGTTGATTCAGCACCTCTTTGGCGTAACCATTTACAATTAATGCTACTGCCGCTTCAGTACTAATGCCTCTTTGATTGCAGTAAAACAATTGATCTTCACCAATTTTTGATGTAGTTGCCTCATGCTCAACAGTTGCGGTATTATTTTTAACTTCAATATAGGGGAAAGTATGTGCACCACATCGATCACCCATTAAAAGGGAATCACATTGTGAGAAATTTCTTGCATTTTCGGCACGCTTATGTACTTGTACAAGGCCTCTGTATGAGTTTTGAGATTTCCCAGCCGAAATACCTTTTGAAACAATCCTGCTCTTGGTATTTTTACCAATATGGATCATTTTTGTACCTGTATCAGCTTGTTGATAATTGTTGGTAACGGCCACCGAATAAAATTCACCGATAGAATTATCCCCTTTCAGAATCACAGAAGGGTATTTCCAAGTAATAGCCGAACCCGTTTCAACCTGAGTCCAAGATATTTTTGAATTATTTCCTTCACAAATACCACGCTTTGTTACGAAATTATAAATACCACCTTTGCCCTCTTTATCACCTGGGTACCAGTTTTGAACTGTACTGTATTTTACCTCTGCATCAGCATGGGCAAATATTTCGACAACAGCCGCATGCAACTGATTTTCGTCACGCATTGGGGCAGTACAACCTTCCAAATAACTTACATAACTGCCTTCATCGGCCACAATAAGCGTTCTTTCGAACTGACCAGTATTGGCTGCATTGATACGAAAATAGGTAGAAAGCTCCATTGGGCAGCGAACGCCTTTTGGAATATAGCAAAATGATCCATCGGAAAACACGGCCGCATTCAATGCTGAAAAGAAATTATCTCTTACAGGAACAACCGAGCCTAAATACTTTTTAATTAATTCTGGATGCTCACGAATAGCCTCTGAAATCGCACAGAAAATGATGCCTTTTTCAGAAAGTTCTTTTTTGAAAGTTGTCGCTACAGAAACCGAATCAATTACTGCATCAACCGCCATTCTTGGTGTTTCTTTTACGCCTGCCAATCTTTTTTGCTCTGTTAATGAAATGCCCAATTTGTCCCAAGTATTTTTCATTTCAGCATCAAATTCTTCCAAAGAATCAATTTCTTTCTTTTGAACTGGTGCTGAATAGTACTTAATAGCCTGATAGTCAGTCTTTTTGTAATGGACATTAGCCCAGTTTGGTTCGGTCATTGTTTGCCAAATGGCAAAAGCCTTGAGGCGGTATTCCAACATCCATTCTGGCTCATTTTTTTTGGCTGAAATAAACCGAATTGTGCTTTCATCTAATCCAACAGGCGCCTCATCCGTTTCAAAATGGCTTTCAAAACCATACTTATATTCCGAACTGGTTACTTCTTCTAAAATATCTATCTCTTCTTTTGCCATTTTATATTTTTCCTAATGGAATAATAATCATTCTAAATAAGGGTACAAAAATACAACAATTTTGGCAGTTTTTAGTTCGAAGAAAGGAAAAAAAGGCAAAGAATGGTTTGTCAAAGAGGTAATTCGAGAAAAAAGCAAAGACATTGTATTAATTTTTTATAAGCAATTCGAGAAAGGCAATTACTAAAATTGATACCCAGCAAATTCCTTACTCTTGGATCAGGAGGCTATTAGCCCAAAAACGGTGCAGGTCGATTGATTCTCTCCTCCAATGAAATAAAAGTTTCAGTCCGTTGAATTCCCACCACTTTTTGAATTTTATCATGCAATACCTCCCTTAAATGATTCGTGTCTTTACATAATATTTTGGCAAACATTGAATAAATACCTGTGGTATAGTGGATATTTACCACCTCCGGAATCTTTTCCATTTGTTTAGCTACCTCATCAAAAAGTGAGCTTTTATCCAAATAAATCCCTAAAAAGGCCGATATATCCCATCCCATTTTGGCGGTGTCAATTACTAATTGCGAACCTTTAACAATCCCCATTTGTTCCATTTTGCGCATCCTTACATGCACAGTACCGCCTGATACAAACACCTTTTTACCAATTTCGGTATAGGGCATATTGGCATCAGCCATCAATAAGGCAAGTATTTTAAGGTCAACTTGATCAATTTCTAAAGATTTTGATTCCATACTTTTAAAAAATTGTTAAAATTTCTATAATTTCAGTTTAATGCAATGCGAATTTATCATAATTTTATCCATATCATTAAAAATATTGTATTTATTCAGTTAATTTAATAAAATATTTGCAAACAATTAAACTTTATATTAATTTTGCAGAGTCAATTCAGTAATTGATTTACACTGTAGGGTGATGAAATTGGCAGACGTGCCCTCCTGTCTCGGGGGTGGGGATAATAGAACAAACGTGGCGTATTGGGTTGACCACAAATCAGTTTTTGCGCCATAGCTAACTACCCTGTGGAGGTTCGAATCCTTCTCCTACAGCTCCTTATATTTCAGTTAGTAACATTCTAGTTACTAATCTATATTTGGTTTTTAGTTTGTTGATGAAGTGTAATTCTTACAAACCGGTGCTTTTAGCAACGGTTTGTTTGTTTTTGGGGAGATTTTTTTCAAAAAGCCTCTCCATTAAAAATATAAAACGCTGGGCCTTCTTTAGTAAAGCCAACATCAAACCTAAGAAAAATATCTTTTTTAGGAAAAACCAAATATCTCAGCCCGAAGCCTCCAGCTGGTAACATTTTGTCCGACTGAAAAGCTGAAAATGTTGGAAACACCGTGCCGGTAGATAAAAATGCAGCTGCACCAAAACGCTTGCTAAACGGAAAAGGTAAAAAACGATATTCAATTTGTGCTGCCATTAGTTTTTTATCACGAAATCTCCCATAATA